>NZ_DASZGI010000137.1:0-20963 GCF_035938995.1 Actinocrinis sp.
CCGATGCCGATTTCCGCGTGCCCTGCCGTCGACTTGGAAGCCAAACTGAAGCGCTCGACTCGGACTCGTATCGGTCTCTTATCCCTCCTTTAGCAGATCCCCAGAAAACTGGAGCAGGTTGAGTACCGCAGGAGGAGCCGCCGGAGCGGGCCGGAACTGCGCGGGACGATCGGCGGCAGCGCTCGAAGGTCTCGTGTCGGACCCGCCGAACGTCCCGGCCCCCGGCGGCGCCTGCCCAATGCGGTCCCAGCCTCCCCACGGCGTCCGGGCCGGCGACGACGAGACGAGGGGTCGGAGGTTCGCATGACGACACTGGAGGTGCCCGGTTTCGGCGTCTTCGAGGGCGGCCGGTCCGCCTCGCTGCGCGGCCGCTGGACGCTGATTCCCGGCGGCACCGCGGAGACCCGTCCGTCTCGCCGCCCGCTCGCCCAGCTGCGCGCGCTTGCCCCGTGGCACCCCCGGACGGTGACGATGCCGCTGTTGTCCGGCGCCCTGCAGATCGGCGAACCGGTGCACGCGACCGTCGGGGAAATAGCCGTCGCCGTGGACAAGACCCGTTCGGTGCGGCTGACCGTCGCCGACCTCACCGCGCTCGGCAACCGCCGTTACGCGGTCGACATGATCGCCTCCGCGCTCGGTTCGGACGCCGGTCCGGACGAGATGGTGCGGCTCGAGGGGTCGGTCGGCCGGGTCCGCGACGGAGGGCTGCGGGTGTCGCTCGCCGGTCCCGCGCCCGCGTCGCTGATCCCGGCCATCCCGTCGGCGTACGGATCAGTCGTGCCCGGAGCGCTGTTTCACGGCTCGATGATCCCCGACGCGGGGCCGCCCGGCTCCGGCTCGCTGACCCTCTCTCGCACACGTCGCGCGGGCGCCCGGCTCAGGCTCGTCGCGACGTTCGGACGCTGAGGATAAGTTCTCCGCGCTTTTCGAAAGCGTTCACTCCACGTACCCAGGGGGCTGCGAGAAATGTCCCCGGATGAGTCGGCCCGCAAGGGCCGAGTGGGGAAGGGCGCGCGATGACAAGGTTCTACCGCCCCGACCGCATCGACTATGACGTCGTTGTGCTCGACCGGGACCGCGGGATCAGCCGGTGGGCGACGGCCGGAGTCGAGGTCGTCGATCCGCCGCAGGCGCTCGTCGACGGCGGCGGGTCGCTGGACAGCGACTCGTTCCGAGGTTATGCGGCCTCGATCGCGCCGCGGCTGCGCGACTTCGCCGAGCAGGTTGCCGGGGCCGACCAGTTCGGCTCGAACGTGCACCGTTACCAGAGCTATCAGGTGGTGCGCGCCGCGGTGCGCGACGGCCGGGGCATCCTGCTGGCCGAGGTGCGGTGCGACGGTTCTGTCACGATTCCCGGCGAGCTGGACCAGGATCTGCGCCGCCAGTTCATCGGCATGATCAACGGCTGGCTGCCGATGACGATCCGGGAGATCGACCGCAGCTCCTATGAGAACGCGCTGATGTCGCTGGTCAAGGCGCGGCGCGTGATGGACGCGATGCTGCGCGAGGTGGTCGGCTTGGCGGCCGGCGGTCTGGACCCGATGCCGTGGGACAAAGTCGCCGCGTCGATGTCGGTGAACCGGGAGACCCTTGATTCCTGGTACCGGTCCCCGGACGGCCTGGCGAAGTAGCTATTGTCGTCTCGGCCACCTCTCATCCGCGCCGGCTCGCCGGACACGCGACTCCACAGGACCGAGGTCACGAGTTGTCCGGTTCCGTCACCTACCTCGAAGCCGTGGTCATCGGCCTGGTGCAGGGCGTCGCCGAGCTGTTCCCGGTCTCCAGCCTGGGTCACGCGGTGCTCATCCCGGCGTTCATCGGCGGCTCGTGGAAGACGACGCTGGACATGACGGCGCCGCAGTCCCCCTATCTGGCGGTGATCGTCGCGCTGCACGTGGCGACCGCGTGCGCGCTGATCCTTTTCTTCCGGCACGACTGGGTCCGCATCATCAAGGGACTGATCAGCTCGGTTCGGGAACGGCGGATCGAGACGCCGTATGAGCGGCTGGCCTGGCTCCTGGTGATCGGCACCATCCCGGTCGGCATCGCCGGGATCATCCTGGACAAGTTGCTGCGCGAGCATCTGGGCAAGCCGGCGCTCGCGGGCGTCTTCCTGGCGCTGAACGGCGTGGTGCTGTACGCCGCGGAGCAGATGCGCGGCGGATCGGCCAGCTCGAGCGCCAGCCGGTCCGGGCGGCGCGGTGACGCCGCGAGCATCACCGGCGGCGGCAGCCGGCGCAAGCCCGCACAGGCCGCGGCGGGCGGGCATGCAGGTACCGCGACGCTGGTGCGCGAGCTGGACAAGCACGGCAGGGAGCTGCCGCCGGACATCGCCAGCGACGTGCGGCTGTCCCGGCTTGACCGCAAGACGGCGGCGCAACTCGGCGCGGCCCAGATCCTCGGCCTGTTCCCGGGACTGAGCCGGTCCGGCTCCACGATCGTCGCCGGCCTGTTCAAGGGCCTGCACCACGAGGACGCCGCCCGGTTCGCGTTCCTGCTGGCCACGCCCGCGATCCTCGGCGCCGGGGTCTACAAGCTGCCCGAACTGGCGAAGCCGGAGAACTCCGGCGTGGTCGGGCCCGCGATCGCCGGCTCGATCGTGGCGTTCATCGCGTCGTACATCTCGGTGCGCTTCCTGGTGAAGTACTTCGAGACCAAGACGCTGAAGCCGTTCGCGATCTACTGCCTCGTGGTGGGACTCGTCTCGGCCGCGTACTTCGCCTGACGCAGACCACCGCAGGCAAAGATACCCAAGCGCTCAGCCCCACCTAAGACGACCGGCCGCTCGTTTTAATCGACCGGCTCCATCGGGCAGCCGCGGGGCTCTACGGTTGTAGGGCGTTGGCGCAGCCGGTGCCGGGCCGCTGCCGCAGCTTCTCGGCGATGATTCCCATCGCCTGCCCTACGACCGCGACCTCCTGAGGCGACATCAGGTCGACGAAGAGCTCGCGCACATCGGCCACATGGCCGGGCGCGGCGGCGCGGATCAGGTCCCATCCCTGGCCGGTGATCACGGCGAAGGCGCCGCGCCGGTCCGACGGGCACTCCTCGCGGGCGACCAGCCCGGCCTTCTCCATCCGCCCGATCTGGTGTGAGAGGCGGCTCTTCGACAGCGAGGTGCGGTTGGCCAGTTCGGTCATCCGCAGCTTGCCCTCCTCCGTCTCGGAGAGCTCGACGAGCACCTGGTAGTCGGTGAGGTTCAGGCCGTGCCGCTCGTGCAGCCGGTCCTCCAGTTGCGCCGGGAGCAGCCGCATCACCTCGAGCCAGGCGCGCCAGGTCCGCTGTTCGACGTCCTTGAGCCAGCGCGGGTTCTCCATGGGTCCAGTCTACGTCAGTTAGTTGAAGAGTGAACATCTTCAGGGTCGGCCGTCTGACGCCCGGCCCGCCTGAAGTCGGGTTCGGAGCCGGCGCTCGGTTCGATGTCGGCGCTCGGCTCTGGCGCAGGTCGGGCCGCCCCTGCGACGCGACCGCCACCCGCCGCCTCGGCGTCCGGGGCATCCGGCCGCGGCTCGTCCGGCGCTTCTCCGACCGCCTCCTCGACCTCGAGCAGCGAGGCGCTGTGCAGCTCGCGCTCGGCCGCCGCCCGACCTCCGCGCAATCCGAACAGGCGCTTGCTCAGCAGCAGATAAAGCACCGCGGCGACGTTGACCGCGAAGGTGGCGATCTTGAACGCGGTCTGCTTGGTCAGCAGCTCGTGGATCTCGACAGGGATGAACGCGGCCGTGGCCACCGCGGCGAAGTACTCGCCCCAGCGCTTCGCCAGCCATAGACCGATCGCCTCGACCAGCTCGATGATCGCGTAGGCGCCGAGCAGGACCGCCGCGATGTCGAGGGTGGAGTGCTTGTAGTTGAAGGTCTTGCGGATGGTGTCGACCACCGAGGAGTGGTCGAGGTCGTAGCCGAAGTGCGTGGCGAGCGGCTTCAGGAGGGTCAGGTCTTGCTCGAACAGCTGCGAAAGCGCTTGCTGCGAGTTCGAGAACTTCCACACCGCGTACGCGGCCGCGCCGACCAGCAGGAAGCGGAAGATCCGCTCGACCGCGAGCAGCCGCATGATCAACAGCGAGCGCAGCGCCTTGCCGCGCGGAACGATGGGCGCATCGGCGGCGGGTCCGGACACGGTCGGCGGCTGGAGCGCGAAGTCGCCACAGCGCAGGCACCGCCAGGCGGTACCCACCGCGGTCTCGACTCGGAGCCGGTCGCGATAGCCCGGCTCAGTCGGCTCGTACAGCACATGCCCCCGGCGCGCACACCGGCGCCTGTCCCAATCCATGCGCACACCCTAGACATTGGCGGGGACTAATGTGACCGGACTCTCGCCCGATGGGGACATTTTCCCGACGTGATGTCGTTAAGCTGGTCGGGCCAGTCGAATCCCGCCCGATACCAGCCTCGAGGATCCGTTCATGCCCGACAAGAGCCTCTTTTCCCGTTTCTTCGGCTACGTCTCCCTTGCCGAAGGGGTCTCCTTCCTCCTGCTGCTCTGTGTCGGCATGCCGATCCAGTTCGCCGCCGGGAACCTCGTGCTGATGCGGATCTTCGGCACCGTGCACGGCTTGCTCTTCATCGCCTACGTGCTGCTCGCACTGGACGGCCGCAGGCAGCTGCGGTGGACCGGCAAGCGCACGCTCTGGGTCCTGCTGATGGCGGTGCTGCCCACTGGGGCGTTCTTCGCCGAGCGTTCGGTTCGGGCGGAGCTGGCCTCCGCGGCGCGCGTCGCACAGCCAGTCGCCGCCTGACTCGAGGCCGCGTCCCGTCCCACTCTTTGGTATCCCTGGTCCGAGCGGCGGACGTGGTGGGAGAATCCGACCTGAAAAGCCCGGGCAGCGCAGTACCGGATCGGAAAGCTTAGGGAGTCGACGATGCCACCACTTCGGTCACGGACGTCCACCCACGGCCGCAACATGGCGGGCGCGCGGGCGCTGTGGCGCGCCACGGGTATGACCGACTCGGACTTCGGCAAGCCGATCGTCGCGGTCGCGAACTCCTTCACCCAGTTCGTCCCGGGGCACGTGCACCTGCGCAACGTGGGCGAGATCGTGGCCGAGTCGGTCGTCGCGGCGGGCGGGGTGGCCAAGGAGTTCAACACGATCGCCGTCGACGACGGCATCGCGATGGGCCACGGCGGGATGCTCTACTCGCTGCCGTCCCGCGAGCTGATCGCCGACGCGGTCGAGTACATGGTCAACGCGCACTGCGCCGACGCGCTGGTCTGCATCTCCAACTGCGACAAGATCACGCCGGGGATGCTGATGGCCGCGCTGCGGCTCAACATCCCCACCGTGTTCGTGTCCGGCGGCCCGATGGAGGCCGGAAAGGCGCACATCCGCGACGGGGTGGCGTACGACAAGCTCGACCTGATCGACGCGATGACCGCGTCCGCCGACGCCAGCGTGTCCGACGACACCCTCGGCACGATCGAGCGCTCGGCCTGCCCGACCTGCGGCTCCTGCTCCGGGATGTTCACCGCCAACTCGATGAACTGCCTGGTCGAGGCGCTCGGCCTGGGCCTGCCCGGCAACGGCTCGGTGCTGGCCACGCACGCCAAGCGCCGGGCCCTGTTCGAGCGGGCCGGCGAGCTGGTCATCGAGCTGGCACGGCGTTATTACGGTTTGGGGTCCTACGAGGGCGACGACGAGTCGGTGCTGCCGCGCTCGATCGCCACCCCGGCCGCGTTCGGCAACGCGATGGCGCTGGACGTGGCGATGGGCGGGTCGACGAACACGGTGCTGCACCTGCTGGCGGCGGCGCAGGAGGCGGGCGTCGGGTTCGGCCTCAAGGAGATCGACGCGACCTCTCGCCGGGTGCCGTGCATCGCGAAGGTGGCGCCGAACCGCGCCTCGCTCACGAAGACCTATTACATGGAGGACGTGCACCGCGCGGGCGGCATCCCGGCGATCCTCGGCGAACTGAACCGCGCGGGCCTGCTCGACCGGGACGTCCACGCGGTCCACTCCCCCACCCTGACCGCCTGGCTGGGGGCCTGGGACATCCGCGGCGAGAGCCCGTCCGAGGCGGCCGTAGAGCTCTTCCACGCGGCGCCCGGCGGCGTGCGCACCACGGAGCCGTTCTCCACCGACAACCGGTGGGACAAGCTCGACACCGACGCCGAGAACGGCTGCATCCGCTCCGTCCCGAGCGCTTACACCAAGGACGGCGGTCTGGCGGTGCTGTGGGGCAACATCGCGACTGACGGCGCGGTGGTGAAGACGGCGGGCGTGGCGGAGTCGATCTGGGACTTCAAGGGCCCGGCGCGGGTCTTCGAGTCGCAAGAGGCCGCCGTCGAGGCGATCCTGGCGGACCGGATCGTCGAGGGCGACGTCGTGGTGATCCGGTACGAGGGCCCCAAGGGCGGTCCGGGGATGCAGGAGATGCTGTACCCGACGGCGTTCCTGAAGGGCAAGGGGCTCGGCGCGAAGTGCGCGCTGATCACCGACGGCCGGTTCTCCGGCGGCACCTCAGGCCTGTCGATCGGGCACATCTCCCCCGAGGCGGCGTCGGGCGGCGTGATCGCGCTGATCGAGGAGGGCGACGAGATCGCGATCAGCATCCACGACCGGTCGATCACCCTGGAAGTGGGGGCCGAGGAGCTGGCGGCGCGGCGCGCGGCGCTGGAGTCGACCCGGGGCTACAAGCCAGCCGACCGCGAACGCCCGGTCTCGCTGGCGCTTAAGGCATACGCCTACCTGGCGACCTCGGCGGCCACCGGCGCGGTGCGGGACCGCTCGAAGCTCGAAGGCTGAACAGAGACAGCAAAGGCGGGGCGGCGTCCCCGGTACGTAGATATGTAGTGCGTAGAGAGAAGCACCGATGCCGAACCAGGGCGGCCTGCCATTCGACCCCGTACAACGGGCCTTCGAGCTCTGGGAGCGGCGCTGGGGCGAATCGACCTCCATGCTCGCGGTCACCTCGCTGATGCGGGCGCACCAGCTGGTGCTGGCCGAGGTCGACGCGCTCGTGCGGCCGTACGGGCTGACGTTCGCGCGGTACGAGGCGCTGGTCCTGCTTACCTTCAGCAGGACCGGCGCGCTGCCGCTGTCCAAGATCGGCGAGCGGCTTCAGGTGCACCCGACCTCGGTGACCAACATCGTGGACCGGCTGGCCAAGTCGGGCCTGGTCGAGCGCAAGCCGAATCCGGAGGACGGCCGGGGCGTGCTCGCGGAGATCACCGCCGACGGCCGGGACGTGGTCGAGAAGGCGACGGCGGACCTGATGGCCGCGGAGTTCGGACTCGGCGCGCTGGACGCGGAGCAGCACCGCTCCCTCTTCGCCACGCTGCGCGAGCTGCGCATGGCCGCAGGCGACTTCACCGAGGCGCCACAGACTGAGACGCCACAGACAGAGCAGCAGCTGCCTGAGTCGCATCCGACTGCCGCACAAGGCACCTGACGCTCGGTCAGGATCGCGCCGTCGCGGTTCTCCGACACCAGCGGGGGTGTCGGCGACTGCGGGCCGCGACCGACCAACAGGCCGCCGGTGCGACGACATGCGCGATCTTTCGCAGTCGCCTCGTCGATGCCGCCACTCGCACGACCCCGGCGCCACAAATCACACCATCACATCGCCGCGGCGACGCTCATGCTCAACGCCGCCTCTAGTCCGATCCCCGACCCTGAAACCGCCCTCAGGGCGCGTCGTCGTGGGTCCATAACGCTCCGATTCGCGTCGTTCCCGGCCCGCGGCGGTGACCCGGCTCGACGGCGTCGACAGATAGTTGGACGTCCTAGTAGTTTGGTGGCATGGACTTGTCTAAAGCGCCTGTGTCTGATCAAGCGGGGCCCGAGGAGATCGAGGCGGGCGGGGAGCGCTGGCGGGCGGCGTACGCGAAGGCGCCGAAGACCGACCGCGACACGACCACGATCTCCGGCGACGAGACCGCGCCGGTCTACGGCCCACCGCCGGGCGCCGTCGTCCCCGATTTCTCGAGGATCGGCTGGCCCGGCGAGCACCCCTACACCCGCGGCCTGTACCCCACCGGCTACCGCGGCCGCCCGTGGACCATCCGGCAGTTCGCCGGGTTCGGCAACGCGGCGCAGACGAACGAGCGCTTCCGGGCGATCCTCGCGGCCGGCGGCGGCGGACTGTCCGTCGCGTTCGACATGCCCACGCTCATGGGCCGGGACTCCGACGACCCGCGCTCGCTCGGCGAGGTCGGGCACTGCGGCGTGGCCATCGACTCGGCCGCGGACATGGACGTACTGTTCCGGGACATCCCGCTGACCGACGTCACCACCTCGATGACCATCAGCGGCCCGGCCGTGCCGGTCTTCTGCATGTACGTGGTCGCCGCCGAACGGCAGGGCGCCGACATCGGCCGGCTGAACGGCACGCTGCAGACCGACATTTTCAAGGAGTACATCGCGCAGAAGGAGTGGCTGTTCCCGCCTGAGCCGCACCTGCGCCTGATCGGCGACCTGATGGAGTTCTGCGCGCAGGGCATTCCCGCGTACAAGCCGCTCTCCGTGTCCGGCTACCACATCCGCGAGGCGGGATCGACGGCCGCGCAGGAGTTGGCGTACACCCTCGCCGACGGCTTCGGATACGTGGAACTCGGGCTCTCGCGCGGGCTGGATGTCGAGGTCTTCGCGCCCGGCCTGTCCTTCTTCTTCGACGCGCACATCGACTTCTTCGAGGAGATCGCGAAGTTCCGCGCCGCCCGCCGGATCTGGGCCCGCTGGATGCGCGACGTCTACGGCGCGAAGACCGCGAAGGCGCAATGGCTGCGCTTCCACACGCAGACCGCCGGGGTCTCGCTCACCGCGCAACAGCCCGAGAACAACATCGTGCGCACCGCGATCGAAGCGCTCGCGGCGGTGCTGGGCGGCACCAACTCACTGCACACGAACGCGCTGGACGAGGTGCTGGCGCTGCCGTCCGCGAAGGCCGCCGAGATCGCCGTGCGCACGCAGCAGGTGATCCTCGAGGAGACCGGCGCGGCGAACGTGGCCGACCCGCTCGGCGGCTCCTGGTACATCGAGGCGCTGACCGACCGGCTCGAGGCGCAGGCCGAGGAGATCTTCCAGCGGATCAAGGACCTCGGCGGCGACGGCACGATCACCGCCGGCCTGCTGCGCGGTATCGACGAGGGCTACTTCACCGGCGAGATAGCCGAGGCCTCGTTCCAGTACCAGCAGGCGGTGGAGAAGGGCGACAAGCGGATCGTGGGCGTCAACGCGCACACCGAGACGATCGAGGAGCCGCTGGAGATCCTGCGCGTCTCGCACGAGGTCGAGATCGCGCAGAACAAGGCACTGGCCGAGCGCCGCGCCCACCGGGACGACGCGGCCGTGCAGGCCGCCCTCGCCACCCTCCGCAGCGGAGCCACCCGCGACGGGGTGAACCTCATCCCGCCGATGCTCGACGCCGTGCGCGCGGAGGCGACCCTCGGCGAGATCTGCGGCGTGCTTAAGGAAATCTACGGCACCTATACCGAGCCCGCCCGCTTCTGACCTAGGGCTTAGCGGACAGTAACAGCGGCCGGACACTGATGTGTCCGGCCGCTGTTCGTCGTGGGATGCCCGCGATGGCGCGAGCAGGTCAGGTCAGGAACTTCTCGATGGCCTCGCGGGCGCGGGCGTTGGAGGTGGCCGCTTCGGCCAGTGCCTGAGCGAGCGCGTCGACCCACTCGTCCAGCCCGACCTGGCGCCGGGAGAGCACAATGCCGCGCACTTCCTTGCTGACCTCGCCGATGACCCGGCCGCGATCCATCCGCAGCGCCAGCCGCTGTTCGCCGAGTGCGACCTCCAGCTCGCTGACCGCCCCCTCGCGCCCGGCCATCCGGTCCGCGACCGTGCGCTTGCGCTCGACCCGCACGGCCCCGGCGGGCAGCGAGTCGACCAGGTTGACCGACAGCACGTTGGCGTAGAGAGTCAGGTCGCTGCTGTCGCGGCGCAGCGCCGCGGCCAGCAACTCCACCTCCATGTCAGGCATCGAGGCTCAGCACCATCGTCGGGCGGTCGATGACGTGGTCGTCGCGCAGCGGGCGCACCGCCGTGCCGATCGCGAAGAACTCGGTGGTGTGCGAACCCCACGTGTGCGAGTGCTGGCGCAGCTGGACCGCTACGATCCCCTCGGCGTCCAGGGCCTCGGCCTCCGCCTGCATCCGGCTCATCGCCAGCTCACGCGCGTCGTAGAGCGCTTGGGTGAACTGCTCGATCTCGACGTTGCGGCCCGCGTTGCCGAGTACCTGGGAGAAGCGCTGGTGGGCGATGTGATAGACGCAAGAGCCCATGACCATATCAAGGGGCGCATATCCCGCTCGGACCAGAGTCCAGAAGTCCTGGCCGGACAAGTCCGAGGTGAACGGCTTGCCCTTGTTGTTGCGCCAGCTCCCGCCGGGGCCCGGGTCCGCGCCGTCGGCCTTGACCGCCGTGCCGATCGCGATGAACTCGGCGATGTCGGCGCCGAACTCCTTGAACTCGACGTCGAGCCGCACGCCCACGATCCCGTCCGCGCCCAGCGCGCTGGCCTCCGCCTCCATCCGGCTCATCGCCAGCTCGCGGGCGTGGTACATGGCCTGCGAGAGCGTGGTCAGCTCCTGGTTCTTCGACCACCGGCCGAGCTGGATGCCGACATGGTAGATAGAGGAGCCCAGCACGAGGCCGAGCGGCCGGAAGCCGGCCTCACGCACCAGCAGGAACTCGTTCACCGTCAGGTCCGAGGTGAAGATCGAGCCCTTCTGCCCCGGCTGAAGCTGCGCGAGCCGCCGCATGGCGTCCTCGGGCACGCCCTCGGCGGCCAGCTGCGCGGCTTCCTCCTGAACCAGCTCCTGGCTCGGCCGCTCGGTCATCGCTGCTCCCGATCTAGTCTCATGATGGTCAAGGGCCTGGGTCCGGCGGGCCGCTCGGAACGGTGGAACCGGGCGACCGAGGTGCCGAGGAAGACCGCCTCGGCGATGTGGTCGCGCGAGTTCTGGTATGTCGGGCACTCGCGCTCGCGCACCCGCAACTCCATCTCGTCGACCACGACCCCGTCGCCGCCGTGCGCCGCCGCGTCCCGGGCGAGCTGTTGCCGGGCGTCGTGCCGGGCGTGGTTGATCAGCTGGGTGTAGCCGTCGACTTCCTGGTTCCCGGCGGTCCAGCGGATCTGGCCGTAAGTGCGCCAGTCGTCGTGCCGGGTGGCGATGGAGATGCCGAAGGCCAGGCCGGTGGGCACCCAGCCGGCGTGGATGAGCTTGGCGAAGTCTTGGCCGCTCAGGTGCGAGGTGAACGGCTGGCGCGGCCGGATGGTGGAACGTGCCCGCACCGCCGTGCCGAGCGCGGTGAACTCCAGGCCCCCGGCCGGGAAGCCGCCGACCCGCAGCTTCACCCCGACGATCCCGTCGCCGCCGAGCGCACGGCACTCGGCCACCGCGCGGGCCAGCGCCAGCCGGCGCGCCGCGTACATGGTCCTCACCAGCTGGGAGAACGGCGCCCACGCGTTGGACGACACGTCCGTTCCGAAGGAGGCCGACCACGCGCCCGAGCAACTCCAGGCGCCGGCGTATCCGATGTGGAAGACGGCCGTGCCGAGCACCTGCCCGACCGGCTCGAACGCGACGCCCCGGATCGCGGCGAACTCCTCGGTCGAGAGCGCCGAGCCCCAGGTGTTGCTGGACCGGATCTCCGCCATCCGGGCGCGCGCGGCCTCGGGCAAGTCGGCCTCGCGTGGCTGTGTCATCGGCTCCTGCGTCATCGGCCTCTCGGCTCACCCAATGATTTCAACGTCACCGGCAGCGTATGACATCGGCGGGGACAGTGAAACGACGCTCACGGGTCTTTAACCCGTCGAGGCGGTTTCCACGGGCGCCAGGCCAGTTCACGCAGCTCAACACCGCTCAGCCAAACACCGCTCAGCCGAACACTGCCTTGCCGGGGCCCTCCTCGATGAAGGAGCGCATCCCGACCCCCCGGTCTTCGGTCGCGAACAGCCCGGCGAACTGGAGGCGCTCGATCTCCAGGCCGGTGTCGAGGTCGACCTCCAGGCCCCGGTCGATCGCCGTCTTGGCCGCCCGCAGCGCGAACGCCGGGCCGTCGGCCAGCTCCGCCGCGAGGTCCAGCGCCGTCCGGTAGGTCTCCGCCGCCGGGACCACCCGGTCCGCCAGGCCGATCCGCAGTGCCTCCTCGGCCCCGATCATGCGCCCGGTGAAGATTAGTTCCTTCGCCCGCGACGGGCCGACCAGCCGGGTCAGCCGCTGGGTGCCGCCGGCGCCGGGGATGAGGCCGAGCTTGATCTCGGGCTGGCCGAACTTCGCGTTGTCCGCGGCCACCCGCAGGTCGGCGCACAGGGCCAGCTCGCAGCCGCCACCGAGGGCGAAGCCGGTCACCGCGGCGATGACGGGCTTCGGGATGCGGGCCACCGCGATGAACATCGCCTGAAGCACCGCCGAGTGCTTCACCATGTCGGCGTACGACAGGTCGGCCATCTCCTTGATGTCCGCCCCCGCCGCGAACGCGACCTCGCCGCCGTAGAGGACCACCGCGCGCAGGTCGTCCCGCTCGCTCACCAGCGTCGCGGCCTCGCCGAGCTCCCGCTGGACCCGCGCGTTGAGCGGGTTGAGCTTGGGCCGGTCGATCCGGATCGTGGCGACCTTCGGCCGGGCCGGGTCCACCTCGATCCGCACGTGGTCGCCGCCCCAGACGACCGTCACCCCGTCCACAGTCTCCGTCATGCTGACGCTCCCTCAGGTCGCGCTTGTCCCGCGCTCTTGTCTGCCCTGACCCCGGGAAGTTTCATACAACCTCCGCCCGGTCACAACCTGCACAATGGGAACTATGCGTGACCGAACAGCCGACGAGGCGGAGCCCGAGCACTGGGACAGGCCCTGGCCGGGGCACTGGCACCCGCTCGGGGCGACCCCCGACGGGCAGGGAGTGAACTTCGCCCTCTGGGCGGCCGGAGCGACCGGCGTCGACCTGTGCTTATTCGACGACGCCGGCCGCGAGTCCCGCGTTCCCCTGACCGAGTCCACGTTCCACACCTGGCACGGATACCTGCCCGGCGTCGAGCCCGGCCAGCGCTACGGCTTCCGGGTAGAGGGCCCGTGGGACCCGCTGCGCGGCCGCCGCTGGAACCCGGACAAGCTCCTGCTCGACCCGTACGCGCGCGCGGTGGAGGGCGACTTCGTCCTCGACGACGCGGTGTACGACTACGCCAAGGGGAACTGGCCGACCGACCTGTCGCGTCGGGACACCCGCGACTCGGCGGCGTTCGTGCCGCGCGGCATCGTGATCGGCGACACCCCGGTGGACACCGGCACCCGGCCGCACATCCCGTGGGCCGAGACCGTCATCTACGAGCTGCACGTCAGGGGATTCACCCAGCGGCACCCGGGAGTGCCTGAGGAGCTGCGCGGAACCTACGCCGCGCTCGGCCATCCGGCTGCGCTGGATCACCTGCTCCATCTGGGTGTGACCGCGGTCGAGCTGCTGCCGATCCACCACTTCGTCTCCGAGCCGCACCTGCTAGCCCGCCGCATGAGCAACTACTGGGGCTACAACTCGCTCGGCTACTTCGCCCCGCACGCCGCCTACTCGGCCGCCGTGCGGCGCGGAACCCGCGGCGGCCAGGTGCACGAGTTCAAGGAGATGGTCGCCGCGCTGCACGCCGCCGGGATCGAGGTGATCCTCGACGTCGTGTACAACCACACGGCCGAGGGCGGCGCGGACGGCCCTACGCTGTGCTTCCGCGGCATCGACAACGAGGGCTACTACCGGCTCGACGAGCGCGATCCGAGCCGCTACCTGGACTACACCGGCTGCGGCAACACGCTGAACGTCGTCCAGCCGCACGTCCTTCAGCTGATCACCGACTCGCTGCGGTACTGGGTCACCGAGATGGGTGTGGACGGGTTCCGCTTCGACCTCGCGTCCGCGCTGGCCCGCTCGTTCCACGACGTCGACAAACTGTCCGCGTTCCTGACCGTCATCGCCCAGGACCCGGTGCTCCAGCAGGTCAAGCTGATCGCCGAGCCCTGGGACGTCGGGCAGGGCGGCTACCAGGTGGGCGAGTTCCCGCCGCTGTGGACCGAGTGGAACGACAAGTTCCGCGACACGGTGCGCGACTTCTGGCGCGGTGCCCGCACCGACGTGCGCGACCTGGCCTATCGCCTCTCCGGCTCGTCCGACCTGTACCAGGACGACGGGCGCCGCCCCTACGCCTCGATCAACTTCGTCACCGCGCACGACGGCTTCACTCTGCGCGACCTGGTCACCTACGAGCGCAAGCACAACGAGGCGCACGGCGAGAACAACCGCGACGGCAACAACGACAACCGGTCGGCCAACTACGGGGTCGAGGGCGAAACCGACGACGAGGCCGTCAACCTGCTGCGCCGCCGCCAGATCCGCAACGTGCTGGCCACGCTGGTGCTGGCGACCGGGGTGCCGATGATCACCGCCGGGGACGAGTTCGGCCGGACGCAGGGCGGCGACAACAACGCGTACTGCGTGGACAGCGAGATCAGCTGGGTGGACTGGTCGCTGCTGGACAAGGGCGAGTGGTCGAGCCTGCTGGACCTGGCCCGCCGCGTGGTCCACCTGCGCAGGCGGCACCCGGTGCTGCGGCAACGGGTGTTCTTCTCCGGGCAGCCGGCCTACCCCGGCGGGCTCCAGGACATCGCCTGGTTCCGCCCGGACGGCGAGGAGATGACCGACAGCGACTGGTTCGCCCCGGCCGCCGCGCTCGGGGTGTACCTCTCCGGCCAGGACATCCGCGGCCGCGGCCCGCACGGCGAGCGCATCACCGACGACAGCTTCCTGCTGGTCATGCACTCCGGCCCCGACGAGCAGGAATTCGTGCTGCCCGGCGACCCCTGGGCCCGCTGGTATCACAGCGTCATCGACACCACCCTGGAAGGCGACCCCGGCGAACGCGACGACGTGACCTACGACGGCGGCCAGCCGATAACACTGGCGCCCCGCTCGCTGATGCTCCTGCGCGCCGACCCGGAGGCCTGGTCGGCGACGTGACACTGCATCCGCAGGACGAGCCGCAGACGAAGCAGCATCGCTTGTCGTTCACGGGCATCTTCTCGGCCGACCCCGACTTCGCCACGCGCTCGGCCGAGGTGCTACGGCGCGAACTCGGCGAGGCGAATACGACTGCGCCGGCCCCACCCGCGCATCACGCGGGACAGGACCGGCGCAGCGAGTGGCGCTACCGCAGGGCGGAGTCGAGCGGCGAGGTGGCCACCACCGAGGGGGCCGGGAGGGCGGCGAGG
This sequence comes from Actinocrinis sp., assembly GCF_035938995.1. Taxonomy (GTDB): domain Bacteria; phylum Actinomycetota; class Actinomycetes; order Streptomycetales; family Catenulisporaceae; genus DASZGI01. The sequence continues at coordinate 15,197 of NZ_DASZGI010000137.1, forward strand.
CCCAGCTCGGCCGGGGTGGACAGCAGGGAGTGGCGGGGGACCACCCGGACGGTGTACCCGAACGGGCCGGAGCGGTCCAGCTCGACCACGCCCTCGTAGCGGTTGCGGCCGAGGTCGTCCACTCCGTGCAGCTCCAGGGCCACGGTCTGGGTGTCGCGCAGCTGGTCGTACTCGTCCACCCGGCCGTAGACCGCCTGAACCTCCAAGTCGTCGGGGGCCAGCGGACCGAGCTGCACCAGTGCCCTGACCCGTAGCATGCCGCCGAGGCGCGGTGCGTCCGCGCCGCCCTCGGCCACTTCGGCGCCCTCGGCGTCTGTCGCCGCCGCGTCCACGTGCTCGATCGCCAGTGCCGGCCAGCCGTCGCGCAGTTTCTTGGTCCAGGTCGCCAGCTCCGCCGCGGCCCGGTAGCCGTCCGCGGACACCGCGCGGGCCGACTTCGCCGCCGGGGTGTAGAGCTGCTTGACGTAGTCCCGCACCATCCGGCTGGCCAGAACCTTCGGGCCGAGCGTGGTCAGGGTGTGCCGCACCATCTCGATCCAGCGGATCGGCAGATCGGCCGCGTCACGGTCGTAGAACCGGCGGCTGACGGAGTTCTCGATCAGGTCGTACAGCGCCGCGGCCTCGAGCTCGTCGCGCCGGTCCGGGTCCTCGATGCCGTCGGCGGTGGGGATCGCCCAGCCGTTCTCACCGTCGTACCACTCGTCCCACCAGCCGTCCCGGATGGACAGGTTCAGGCCGCCGTTGAGCGCCGCCTTCATCCCGGACGTCCCACAGGCCTCAAGCGGCCGCAGCGGGTTGTTGAGCCACACGTCGCAGCCGGGCAGCAGAACCTGCGCCATCGCCATGTCGTAGTCGGGCAGGAACACGATCCGGTGCCGCACGTGGGACTCGTCGGCGAACCTGACCAGCTCCTGGATCAGCCGCTTGCCGCCCTCGTCGGCCGGGTGCGCCTTGCCCGCGATGACCAGCTGGACCGGGCGGTCCGAGTTCAGCAGCAGCGCGGTGAGCCGCTCCGGATCGCGCAGCATCAGGGTCAGCCGCTTGTACGACGGCACCCGGCGGGCGAAGCCGATGGTGAGCGCGTTCGGGTCGAGCACGTCCTCGGTCCAGCCCAGCTCCGCCTCCGAGGCGCCGCGGGCCAGCCAGGAGCGCTTGACCCGGCTGCGGGCCTCGCGCACCAGCTCGGCGCGCAGCCGGCAGCGGATCTCCCAGATCGTCTTGTCCGAGAGCCGGTCCACCGCCTGGAAGGGCTCGGCGAACAGCGTCCCCGGGCCCAGCTCCCGCTCGGCCAGCTCGAACACCGAGGGGTGTACCCAGGTCTCCGCGTGCACGCCGTTGGTCACCGAGGAGATCGGCACCTCGGGAGCGTCGAATCCGGGCCACAGCCCGCCGAACATCTCCCGGGAGACCTGCCCGTGCAGCAGCGAGACGCCGTTCGCCCGCTGCGCCAGCCGCAGGCCCATGACCGCCATGTTGAAGCAGCCCGGGTCGCCGCCCGGGTAGTCCTCGGCGCCGAGCGCCAGCACGTCGTCGGCCCGCACGCCGGGGTTGGTGTTGTCGCCGCCGAAATGCTGCGCGACCAGGTCCTTGGCGAACCGGTCGATGCCGGCGGGCACCGGGGTGTGCGTGGTGAACAGGGTTCCGGCGCGCACCGCGGCGAGCGCGGTGCCGAACTCGAGGCCCTGCTCCTCGGTCAGCTCCCTGATCCGCTCGATGCCGAGGAAGCCGGCGTGGCCCTCGTTGGTGTGGTAGACCTCCGGCTCGGGGGTCTCGGTGATCCGGCAGTACGCGCGCACCGCCCGGATCCCGCCGATGCCCAGCAGCATCTCCTGGTGCAGCCGGTGCTCGCTGGACCCGCCGTAGAGCCGGTCGGTGATCTCCCGGCCGCCGTCGGCGTTCTCCTCGATGTCGGTGTCGAGCAGCAGCAGCGGCACCCGGCCGACCCGGGCGAGCCAGACCTGGGCGACCAGCTCGCGCAGGTTGGGCAGCCCGATGGTGATCTTCAGCGCGCTCCCGTCGAGCTCTCGCACCCGGGTGAGCGGCAGGTTGTCCGGGTCGACCAGCGGATAGGTCTCCAGCTGCCAGCCGTCGCGGGAGAGCGACTGGCGGAAGTACCCGTGCTTGTACAGCAGTCCGACCCCGATCAGCGGCACGCCCAGGTCGGAGGCGGCCTTGAGGTGGTCGCCGGCCAGGATGCCGAGGCCGCCCGAGTACTGCGGCAGCACCCCGGTGATTCCGTACTCCGGGGAGAAGTACGCGACGCCGCGCGGGGCGTCGGACAGCGACTGGTACCACTTCGGCTCGGTCAGGTAAGCGCTCAGGTTCGCGGCGGCGTCGGCGATCCGCGCGGTGAAGCGGCCGTCGGCGGCGAGCACCGCGAGGCGCTCGGTCCGCACGGCGCCGAGCAGGCGCACCGGATCGTGGCCGACGGCTTCCCACTGCCTGGGGTCCACGGCGGCGAACAGGTCGCGGGTGGGCGCGTGCCAGGACCACCGGAGGTTGGCCGCGAGCTCGGCGAGCGGGGCCAGCGGTTCGGGGAGCACGGTGCGGACGGTGAATCGTCGGATAGCCCTCATGCCCCCGGACGTTAGCGGCTTTCGCTAAAAGATCGCGAGATGACTGCACCAGCCGCTAAAGCCGGGCGGAAGCCCAGTGCGGTCGCGCGCTCCGGCACTGCGCCGTTCAGAGCTCCCCTGACGCCCCGTTCGCGTGCACGGCCCGAAATCGGATATGTATCGGGCATGAGCATCGGACGCATCCCCGTCGTCGACGTCCAGCCCCGGATCCTCGACGGCGCACGCCCGGCCAAAGCGGTGCCCGGCGAGATCTTCCAGGTCACCGCCACCGTGTTCCGCGAGGGTCATGACGCCGTCGCCGCGAACGTGGTCCTGACCGGCCCGGGCGGCGAGCACGGGCCCTGGGCCCTGATGTACGAGCTGGCCCCCGGTACGGACCGGTATGGCGCCCATGTCTCCGCGGACCGCCGCGGCGAGTGGACGTTCCACGTGGAGGCGTGGGCGGACCCGATGGGCACCTGGTACCACGACGCCCGGATCAAGATTCCTGCCCGTATGGACATCGAGCTGGTCTTCGAGGAGGGGGCCCGGCTGTTCGAGCGGGCCGCCGCGGCCGAGCCGGTCATGGACGACCCGGACGGCGCCGCGGAGCTGGCCGCGGTCGCCGAGTTCCTGCGCGACCAGCGCGTGCCGGCCGAGGCGCGGCTGGTCCGGGCGGAGATGGAGCGGACGCACCGTGCGGTGGCGGCGCGTCCGGTGCGGGACATGGTGACCGCGAGCGAGCGCTGCCCGCTGCGGGTCGACCGGACCCGGGCCCTGTTCGGATCCTGGTACGAGCTGTTCCCGCGGTCCGAGGGCGCCGTGGTGGACCCGACCGGGAAGCGGCCGCCGAAGCCGGGCACCCTGCGCACCGCCGCCGAGCGGCTGCCGGAGGTCGCCAAGATGGGCTTCGACGTGGTCTACCTGCCGCCGGTCCACCCGATCGGCGCGGCGTTCCGCAAGGGCCCGAACAACTCGACCACGGCGGCGCCCGGGGACGTCGGCTCGCCCTGGGCCATCGGCTCGCCGGAGGGCGGGCACGACGCGATCCATCCGGAGCTGGGCACCTTCAAGGACTTCGACTTCTTCGTCGAACGGGCGGCCGGGCTGGGCCTGGAGGTCGCGCTGGACTTCGCGCTGCAGTGCTCGCCGGACCACCCGTGGGTTCTCAAGCACCCGGACTGGTTCAAGCACCGGCCGGACGGGACCATCGCCTACGCCGAGAACCCGCCGAAGAAGTACCAGGACATCTACCCGCTCGACTTCGACGGGCCGGGCGTGCTCCCGGCGATCCTCGAGGAGTGCGAGCGGGTGCTGCGTCTGTGGATGTCGCACGGGGTGCGGATCTTCCGGGTCGACAATCCGCATACCAAGCCGGTGATGTTCTGGGAGCGGCTGCTCGACCGGATCCACGCCACCGACCCGGACGTGCTCTTCCTGGCAGAGGCCTTCACCCGGCCGGCGATGCTCACCACCCTGGCCAAGATCGGCTTCCACCAGTCGTACACCTACTTCACCTGGCGTAACACTCAAAGCGAGCTTAAGGAGTACGCCTCGCAGCTGGCCCACGACAGCGGCGCGTATCTGCGCCCGAATTTTTTCGTTAACACCCCGGACATCCTGCATGCCTACCTTCAGGAGGGTGGCCGCGCGGCGTTCGTGGTGCGCGCGGTCCTCGCCGCGACACTCAGCCCGACCTGGGGCGTCTATGCTGGATACGAGCTTTGCGAGAACGTCCCGGTGCGGCCGGGCAGCGAGGAGTACCTCGACTCGGAGAAATACCAGCTGCGCCCGCGCGATTGGGCTGGTGCGCTGGCCGAGGGAAGGTCCCTAGCTCCGCTTCTCGCCCGGCTGAACACCCTGCGCCGCGAACACCCCGCACTCCAAGGATTACGTAATCTGCAATTCCACTCCGCAGACAGCGATGCTGTGCTGTGCTACTCCAAACGCACAGACGACGACATGGTCTTGGCAGTGGTGAACCTGGACCCGCACCGCACGGTCGAGGCCACCGTCTCGCTGGACCTGTCGGCACTCGGCCTCGGCTGGGACGACCGCTTCACGGTCCGCGATGAGCTGACCGGCGCGGTCTTCCAGTGGGGCCGGGACAACTTCATCCGGCTCGACCCCCGCGTGCAGTCCGCGCACCTGCTCACCTGGCATAGATAAACGCACAGATGACAGGCGGTGTGCGGCTCGGCGTGCGGCCGGGCTGCTCGAGCACCGCCCCGCACCGCCACCCTCACCCGTGCACCACATGGTGCTCCTCGCACACTGGAGTAGCCGTGATCGTCAACGAACCAGTGTCAGACTCCCCGCTCGACCTGCCCAAGAGCGAGCGCGACCCGGAGTGGTTCAAGCGGGCCGTCTTCTACGAGGTTCTCGTCCGCTCGTTCCACGACGCGAACAACGACGGCACCGGTGATCTCAAGGGCCTGACCAGCAAGCTGGACTACCTGCAATGGCTCGGGATCGACTGCATCTGGCTGCCGCCGTTCTTCAAGTCGCCGCTGCGCGACGGCGGCTACGACGTGTCGGACTACACCGCCGTGCTGCCCGAGTTCGGCGACCTGGGTGACTTCGTCGAGTTCGTCGAGCAGGCGCACGCCCGCGGCATCCGGGTGATCATCGACTTCGTGGTGAACCACACCAGCGACCAGCACCCGTGGTTCCAGGCATCCCGCCAGGACCCGGAGGGCCCGTACGGCGAGTACTACGTCTGGGCGGACGACGACAAGCAGTACCAGGACGCGCGGATCATCTTCGTCGACACCGAGACCTCGAACTGGACCTTCGACCCGGTGCGCAAGCAGTACTACTGGCACCGGTTCTTCTCGCACCAGCCGGACCTGAACTACGAGAACCCGGAAGTGCACACCGAGATGCTGGCCGCGCTGCGGTTCTGGCTGGACCTCGGCATCGACGGCTTCCGGCTCGACGCGGTGCCCTACCTCTACCAGGAGGAGGGCACCAACTGCGAGAACCTGCCCAGGACCCACGGGTTCCTGAAGAAGGTCCGCAAGATGGTCGACGCGGAGTACCCGGACACGGTGCTGCTGGCCGAGGCGAACCAGTGGCCGGCCGACGTGGTGGAGTACTTCGGCGACGCCAAGATCGGCGGCGACGAGTGCCACATGGCCTTCCACTTCCCGGTCATGCCCCGCATCTTCATGGCCGTGCGCCGCGAGTCGCGCTACCCCATCTCCGAGATC
>NZ_DASZGI010000138.1:0-14415 GCF_035938995.1 Actinocrinis sp.
CGTCGACGGGCGCCTGGTCACCGGACGCATGCGGGTCGCCGAAGGTTCGCTCGTCGCGGTCGGGCACACGCTGCTGCGCCTGCGCCACGGCACGCTCGAAGAGTACGTGGACATCGGCGAGGCGACGTTCGCGGCGCTCGACCTGCGGGTGCAGGCCGGCAAGCGGCGCCTGCTGGAGGGGGTCAGCTTCGCGCTGGAAGGGGGCCAGTTCCTCGCGGTGCTGGGGCCGACGGGTGCCGGCAAATCGACACTGCTCAAGGCGCTGACGGGGTTCCGGCCCGCGGATCACGGGTCTGTGCTCTATAACGGCCGCGACGTGTATGGCGCGTTCGCGGAACTGCGCAACCGGATCGGCTACGTTCCGCAAGACGACATCCTGCACCCACAACTGACCGTGCGCTCCGCCCTGGACTACGCCGCCCGGCTGCGCTTCCCGCACGACGTCGCCGCCGACGAGCGGTCCGCGCGCGTCACCGAAGTGATGAAGGAACTCGGGCTCGAACAGCGCGCCGACGTGCGGGTCGAGCGGCTGTCAGGCGGACAGCGCAAACGCACCTCGGTCGCGATCGAGCTGCTCACCCGCCCCTCCCTGTTGATCCTGGACGAGCCGACCTCGGGCCTGGACCCTGGCTACGAGAAGAGCGTCATGCAGTTGCTGCGGCAGCTCGCGGACGGTGGCCGCACGGTGCTGACGGTGACGCACTCGATCCAGAGCCTTGACCTGTGCGACCGGCTGCTGTTCCTGGCACCGGGCGGACAGACGGCGTACTTCGGGCCGCCGAGCGAGACGCTGTCCTATTTCCGGCAGCCGGGGTATCCGGAGGTCTTCCAACAGCTGGACAAGGCCGCGCCGGGCTCCGCGCGCGAAGCCTTCTCCGGCACCGACATCGAGCGCCGGTACGTCGCCGAACCGCTCGCCGCGCAGCGCGGACGGCTCGAACTGGCCACCGCGCAACCCGAGGCGCGCGGCGCAAACCCGCACGGCATCCGGCAGCTGCTGACGCTGGTGCGCCGCTACACCTCGCTGATCTCGGCCGACCGTCGCAACACCCTGCTGCTGATGGCGCAGGCGCCGATCCTGGGCGTGCTCATGCTCGCCGCGTTCGGAACGAACAACCTCAAGCCGGGTACGAGCGGGGCGGCGACCAACTCGACCACGGTGCTGCTCGCGCTGATCCTGGCGGCGAGCTATCTGGGCGCCTCCAACGCGATCCGGGAGATCGTCAAGGAGCGGCCGATCCTGGTGCGCGAGCGGTCGGTCGGCCTCGGCGCGCGCGCGTACGTGTTCAGCAAAACCCTGGTACTCGGCGCGATGACCATCGTCGAAGCCTTCGTCCTCACCTATCTGGCGCTGCTACGGCAGGGCGGGCCGGCGCACGGGGCGGTGCTGCACAACGGACGCCTGGAGATCGCGCTGGTGGTGAGCCTGACCGGGTTCTGCGCGATGACGCTCGGGCTTCTGGTCTCCGCGCTCGCGAGCAACGCCGACAAGGTCCTGACCATCCTTCCGGTGATCCTGTTCGCCCAGTTCGTCCTGAGCGGCTCGGCGTTTCCGGTGCGCGGCACGCCCGGCTTGGACGAACTGGCCTACCTCTCCGGTGCCCGCTGGGGTTATTCGGCCGCTGCGGGCACGGTGAACCTGGACGCGCTCCTCGGCGACGGCTGCAACGGCGCACACGCGTCGGCCGCGGTGCCCGGCGGCGGCATGGGCATGGTGAACTGCGATCCGGCGCACGCCCCGACGGTGCAGGCATGGGGGCAGGACATGGGCCTGCTCGCGGGTCTGAGCGCGCTGTCGCTGACCGGCGCCTGCCTGGCGGTGCGCCGGGTCGGACGGCCGACCCGACGCTGACCGCGCGCGGCACCGTTCAATATCCGGTTTCAGCTCTCAGCCGGAGCCGCCAGATCAGGCTGCGTGGCGTGGAATCGGGCCTCCACGTTCGCGTAAACGGTCTGTTGCTGCGGTTCGAGGTCGAGCATCGGCGGCTCGGCCGCAGCCTGCGCGGCGCCGGCAGCGGGGGCGGCCATCGCGGCCATGCGCGGGCGCGCCGCCCGCGGTGGCGGAGCGGACATCCCGGTGTCGGCCAGCTCGATCAAACCGACGACACGGCAGCCGAGCGCGGCAGCGTAGTCGCGCGCCCGTGCGAGAGCCTCGGACACCGCCTGAGTCCGGGCCTCTCGATACACCGGTGAGGACCGGCGCAGCCGCCAGAACGGACCGTTCAGCGTGACCGTCTCCAGCTCGGAGAGCCGGGCGATCAGCTCGCCCAGCACCGAGAAGTCCGCGACGGTGGCGTTGACCTGCGCGCTGCCGCGGTACGAGCGGATCTTCTCGTCGCGGCCCTTGCGCAGCTCGGGCACGACCGACAGGCCGCCTGAGGCGAGTTGCTCGATCGCGTCGCCGTACGAGCGGACCAGGCTCAGCACCTCGTCGTTGCGCTTTACCAGCCGTTCGAACGCCTCGCGCCGGTCGCGCGCCTGCGCGAAGAGCGAGACGAAGATGTCGGCGATCTCCGGGTCGACGACGAGCGTGGCCTCGCCGCGCACGCTGATCATCGGGTTCTCGGCTGGTGCTGGCGCTTCGTCCATCACGGCTCCTTCGCGGCGTGCGGCTCGGGCGCGGGAGCGGCTTGTGTCGATCCCGCCGACGTCCCCGACGCTACTCGCGAAGTGTCCGGCGCGGCACGTGGAACGGCTGCGGGCACATACAGACGGCTGATATGCCGCGCGGGCGTCGACGCATCGTCGAACGGTCGTCGAGGCATTGTCGACGGTTCCGGCGGAGAATGGTGCCTCTTCGCGGTTGACCGGTCATCGGGCGGCGCGCGCCAGCGCGAAATCGCCGCCGAGCGCGCCAGGGGCCCTTAAGGAACGGAATGGGCGCGGGACGGCGGATGTTGGCAGACTGGTAACCAGCGGCGCGGCCGGGCGGGTGACGGAGCGGGGACCGCGGGTGAGCAGACGCCGTGGACGAAACGAATAGGACGGATCGACCGTGGGCGAGCCACAGGGCCTCTACGAGCTGGACCAGGCGGGCATGGCCGCGCTGGCGGAGGCCAGAGGGCGGGAAGGCTCCGGAGGCACGGGCGTCGGTGGGCTGGTCCTCCTGTACCACTTCGAGGGCTTCATGGACGCCGGGCACGCCGCCGAGCAGGTCATGGAGCACGTGCTGGGCGACAGCTTCGCGCTGGACGGTGACGCCGACACGCCGCCGAGCGCGGATGCGGAGGCGGACCCACGGCCCGGCCACCCGGTGGTGGTCCGGTTCGACGCGGACCGGCTGGTCGACTACCGGGCCCAGCGCCCGAGCATGACCTTCGACACCGACCACTGGGCCGAGTACGAGGCGCCGGAGATCACGGTGCGGCTGGCGCGCGACGCGACCGGCACCCCGTTCCTGGTGCTCTACGGTCCGGAGCCGGACACCGAGTGGGAGAAGTTCGCCACCGGGGTGGTGCAGGTCATCGACGAGCTCGGGGTGACGCTCGCGGTCAACTTCCACGGGATCCCGTTCGCGGTGCCGCACACCCGGCCGACGACCCTCATTCCGCACGGCAACCGGCCGGACCTGATGGCCGGCCACCCGAAGTGGTTCGACCGCGCGCAGGTGCCGGGCTCGGCGATGGCGCTGGTGGAGTACCGGCTCAGCGAGAAGAACCGGGCGGTGCTCGGGCTCGCGGCGCAGATCCCGCACTACATCTCCCGCTCGCCCTATCCGGCGGCGGCGGTGCGGATCCTGGAGGCGGTGACGGCCGCGACCGGTCTCGTGCTGCCGGCGCAGGAACTGCACGAGCAGGCGGAGCGGGTCACCACCGAGATCGACGTGCAGGTGACGCAGGGCGACGACGAGCTGCGCTCGATGATCCACGGCCTCGAGGTGCAGTACGACGCGGTGGCCGGGGCCTCGCCGCGGTCGAACCTGCTGGCCGAACAGGCGGCGCGGCTGCCCACGGCCGAGGAGCTGGCCCGGCAGTTCGAGCAGTTCCTGGCGGAGCAGGACCGGGACGGCGACCGCTGAGCCGCCTCGGCGACTGCGAACACTGATAAGCGGCCCAGGCGCGGGCAGACGGTGGTCGGGACGCCCGGATTCGCCTAATGTGCACCACATGGCGGATGACGACTGGCACGCGTGGCACGACGCGTACGACGACCCGGGATCGGCGCTTGCGCAGCGGCTCGAGGTGGTGAGCGGGCGGATCGCACGCGCCTTGGACGCCGCGCCGCCCGGCGAGATCTGGGTGCTGTCGATGTGCGCGGGTCAGGGCCGGGACCTTTTCGCCGCGCTGGACGGTCACCCGCGCGCCCGTGACGTGCGCGGCTTGCTGGTCGAGCTCGATCCGGACAACGTCTCGGCCGCCCGGAAGCGGGCCGAGGAGCTCGGGCTGACCGCGATCCGGGTGGTTGACGGCGACGCGGCGCTGACCGACCAGTATCAGTCGCTCGCACCGGCCGACATCGTCTTGGCGTGCGGGGTGTTCGGGAACATCAGCGCGCGGGACGTCCAGCGCACGATCGGGCACCTGGCGGCGCTGTGCCGACCCGGCGGCACGGTGGTGTGGACCCGGCACCGCGGCGAGCCGGACCTGGTCCCGGCGATCTGCGACTGGTTCGCCGAGGACGGGTTCACCCTCGAGTCGATCACCCCGCCCGGCCAGATCGCGGTGGGCGTGCACCGCTACACCGGCCAGGCGCGCCGCCTCGTCCCCGGGGCGACGATGTTCACCTTCGTCGGCTACCGGGCGCTGGCCGGGGAACAGACCGCGAGCTGACACCGACGCCGACAGCGGCGGCAACAGCAGCGGGGATCGCCGGCGGCCCCGCGCCCAGCCGACCACGCTGCGTCAGGGAGCTGCGACGAACGTCTGGCGCTGCCGCCCGAGGCCGCTGATGCCGAGTTCCACCACATCGCCGGGCTTGAGGTAGTCGTCCGGGTTGCCGGTGGCCAGCGCGACTCCGGCGGGGGTGCCGGTGTTGATCAGGTCGCCGGGCTCGAGCACCATGAACTGGCTCAGGTACCGGATGATCTCGCCGACCCCGAAGATCAGGTTCTTGGTGTTCGACGTCTGCCGGCGCTGACCGTTCACGTCCAGCCAGAGGTCGAGCGCGCCCGGGTCGCCCGCCTCGTCCGGGGTGACCAGGTAGGGGCCGGCCGGGTTGAAGGTCTCGCAGCCCTTGCCCTTGTCCCACTGGCCGCCGCGCTCGAGCTGGAACTCGCGCTCGGAGACGTCGTTGCACACCAGGTATCCGGCGACGGCGGCCAGCGCCTGCTCGGCGCTGTCCAGGTAGCGGCACTCCCGCCCGATCAGCACGCCGAGTTCGACCTCGTAGTCGGTCTTGGCCGAGCCGCGCGGGATGCGCACCTGGTCGTTCGGGCCCACGAAGGTGTTGGAGGCCTTCATGAACAGTACTGGCTCGGTGGGGATCGCGGCTCCGGTCTCGGTGGCGTGGTCGGCGTAGTTGAGGCCGATGCAGACGATCTTGCCGGGGCGCGGGACGGGCGCGCCGACGCGGGCGCCGGACGGCGGGGCGACGCCCTGCCCGGTCCGCTCCGCCACGGCCGCGCGCAGCCGGTCGACTCCGCCCGAGGCGAAGAACGCGCCGGTGAAGTCCGGGGTCAGGTCGGAGACGTCGAGCACCGCGTTCGGAAGCAGGGTGTTCGCAGACGCGGTGTCAGTAGACGCGGTGTTCGTAGACGCTGCGTCCGCGGACTCGTCCAGGACGACGTACGGCCGCTCCCGGCCCGGTTCACCTATGCGCATCATTTTCATACTTGAGGACTCTACGGCACCGCCGAAGACGCGGAAACCTGGGGTCATCGGACCAATCGACCCTGACGTGTTCCCGCCTTTTCCCGAACCTCCGGGCGTGTTCCGGGGGAGCGCTCTGGACAATGAGCAGAGCTGGGCGTTATACATCGGATGACTACCGGCTTGCCGATCTCCTGTCCTCGCCGCTCCCGGTCGCCACCGCCGAAGGGGTTCACCGTATGGCCCACGCCGCCCGCATCACCGCGCTCGACTGCCTCGATCTGCGCTTCCCGACCTCGGCCAGCCTCGACGGCTCCGACGCGATGAATCCGGACCCCGACTATTCGGCCGCCTACGTGATCCTGCGCACGGACGCCGACGACGGCCTGGACGGACACGGCTTCTGCTTCACGATCGGCCGCGGCAACGACGTGGTCGCGACCGCGATCGGCGCGCTGCGGCCCTACGTGGTCGGCCGGGTGCTCGACGACGTGCTCGGCCACCTCGGCCGGTTCAGCGCCGAGCTGGTCGGCGACAGCCAGCTGCGCTGGCTCGGCCCGGAGAAGGGTGTGATGCACATGGCCATAGGCGCCGTGCTGAACGCGGCCTGGGACCTAGCGGCCAAGCGCGCGGGCAAGCCGGTGTGGAAGCTGCTGGCCGACATGTCGCCCAAACAGCTGGTCGGCCTGGTGGACTTCCGGTACATCGCGGACGCGCTCACCCCGGACGAGGCGCTGGAGATCCTCGCCGCCGCGCAGCCCGGCCGCGCCGAGCGCGAGCGGATCCTGCTGCGCGACGGCTATCCGGCGTACACGACCTCGGCCGGTTGGCTCGGCTACGCCGACGCGAAGGTCACCCGGCTGGCCCGCGAGGCGGTGGCGTCCGGCTTCACCCAGATCAAGCTCAAGGTGGGCGCCTCGCTCGAGGACGACGTGCGGCGGATGCGGGCGGCCCGGGCCGCCGTCGGGCCGCAGGTGCGCATCGCGGTGGACGCGAACCAGCGCTGGAACATCGGCGAGGCGATCGACTGGATGGGCGCGCTGGCCGAGTTCGACCCCTACTGGATCGAGGAGCCGACCAGCCCGGACGACGTGCTCGGGCACGCGACGATCCGGCGGGCGGTGGCCCCGGTGAAGGTGGCCACCGGCGAGCACGTGCAGAACCGGGTCATCTTCAAGCAGCTGCTACAGGCCCGGGCGGTCGACATCGTGCAGATCGACGCGGCGCGGGTCGGCGGGGTCAACGAGAACGTGGCGATCCTGCTGCTGGCGGCCAAGTTCGGGGTGCCGGTGTGCCCGCACGCGGGCGGGGTAGGTCTCTGCGAGCTGGTGCAGCACCTGTCGATGTTCGACTATGTGGCCGTCACCGGCACGATGGCGGACCGGGTGATCGAGTACGTGGACCACCTGCACGAGCACTTCGTGGACCCGGTGCGGATCGTCGCGGGCCGCTACGCCGCGCCGACCGCGCCGGGCTTCGGCGCCGAGATGCTGGCCGCCAGCCGGAGGGAGTACGCGTACCCGGACGGGCCGGTGTGGCGCGCGCGCAAGGAGGCGGTGGCGCTGTGAGCGCCGGAACGGAGGGCACTTCAGTGGCGGACAACGGCAGCGGGAACCGGGTGGCCGGGGCGGACTTCGCCGGGCTGGTCGCGATCGTGACCGGCGGCGCTTCCGGCATCGGCGCGGCGGCCGCGGAGCTGCTGGAGGCTCGCGGCGCGCGGGTCGCCGTGCTGGACCGCGCGGTGGAGGAGGCCAAGTCGGACTCGCGGCTGGCCCTGACCGCCGACGTGACCGACGACGCGTCGGTGCGCGCCGCGGTCGACGCGGTCGCGGACGCCTTCGGCGGCGTGGACGTGCTGGTGAACAACGCCGGGGTCGGGGCGATCGGCACGGTCGCGGACAACCCGGACGACGAGTGGCGGCGGGTCTTCGACGTCAACGTGTTCGGCATGGTGCGGGTAAGTCGGGCCGCCCTGCCGTACCTGCGCCGTTCAAACGCCGCTTCGATCGTCAACACCTGCTCGATCGCGGCCACCGCCGGATTGCCGCAGCGCGCGCTCTACAGCGCGACGAAGGGCGCTGTGCTCTCGCTGACGCTGTCGATGGCCGCCGACCACGTCCGTGAGGCCATCCGGGTGAACTGTGTGAACCCGGGGACCGCCGACACGCCGTGGGTCGGCCGGCTCCTGGCCCAGTCGGACGATCCGGCCCGCGAGCGCGCCGCGCTGGAGGCCCGCCAGCCGCTCGGCCGCCTGGTCTACGCCGAGGAGGTCGCGTACGCGATCGCCTACCTGGCCAGCCCGCTGTCCGGCTCGACCACGGGGACCGCGCTGGCCGTGGACGGCGGCATGGGCGGGCTGCGGGTGCGCCCGGCCGGGGCTCCGACCCGGTAAGAGCGCAGTTCATTTCGATGAGCCAGCGTCACTGCGAATGATCCGATCATAGTCGAACGAATGAGTTCCGGGGTCCCGTCGACGTGCCCCCGAAGCAGCACATCAGAAGCTGAGAACTGGCGCTACACGGATCTATACCGTTTTCGTCTCGACCGTTGACTGCTCACATTCATCGGACCTATGTTGGCCGCAGGTTAAGCACTGTTCGCGCAGGTTGCTCAAAGACGAGACCTGGAGGACCCGTTGGACCACCGCCCACGCCGCCGGCAGCGCGCGCTGCGCACCACCGCCGCCGCGGCTTGCCTTGCCCTGATAGCGGCCGGTTGCGGTTCGCACAAGTCATCGACCACGGGCGCGGGCTCCACGGCCGGCTCGGGGAAGATCAAGATCGGCGTCGCGCTGACGTACAACAACACCGCGTTCTGGGCCGCGTACATCAACTACCAGACCCAGTATGCGTCGCAGGACGGCGTCCAGCTGATCGGGCCGCTGCTGGCCCAGGCGGACGCGTCGCTGCAGAACCAGCAGATCGAGGAGCTGGTCAACCAGGGCGCGCAGGCCATCATCGTCAATCCGGAGACCGCCACCAGCCTCGGCCCGGCGATCTCCTACGCGGCCGCGCACAACGTGCAGCTGGTGTCCGTGGACACCATCGTCGGCGTCGGCCACGTGTACATGGTGGTGCGCGCGTCGAACACGCTGTACGGGCAGGACGCCTGCGCCTACATCGCCGGCAAGGTCACCTCGGGCTACGTGCTCGACCTGGAGGGCGACCTGTCCTCGTCGAACGGCGCGGACCGGTCCAACGCCTTCGAGGGGTGCATGGCGCAGAACGACCCGGGCGTCAAGGTGCTGAAGGACCCGACGAACTGGACCGAGGCGACGGCGGTCAGCGACGCGCAGAACGCGGTCAACGCCTACGGCTCGCAGCTCAAGGCGATCTACGCGCAGTGGAGCAGCCCTGACACGGGCGTCATCCCGCTGCTGCAGTCCAAGGGCTACGGCAAGGTCGGCGCGGCCAACCACGTGATCCTGATCAGCGACGACGGCGTGCCATTCGAGATGTGCGACATCCAGAACGGCTCCCTGGACGCGGCGCAGTCGCAGCCGGCCAACCTGTACGCGCAGTACGCCCTGCAGTACGCGATCGACGCGGCCAAGGGTGTCAAGCACAACGTCGGGGACCCCGGCGGCGGCGCGCCTACGCTGCAGAACGTGACGTACAACGGGGACACCAACCTCGCCGACCCGATCGTCGCGCCCTTCGTCACCGCCACCCAGCAGACGCTGACGGTCCAGTCGCCGGTGGACAACCTGCCCGGCTCGCTCCAGAGCACGGCGGTGACCGACAGCACCCTGTGGGGCAACGTCTATGGGGCGGCGCACGGCGGAGTCTGCGCCAACTCCTAGCCGCCGGACCACCGCCGGATCGGCCGACACGTAGGTGAGCAAAGGGAGTACATGTGACAGAGGTCGGGGCAGCGGTCGAGGCGATCGGGATCCACAAGAGCTTCGGTCCGACCCGCGCGCTGCGCGGCGTCGGCCTGGCCCTGGAGCCCGGCCGCTGCCTGGGCCTGGTCGGGCGCAACGGCGCGGGCAAGTCGACCATGGTCTCGGTGCTCAGCGGCCTGGTCCAGCCGGACGCCGGCGAGGTCCGGTTCGCCGGCCGGCCGGCCCCGCCCGCGGGCGCCGTGCACGCCTGGCGGGAGCGGATCGCCACGGTGCACCAGCACTCGATGGTGGTGCCGGACCTGACCGTGGCGGAGAACATCTTCCTCGGCCGGCTGCCGCAGCGGCGCGGCCCGCTGGGCTGGCGTTCTGTTTCCTGGCGCACCGTCAACGCCGACGCGCGCCGGACCCTGGACGACTGGGGCCTGGAGATCGACCCCGGCGCGCCGTGCCGCGGCCTGACCGTCGAGCAGCGGCAACTGGTGGAGATCGCCCGCGCGGTGGCCTCCGGGACCCGCTGCCTGCTGCTGGACGAGCCGACCGCGGCACTCGAGCACGACGCGGTGGCCCGGCTCTTCTCCCGGGTCAAGCAGCTGGTCGCGTCCGGCGTCGCGGTCCTCTACATCTCGCACCACCTGGAAGAGGTCTTCGACATCTGCGACGACGTGGCGGTGCTGCGTGATGGCGCGCTGGTGCTGTCCGCGCCGACCCGCGAGCTGACCCGGGACCAGCTGATCGGCGCGATGGTCGGACCGGTCCCCACCCGGGAGATCGACGCCACCGTGTCGCGCCTTGATCTGTCCGGCGCCGGGGACGTTCGCGACGCCGAGCGGCTGCTCGAGGTCCGTGAACTGACCGCCACCTCCCCGCGCGGAGCCGTGCGCGGCGTCTCGCTGCACGTCGCGGCGGGCGAGCAGGTGGGCGTGGTCGGCCTGGTCAGCTCGGGCGTCATCACCCTCGGCCGGGTCGTCGCCGGCGCCGACCGGGCCGACGGCGGGACGGTGCTGCTGGCCGGACGGCCGCTGCCCAACGGGCGCCGGGACTCGGCGCTGCGGGCCGGCGTCGGCTACATCCCGGAGGACCGGCGGGCTGAAGGCTTCGTCGGGCCGCTGTCGATCGCCGAGAACACGACCATGACGGTGACCGACCGCATCGCCCGCCAGGGCCGCGGCGTGCTAACCCCGCGCGCACTAGAGCGGGCCGCCGCGCCGCTGACCACGGCGCTCGGGGTGGCCGCGGCGTCGCTTCGCCAGCCGGTGGACGAGCTGTCCGGTGGCAACCAGCAGAAGGTGACGGTCGCCCGGGCGCTGGCGCGCGACCCGAAGCTGGTGGTCGCGATCACCCCGACCCGCGGGGTGGACGTCGCCTCGAAGGAGCTGCTGCTCGGGGCGCTGCGCGCGGCGGCCGAGCGCGGCGCCGGGGTGTTGCTGGCCACCGACGACCTCGACGACATCGAACACTGCGACCGGGTCGTGGTGCTGGTCCGCGGCGCGGTCGCGGCCGAGTACCGCCGGGCGCAGGCCCCGGCGCCGCCGTTCGACCGGGAGACCCTGATCGCCGCGATCGAGGGCCTGGGCGCCGATCCGGACGCCGCTGATTCGGACGCCGCCGTGTCCCTCGACCCGCACCGGAAGGAAAGCCGAGCGTGAGCTCCGTCAGCGACCGTGACCAGGCCACCTCGGCCACTCCCCCGCACGTCGGCGCCGGATCGCCGCCCGATCCGGCGCCGGCCCCGCCCGCAGTCACCGGGCCGCCGGCTCCGCACAGCCTGGCGGCCCGGCTGCTGGCGCGCGGAGCCGGGCGCAACCCCGCCGCGGTGTCCTGGATCCGGCAGGCCGCGCTGCTGCCCGTCCTGGTCCTCGTCCTCATCGTCGGGGTGAGCCAGAGCAGCGTGTTCTTCACCGTCAACAACCTGGTCTCCGGCGTCGGGCAGCAGGTGTCCGCGCTCGGGGTGACGGTGGTCGGCGAGAGCCTGATCCTGCTGATCGGCGGCATGGACCTGTCGCTGGAGGCCACCTATGGCCTGGCGCCGATGGTCGCCGCGTGGCTGCTGGTGCCCACCCTGGCGTTCGGCTCGGGCGCCCGGCTCAACCCGTATCTCGGCATCCTGATCCTGCTGGCGATCGGCGCCGCGGTCGGCCTCGCCAACGGCCTGATGATCGTGAAGGCGCGGTTGAACGGCTTCATCGTGACGCTCGGCATGACCGTCCTGCTGGCCGGGGTGCAGAACGGCATCGTGCACGGCCAGGGGCCGTATGAGCTGCCCGCGGCGTTCTCCTACCTCGGCAGCGCCTTCGTCGGCCAGGTTCCGGTGTCGCTGCTGGTCGCCGGGGCGATCTTCGTGCTGACCGGGCTGTTCCTGCGCTACCACCGCACCGGCCGGTCGATCTACGCGATCGGCGGCAATCCGGAGGCGGCGCGGGCGGCCGGGATCAAGGTCGACCGGATCAAGATCGGGGTCTACATCGCCGGGTCGGTCCTCGCCGCGCTGGGCGGACTGATGGAGGCGGGCAGGGTCTCCTCGGTGACGGTCCAGCAGGGCTACCAGGAGGGCATCATCTTCACCGTGTTCGCGGCGGCCGTGATCGGCGGGGTGTCGCTCAAGGGCGGGCGCGGCAGCATGATCGGGGCCGCGTCCGGGGTGATCCTGCTCGGGCTGGTGCAGAACATCATCGACCTGGCTCAGGTGTCGAACTACTGGCAGCTGGCGATCAGCGGCGCGGTCATCCTGTTCGCCCTGGTCCTGGCCCGCGTGGTGGGTGGAGAGGCAAGCGCCGAGTGAGTCCCCGCATCGAGACGCGGGCGGCCCTCGGCCGGTCCTCCGTCTCCGTCACCCCGCTCTCGCTCGGCACCGCCCCGCTCGGCAACCTGTTTCGGGCCGTGACCGATCGGGAGGCCGCGGCAGTCGTCGCCGCCGCGCTCGAGGCCGGGATCGGGTATATCGACACCGCGCCGCACTATGGCCTGGGCCTGGCCGAGGAACGGCTGGGCCGCGCGCTCGCCGAGTCGCCGGTCGAGTCGCCGGTCAAGTCGCCGGTCAAGTCGCCGGTCAAGCGGGCCGACCTCACCCTGTCCACGAAGGTCGGCCGCCTGCTGCGCCCGCTCGAGCCGGGCGAGGAGGTCGATGGACAGGGTTTCGTCGACACTCCCGCCCGCGCCCGCGTCTGGGACTTCAGCCGCGACGGCATCCGCGCGTCGATCGAGGCGTCGCTGACACGCCTCGGTGTGGACCGGGTCGACGTCGCGCTGCTGCACGACCCGGACGACCACGAGCGGGAGGTATACGAATCCGGATACGCGGCGCTGGACGAGCTGCGTGCCGAGGGCGTCGTCGGTGCGATCGGCGCGGGCATGAACCAGTCGGCGATGTTGGCGAGGCTCGTGCGCGACTTCGACCTCGACGTCGTCCTGTGCGCCGGGCGCTACACCCTGCTGGACCAGTCCGCGCTCGCGGACCTACTGCCGCAGTGCGAGCGCCGCGGCACGTCGGTCGTCGTCGGCGGGGTCTACAACTCCGGTCTGCTCGCGGATCCGAAGCCCGGCGCGCCGTTCGACTACGCACCGGCGAGTGACGACCTGCTTGGCCGGGCTCTGGCGATCAAAGAGATCTGCGACGGTTTCCAGGTCCCGCTGCGCGCCGCCGCGGTGCAGTTCCCGCTTCGCCATGCGGCGGTCGCCAGCGTGCTGGTCGGCTGCCGCAGTGTCGCAGAGGTACGCGACAATGCTGCGATGTTCGCTTGGCAGATTCCGGACACCCTATGGTCCGCGCTGACTGAGGCGGGTTTTCTGGCGGTCGGCGCATGACCCGCATCGACGCGCACCATCACGTGTGGGACCTCGGCGTGCGCCCCCAGGTGTGGATGGACACGCCCGCACCGAGCGATCCACCGGACGCACCGGGCACGTGGGCGAATCCGCTGCGCCGCACGTTCGCTCCGGACGACCTCAAGCCGCATCTGGAGAAGAACGCGATCGACCGGACAGTCGTCGTGCAGACCGTCTCGTCGCTCGACGAGACGCGGGAACTGCTCGCGGCGGCGGGCTCCGCCGGGTGGATCGCCGGGGTCGTCGGCTGGGCCGACCTGGCCGATCCGGCGCTGCCCGAGACGCTCGCCGAACTGCGCGCGCACCCGGCCGGCTCGCACCTGGTCGGCTCGCACCCGGCCGGCTCGCGCCTGGTCGGCATCCGCCACCAGGTCCACGACGAACCGGACCCCGGGTGGCTGCTGCAGACGGAGGTCCTGCGCGGCCTGCGCGCGGTCGCCGACGCGGGCCTCGCCTACGATCTGCTGATCCGCGCACCGCAACTCGACGCCGCTCTGGGCGCGGTGCGGCAGGTCCCGCACGGCAGGTTCGTCGTCGACCACATCGCAAAGCCCGAGATCGCGGGAGGGGACAACGAGCGCTGGTACGCCGGCGTCGCCGAACTCGCCGCCGAGCCGAACGTCACCTGCAAGCTGTCCGGCATGGTCACCGAGGCCGACTGGTCCGCCTGGACGGTCGACGACCTGCTCCCGTACGCCCGCCACGTGCTCGACGTGTTCGGCCCGAACCGGGTGATGTTCGGCTCCGACTGGCCGGTGTGCACCCTCGCCGCCACGTATGACCAGGTCGCCGCCGCCGCCGCGGACCTTCTCGCCCGCTGCGGCTTCGCCGCGGGCTCCGCGGAGTCGGAGTCGGTGTTCGGCCTCGCCGCGCAGCGCGTGTACCTCGCGGCTGACTAGACAGTGCGGTGACCGGGCTGGTTTGCCGGGTTCGGGAACGGTGGCGTCAGTTGCCTGTTTCGGTGGGTTGGATCAACCGGGTTGCGGGATGGATAACCGGGTT
>NZ_DASZGI010000139.1:0-75653 GCF_035938995.1 Actinocrinis sp.
GACAGGACCTCCTCGACCTGGGATCTGATGCGCAGGATCTCCCGCGCCTCGAGGCCGAGGTCGGAGACTGTCCCCTGCCGCCCAGCGCTGGACGGCTGGCTGAGCAGCACCCGCGCGTGCCTGAGCACGAACCGCCGCCCGGGCGCTCCCCCGGCGAGCAGCACCGCCGCGGTCGAGGCGGCCTGCCCGACGCAGTAGGTCGCGATCGGCGCCTCAATGAAGCTCATCGTGTCGTAGACCGCCATGAGCGAGGTGAACGAGCCGCCCGGGGAGTTGATGTAGAGCGCGATCTCCCGCTCCGGATTGGCCCACTCCAGATGGAGCAGCTGCGCGATGACCACGTTCGCGACGCCGTCGTCGAGCTCGGTGCCGAGGTAGACGACCCGCTCGGCCAGCAGCCTGCTGTAGACGTCGTAGGCGTGCTCGCCCTCCGAGGTGCGCTCGACCACGGTCGGGATCGTGTACTGGCCCATGGCTACAGCCCCATCCGTCGCCGCGAACCGGCCGGGCGCACGTCGGTGAGCGACTCGACGACGCGGTCGACCAGGCCGTACTCCTTCGCCTGCGCGGCGGTGAACCAGCGGTCGCGGTCGCCGTCCCGGGAGATGGTCTGCTCGCTCTGGCCGGTGTGCTCGGCGGTGATCCGCTCGATCGCCTTCTTCATGAACTCCAGGTTCTCCGCCTGGATCGCGATGTCGGCCGCGGTGCCGCCGATTCCGGCCGACGGCTGGTGCATCATGATCCGCGCGTTCGGCAGGGCATGGCGCTTGCCCTTGGTGCCGACCGTGACCAGGAACTGGGCCATGCTCGCGGCGAAGCCCATGGCGAGCGTCGCGACGTCGTTGGGGATCAGCCGCATCGTGTCGTAGATCGCCAGGCCCGCGGTGACCGACCCGCCGGGGCTGTTGATGTAGAGGCTGATGTCGGTGCGTGGGTCCTCCGCGGATAGGAGCAGAAGCTGTGCGCAGACCCGGTGGGCGGTGACCTCGTCGACCTGAGTGCCGAGAAAGATGATCCGCTGCGTCAGCAGTTGCGCGGCCAGGTGGTCGTCGAACCGGGTCGGCGCGGTGGTCTCGCCCTCGTAAGCCCTCGGGTCCAGGACCGGATTCCAACCGGTGATCAGTGGTGTCATCGCTTCTCCACGGGGGTGGGGCGGCCAGTGCGCCGCGCTCTGATTCCACTGTCGGCCCGGGCGCGGCGCGGGGTCCTGGATCTCGGCCGAAAGCAGATTCGCCCACGACAGAGCGGCCCGCCGGACTCCACGCCGCTGCACCGGTACGCGGACGCGACTGCCAGCCGGAACTAAGACGACCGGTCGTCATGTTCGCAGCGTCATCTTGGGTTTGAAACGACCGGCCGTCATGCATGCAGCGCGACCACCAGCCGAGGCAGCCGAGTAAGACGACCGGTCGTCATCCCCTAGCCGACCGCGAGCACACCCAGCCGCTGGGTGGCGCGAGTGAGGGCGACGTAGAGGTCTCCGTCGCCGCGCGGGGCGTCGCGGACGACGGCGTCCGGGTCGGCGACGATCACCGTGTCGAACTCGAGGCCCTTGGCCTGACGGACGGTCAGGACCACGGTCCGGCACTCCAGATCGGGGTCGATACCGTACGCGGCGTCGGGCAGGGCGGCGAGGACGGCTTCGGCGAGTTCGTCGGACCGGCTCGCCGGGACGATCACTGCGACGCGCCCCTCCCCGACCTCCTCGGCCTCCTTCCGTGCGAGCTCGCCGAGGCGGTCGCCGAATTCGTCGGCGGCGACCGCCTCCCGCCACGGTTCAACGCCTGATGCGCGCACCGACCGCGGCGGCCGCAGCGTCGGGTCGATCCGGGCCAGCACGGCCGCGGCCAAGTCCATGATCTCGGCGGGAGTGCGGTAGTTGACGGTGAGCGTGGCCAGCCGCCAGCGGTCCCCGACGTAGGGTTCGAGCGTTTTCGCCCAGGACGAGGTGCCCGCGAGGTCCCCGGTCTGCGCCACGTCGCCGACGACGGTCATCGACTGGCTCGGGCAGCGGCGCATGAGCAGGCGCCAGGCCATCGCGGACAGCTCCTGGGCCTCGTCGACGACCACGTGGCCAAAGGTCCAGGCGCGGTCGGCGGCGGCGCGGTCGGCGACCGTGCGGTACACGGTCTCCTCCTGGCGGTCGGCCAGCATCTCGGCGTCGACCAGGTCGGCGGCGGTCGTGATCTGGTCGAACTCACGCAGATCTTCGCGGTCGATCGTCTCCGACCCGGTCACGATGTCCAATACGCCTTGGGCGTAGGCGACCTGTTGCTGCCGACGACGCCGCGACGCCGCGGCCTCGGTGTCGACAGTGCCGAGCAGTTCGGCGGCCTCGTCCAGCAGTGGGACGTCGGCGACGGACCAGCCGCGGCCCGGCTCGCAGTGCAGCGCGGCGCGCTCGTCCCGGGTGAGCTGCGGCGCGCATTGGCGCAGCAGGCCGCGCGACGCGAACAGGTTGGTGAGCAGGCGCTGAGGGGTCAGCTCGGGCCACAGCCAGTTGAGCACCGTCTGCACGGCGGACGACTCGGCGAGTTCGCGGCGGATGTCCGCGGCGTCCAGGGGGTTGAGGAAGGATTCGTCGGACGCCGAGTCGGAGCCGCCGAACTGCTGCGTGATCTCGGCGGCGAATTGGCGGGTCAGCTCGGCGAACGGGTCCTCATTGAAGTACCCGACCGCCTGCTGCACCAGGCTGTCCAGGATGGCAGCGGCGAACGCGGGCCGGGCGAGGTTGTGCGGCTTGCCCAACCGGCGCGCGTTGTCCCGGGCCTGCCGGACGGTTTCGGGATCGAGCCGGTACGTCATCCCGTCGGCGAGAATCTCCAGTTCCTCGTCGGGCACCCGCTGGTGGGCCCGGACGGCCGCGGCAACCACCTCGGCCATGACGGTGCGGCCCTTGATCTCGGCGGCCTCAGGCGACTCGGCGCGGCGGGCGACGACCCCCGGAAAGAGCTCGCCGAGCGTGCACAGGACGGCTCCGGTCTCGCCGAGGCCAGGCAGGACATGCGAGATGTAACGCAGGAAGGTTGTGTTCGGACCGACGATCAGCACGCCGCGCCGCGCGAGCCGGTCCCGGTGCGTGTAGAGCAGATAGGCGGCGCGGTGCAGCGCGACGGCGGTCTTGCCGGTCCCGGGTCCACCCTGGACGACCAGCACGCCGTTCAGGTCGGCGCGGATGGCGTGGTCCTGCTCGGCCTGGATCGTCTCGACGACGTCCCGCATCCGCCCGGTGCGACCGGCGTTCACCGCGGCGAGCAGCGCGGCTTCGCCGACCAGGCCGCGGGAGGAGGATCCGGCCAAGCCGAGGTCGAGCGCGTCGTCGTCGAGCCCGACGACCGTGCGCTGGCGGGTCCTGATGTGGCGCCGGCGCCGCACGCCGAGGGGCGCGGCAGCGGTGGCGACGTAGAAAGCGCGGGCGGCCGGCGCGCGCCAGTCGATCAACAAGGGTTCGTAGTCGGCGTCCTCATCGCGGATGCCGAGCCGACCGACGTAGCAGGGCGCGTCGTCGGCAAGATCGAGGCGGCCGAAGCAGAGCCCGTTCTCGGCGGCGTCGAGTTGGCCGAGCCGGTCGGCGTATTCGACGGACATAGCCTCGCGCTGAGTGCGCTGCGCGGGCGTGCCGCCGGTTTCGAGCAGAACACGGCTCAGCTGGTTCGACGCGCGCTCGCGCAGGCCGTCGAGGCGGCCATAGAGCATGGAGATGTACTGCTGCTCCCGAGAAATTTCCTCGGCTTCCCTTGACAAAGCCCCTCCAGCACCCGTAGTTTTGAACTGTAGCCGGGACTTCGGCTATGTTGTTGTGCGCAGGTTACGCGGATTCACTAGCGTAGCGTGAATGCGTGTGCAGGTGAAGGGGCTCCGTCAAAGACGGGGCCTTTTTTGATGCGCGAGCACGGGGCGGCGGACCGCGTGTGCCGGGGCGACCGGCGCGCGGCCGCCCGAATCAGACTTCTGGTGTCCTACTCCAGGACGGCGAGCTCACGGGACGTGAGGTTGAGGCGCTCCCCGCCGTCCTCGGTGCAGAGCACGATGTCTTCGATTCGGGCCCCGAACCGGCCGGGCAGATAGATGCCGGGCTCGATGGAGAAGGCCATTCCGGGTTCCAGCGGCCGCTCATTGCCGGCCACGATGTAGGGCTCCTCGTGGCCTTCGAGGCCGATACCGTGGCCTGTCCGGTGGACGAAGTTCTTGCCGTATCCGCCGTTCGCGATGATCTCCCGGCCGACCGCGTCCAGCCGCTCTGCTGTGATACCCGGCCGCACCGCCTCGGTCTGGGCTCGCTGCGCGGTCAGCAGCACCTCGTACAGGCGGCGGAACTCCTCCGGCGGTTCTCCCGCCGCATAGGTGCGGGTGGAGTCCGAGCAGTAGCCGTCCCGGGTGGTGCCGCCGATGTCGACCACGACCGGGTCGCCCGCCTCGATCACCCGGTCGGACACCTCGTGGTGCGGACTCGCGCCGTTCGGGCCCGAGCCGACGATCACGAAGTCGGCCCGCACGTGCCCCTCGGCCACGATCGCCTCCGCGATATCCCGGGCGACTTCCCGCTCGGTACGTCCTGGGCGCAGCCACTCGCTCATGCGCGCGTGTACCCGGTCGATCGCCGCGCCGGCCTGGCGCAGCGCCTCGGCCTCCCGCGGCGACTTGCGGATCCGCAGCTCGCTGAGCACGCCGCCGGCCAGCTCCTGCCGCGCGCCCGGCAGCGCGGCGCGGAAGGCCATCACCTTTTCGGCCCACATGTGGTTGTCGATGCCGACGCTGCCGATCCGGTCGGACAGGCGCGCGGCGACGAGCGCGTACGGGTCCTCGGTCTCGTCCCACGCGGCGATCTCGATGCCGAGCGCACCGGCCGGAGACGCGTGCGCCGCGGGTTCTTCGAGCGCCGGCACGACGAGGAACGGCTCCCGCTCAGCCGACAGGACCAAGCAGGTCAGCCGCTCGAGCGGCAGCGCGGCGTAACCGGTGAGATAGCGTAGGTCCGCCCCAGGGCAGATCAGCAGCGCGTCAAGCCCGGCGCGGGTCGCGGCCTCACGGGCGGCATCCAGACGCGCGGCCGGGTAGAGGTTCTCGTCGTGTTCGGCAGCGTCGGTCTGGCCGCGCATCGGTTCTCTCCCCATGGTCATCGCTCCTGCCCGCTCGCTCAGGCGCAATCTAAACACACGTGCACATGCGCTGGGCGCGCGGTCTCTAGAATGGCCGCCATGTCCGCGTGGGGGATCGACCGGCGACTCATCGACGACCGCTTCGAGCTGCTGGAACAGCTTGGCGGGGGTGGCATGGGCATGGTGTGGCGTGCCCGCGACACCGTGCTGCATCGCGAAGTCGCGCTCAAAGAGGTGCGACACTCGGGCGCGGGCAGCGACCCGGCCGCCGAGCGCCTGATGCGCGAACGGGTGCTGCGGGAGGCGCGGGCACTCGCCCGACTCCACCATCCGAACGTGGTGACCATCCATCACATCGTCGACCGGCCGGACCTGCCGTATCCGTGGCTGGTGATGGAACTGGTGCCGGGCGGCTCGCTGGCCAGCCGGCTCGACCTGGGGCCGCTGGCGCCGACAGAGGCCGCGCGGATCGGGCGCGGCGTGCTCGCCGCGCTCCGGGCCGCGCACGACGCGGGGATCCAGCACCGGGACGTGAAGCCGGCGAACGTGCTGCTGCGCCCGGACGGCTCGCCGGTGCTGACCGACTTCGGCATCGCCGCGCTGCAGGAAGCCACCGGTCTGACCGCGACCGGTTCGCTGATCGGCTCGCCGGAGTACATCGCGCCGGAGCGGCTGCGCGGCGAGGAGGGGAATCCGGCCTCTGATTTCTGGTCGCTGGGCATGATGCTGTACGTCGCGGTCGAGGGGTACAACCCGCTGCGCCGCCCGACCAGCATCGCGACCCTGGCCGCGGTCCTCGACCAGCCGATCCCCGAGCCGGCGCACGCCGGGCCGCTCACCGGTGTACTGGCCGCGGTCCTGAAACGGGACCCGGCGGACCGGCCAGATCCCGACACGCTCGATCGCATGCTCGCGGCGGCCGAGGCGGGATGGGCCGCTCCGTACGTGCCGGGACCGAGGTCGGCGTCGGGTTCGGGGTCGGTTCCGGGATCCAGTCTCGGAGCCACGGGGAATCAACCTTATGCGACCAGCGGCCCACAGCCGCACGCCCAATGGTCACCCGCCGATTCGGGTACCGGGCCTGGCCGGCCCCGGCCTCTCCTACGCCGCAGATTCACCGGCGTCATCATCGGAACCGCCGCGGCCGGTGTGATCGGAGCACTCGCCTGGAGCCTCTACGCGGTGGGATCGCCGAAAACCCAGGGTCCGCCTGTCGGTGGCAGTGCACGTTCTTCGGGCGGCACGCAGACAGGACCCTCAATCACGCCCGACGCGGCGGCCGCGACCGGAGCGAGTGCGGGTGCAGCAGCCGACGCGACCGGCGCACCCGACACGTCCGGCGCCGACCAGAGCCTCTTCACCGCCGCGGGCATGCGCGGTCTGGTCGCCACCCTGCGGTCGACGCTCGGCAGCACGGTCGTCGCCGAGGTGGATGTGTACTCCGACCACGCGACCATCGAGGCCCCGAACAGGAAAGATTCCCGCGTGTACGACAACTACGACTACAGCGGCGGCGTCCTGTCCGCGCCGACACCGGGCGGCACAATGGACACGACCGATGGGACCGTGGACCTGAACACCGTCAACTGGAACGTGCTGCCTACGTTGTTCGCCGAGGTGGACGCCAAAGTCGGCACGCCGAACGCGAACGACCACTACTTCATCGTCGATCCGAACTGGTTCGACTACGGACCCACACTGCGCGTCTACTCGTCGAACGACTATGGCGGCGGGTATATGGCCACTGACTTCAAAGGCCACATCATCAGGGTCTATCCGTTCAGCTGACGGCGCGTCAGCCCATTCCGGCGCGGCTCACCCGGCTGTTTCAGGCTGCCTGCTGCTGTCGTCGCGCTGCCAGGTCTGGAAATCGCGCGAGCTGAGGCGGCGCGCGGCCCGGCGGCGTACCAGCACCGTCACCAGGACGAACCAGGCCGTCTTAGGCGCGGTGCGCAGCGGTGCGGCGCGCACGACGTCGAGCAGGTCGGCGCGGGTCGTCCGGGCCGCGGCACCCGCCTCCGGGAACAGGCCGGCGCCGGCCATCTGCTCGGTGGAAACCAGGGCCCGCTCACGGACGCGCAGAAGGTTGCGCAGGGTGCGCGGGGGGTGCACGACGACGTGTGCCTTCGCTACCACGCGCTGCTCCGCGCGAGTGAAGGCGAGCGCGGCCGCCAGGTCGTCGCCCATCATTTCGGGGAGGTCCCGCAGCCTGGCGTGGCCTTCGCGCGAGATCCCGACCACGCCGCGCCCGAACAGCCCGTCGCGGACCACCGGCAGCCGGTGCCAGACGTCGTAGTACCAGCGCACGGTCCACGGCACGCCCTTGGCCAGCCGCGCCCGCTCCGGCCCGACCGCGAACACGCCCGGCTCCTCCAGCGCCGCCGCCATTTCGCGCACCGCCTGTGTATCCAGCTCCACGTCTGCGTCCACATAGAAGCGTGGGAAACCGTCGGCGGCCGAGTCCGCCAGCCGCATCGCGCGGAACTTATTCGCATCCGGCGTGCTCAGAACCCGCACACCAGGGCCATGCGACGCGGCGACGCGCTCGGTCTCGTCGGTGCACCCGTTCGCCACGACCAGGACGTCAAGCTCGCCCGGCCGGGCGCCGGCCAGCAGGCCGGCGAGCAGCCGGCCGATCACCGCCGCCTCGTTGTGGGCGGGCACGACCACACTGATCACCGATTCCCCCCGGTGTCCGCTCATTCATACCGATTTTCGCAGAATGCTGAATATTGAGACTTTACAACGGTAGCGCGAATCCGGCCGGGGCTTCAGGCAAACGGCGCTATCGTGCAAGAGACGGCGACGAGGGGAGACGGACGCCTCATTCCCCCTGCATCGCCATGCCCGCACATCGTCAGTGCACTTCATTTGGGCTCAAGGGTGGGGATTCAATGATGAGGCTTCTCAAAACCATGTCTCCGAACGTCTCGCGAGCACGGCAGTACGTGTTCGCCGTCGTTCTGGCGCTGGTCGCGGCCCTGGCAGTGCCCGCCGCCCCCGCGGCGGCGAGCGACCCCTGCGGCGCGGGGTCGAACCCGATCGTGTGCGAGAACTCCCAGCCGGGCACGCCGATGAGCGACTGGTACTCCCCCAACGCGTGGGGCGACATCGCCGGCTTCCCGACCACGACCAGCGTCTCCCCGGGCGGGACGGTCAACTTCAAGATCTCGTCTCCGACCACGTACACGATCGAGATCTACCGGCTCGGCTGGTACGGCGGGGACGGCGCGCGGCTGATGCCGACCTCGCCGACCACGACGTTCGGGGTGGTGAGCCAGCCCGCGTGCGACACGCAGACGTCGACCGGCATGGTGGACTGCGGCAACTGGAGGGTCACCAACAGCTGGGCGGTGCCCTCGACCGCGGTCTCAGGCGTCTACATCGCGGCGTTCGACCAGACCGGGGGCGCCGGGTACATGCCGTACCCGTTCGTGGTCAACAACCCGTCGAGCCACTCGGACATCGTCGTGCAGACCGATGACGAGACCTGGCAGGCCTACAACACCTGGGGGCCGGGCAACGCGGACCTGTACGTCGGAAGCGGCCCGGCGCCTGACGGACGTGACTACTCGGTCAGCTACAACCGGCCGATGGACGTCGCCGGGGACAACGGCGTGTTCGGCTCCGAATACGGGATGATCCAGTGGCTCGAGCGCAACGGTTACGACACCAGCTATCTGAGCGGCGTGGACGTCTCAACGCAGGGCAGCCTGCTGCTCAACCACAAGATCTTCATGTCGGACGGACACGACGAGTACTGGGACCAGCAGCAGTGGAACGCCGCGACGAGCGCCCGCGCGGCCGGGGTGAACCTGGCCTTCTTCTCCGGTAACGACGTGTTCTGGCGCACGCAGCTGCAGCCCAGCATCGCCGACGGGGCCGCGAACCGGACCGTCGACGAGTACAAGATGACGAAGATGGAGTTCAACCCGCCGGACGGAGTCGCCGACCCGAGCGGGACGTGGACCGGCACCTGGATGGACCCGGCCGGCGCCGGCATCGGCGGCAACTCGCCGCAGAATCAGCTCACCGGCACCCTGTTCGACGTCAACGGCTATCGCAGCGACGCCATCACCGTCGCGTATCCGTACAGCACCGACCGGATCTGGCGCAACACCTCGGTGGCGGCCCTGGGCCCCGGGCAGAGCTACGCCATGCAGACCGGCACGCTCGGCTATGAGTGGGACAGCGACGTGGCCAACTCGGTGCGGCCGTCCGGCGAGATCGACCTGTCCTCGACGACCATCCAGATCACCGAGGGCAGTCTGATGCTCGACGACGGCAATACCTACGGGAACGGCGTCGCGACGCACAATCTGACGTTGTACCGGGATCCGCACTCGCACGCGCTGGTGTTCAGCTCCGGCACGGTGCAGTGGTCGTGGGGCCTGTCGACGGTGCACTACGACGACATCACCACCCACGAAGACCCGGTGATGCAGCAGGCCACCGCCAATCTGCTGGCCGACATGGGCGTGTTCCCGCTGACCCTGCAGTCCGGGCTGGTCATGCCGACCCAGTCCGCTGACACCACACCGCCGACCGTGGTGGTGACCTCGCCGACGTCCGGATCCACCGTTCCCGCGATGCAGCCGCTGACGATCAGCGGCACCGCCAGCGATGTCGGCGGGGTCGTCGCCCGGGTGGAGGTGTCCGTCGACGGCGGCAACACCTGGAACCCGGCGACAGGCCTGGGCAGCTGGTCCTACTCCTGGACCCCGACAGCGCTGGGCTCCGCGACGATCGAGGTGCGCGCCGAGGACGACAGCGACAACACCAGCACCCCGGTCAGCATCCCGATCACGGTCGGCCCCGAGTCCTGCCCCTGCACGATCTTCCCGACCTCCGCGACCCCGGGCACACCGGACAGCTCGGACGGGTCGTCGGTGAACGTCGGGGTCAAGTTCTCCGCCACGAAGGCGGGCGAGATCACCGGGGTGCGCTTCTACAAGGCCGCCACGAACACCGGCACGCACGTGGGAAGCCTCTGGACCTCGACCGGCCAACTGCTCGGCAGCGTCACGTTCTCGGGCGAGACCACCTCCGGGTGGCAGACCGCGAACTTCTCCTCGCCGATCCCGGTGAGGGCGAACACCGAATACGTGATCTCCTATCTCGCGCCGAGCGGCCACTACTCGGTGGACACCAACTACTTCACCAACCACGGCGCGGGCCTGCCCCCGATCACCGCCCTGCAGGCGGGCGGCGCGACCGGGGCGAACGGCGTCTACGGCTACGGATCGACCACCGCCTTCCCGACCCAGTCCTACGAGAACAGCAACTACTGGGTGGACCCGGTGTTCCTGGACGTGAGCAGCACCACGCCGCCCACGGTGACGGCCACCACGCCCTCCTCGTCGGCCACGAACGTGCCGATCAACTCGGCGATCAACGCCAAGTTCAGCGAGGGCGTCGATCCCAGCACACTGAACTTCACGCTGAAGGACCAGAGCGGAAACGCGGTCAACGGAACGACGACCTACGACCAGAGCGGCCACGTCGCGACCTTCGCACCCAACGGCCAGCTCGCCATGAGCACCACGTACACCGCGTCCGTGCAGGCGACCGACTTGTGGGGCAACACCATGGCATCGCCGTACACGTGGACCTTCACCACGGCGAGCACGCCACCGTCGTTCAGCTGCCCCTGCTCGCTCTGGGGCGGGACGGCGACACCGGCGGTCCCTTCGACCTATGACACCAACTCGGTCGAGGTGGGCACGGTCTTCGAGTCGGCCGTGGCCGGATACATCACGGGTCTCAGTTTCTACAAGGGATCCCAGAACACCGGCACGCACACCGGCAGCCTCTGGTCGGCGTCGGGCACCCAGCTGGCCACCGGCACCTTCACCGGCGAGACGGCTTCCGGCTGGCAGAGCCTGACCTTCTCCAGCGCGGTGGCGATCAGCGCGAACACCCCGTACGTGGTCTCGTACCACGCGCCGAACGGGTTCTACTCCTCGACGTCAGCGTATTTCAACGGCGCGGTGTCGAACTATCCACTCACGGCTCTGGCGTCGGCCAGCGCGGCGCACGGGAACGGCGTCTACGCATACGGATCGACCTCGGTGTTCCCGACCAACTCCTACAACGCGACCAACTACTGGGTGGACCCGACCTTCACGACGAGCCCACCGGGCGGCGCCTCCGCGGTCACCACCACCCTGGCCGACACGAGCACCGCGACCAACAGCCTCGCCGCCAAGGTCAACGGCGCCTCCCCGGACGACACCGCCACCACGCCGCAGATCACCAACAAGATCGTGGGCAATGTGCAGCCGGTCATGGTCAGCTTCCCCGCACCGATCCAGCCGCAGAGCCTGCGGATCAAGGTGACCACAACGGTCGCGGCCGAGGGCTCTGAGTCCCCGGCGCACACCCTCGTGCCCGGGTCGGTGGTGTACGACCCGACCACGCACAGCGCGGTGTTCCACTCGCAGGCCCCGCTCAACCCCGGCTCCACCTACAACGCGGTGGCCACAGCGCGCAATGCCATCGGCATCGCGTTGGCCCCGATCACCTGGTCGTTCACGGTCGCGTCGACGACCAGCCCGACGTCGCCGGCCCCCGCGCCGCTCAACGGACGGGTGCTGCCGGCCGCGCCGCTCGCGTCCGAGATCGAGGAGAGGAGCGCGCGGTGAGCTCCGTCAGCGTGATCGTCCCCTGCTACCGGTACGGGCACTTCCTCGCCCAGTCCGTCGGCAGCGCGCTGAACGACCAGGACGGCGTCGATGTGCGAGTCCTGATCATCGACGACGCCTCGCCCGACGACTCGGCCGAGGTTGCCAAGAAGATGGCCGCCGACGACCCAAGGATCGAAGTCCTCGTCCACACCGAGAACAAGCGGCACATCGCCACCTACAACGAGGGCCTGTTGGAGTGGGCGGACGGCGACTACACCGTGCTGCTGTCCGCCGACGACCGGCTCGCCCCCGGCGCGTTGACCAGGGCGGCCGCGCTGCTCGACGCGCACCCGGAAGTCGGGTTCGTATACGGCCACCCCGTCCACTACACCGACGGCGGACCGATCCCGGCCGCGCGCACCTCGGTGCGCGGCTGGACGGTCTGGCCGGGGCACGAGTGGCTGGAGCGCCGTTTCAAGGCCGCCAACGGGTGCATCACCTCCCCGGAGGTGGTCGTGCGGACCAAGCTGCAGCAGCAGCTCGGCGGCTACGACCCGGCGCTGCCGCACTCGGGCGACATCGAGATGTGGATGCGGTTCGCCGCACACGCCGACGTCGGCTACCTGCGGGGCGTGGACCAGGCGTACTACCGGGTGCACGCCGCGAGCATGTCCAAGACCGATTTCTCCGGACAGCTCGACGACCTTCGTCAGCGGGCCGCGGCGTATGACGCAGTGCTGCAACGCTGCGCCGACCAGCTGCCCGACGCGCAGGCGATGGCCGACACGGTGCACGCGAAGCTGGCCCGCCAGGCGCTCTGGCGGGCGGCCCGCGCGTACGACCGCGGTCGCACCGCGCTGGTGCCCGTGGACGAGCTTGTCGGGTTCGCGGCCGAATGCTGGCCGGACTACCAGCGGCTGCCCGAGTACCGCGGCCTGTCCATGCGCCGCCGCATCGGTCCGGCCGTCATGCCGTATCTCCAACCGCTGATTCTCTCGGCCTTCGCGCACAAGGGCCGGGAGTGGCTGTGGTGGAAGTCCTGGCGCCGCCGCGGTATCTGACGATCGAGTCGAACGCCCGGCCCGGATTCACGTTCTCTGACGTGAATCCGGGCCGGGCGTTGTCGCTCGTGGTTCTCGCGAGGTCAGCCCGCGTCGGCGGTTGCGCCCGCCTGCGCTTCCGCACTCCAGACTGTGTAATACGTGGCCGGATTGACCAGGTAGCGGACGGTGGGAACGGGGATGTGGCGGACGGTGTGGCGGCGGCTGTACCGGTAGAAGGTGGCCCAGTCCTCCCGGGGAAGCACGCCGCGGTCCCTTCTGAGCCTGCTGAACCACAGGGCGCGCGAGCGGCGGGCGACGAACGCGTTCGCGTCCAGGAATCCGTCCTCGCGAGCCGCGCGCCGGTCGAAGGGCACTGACAGCACGTCCAGCTCGCGCCCGTCCGGGAAGACCCGGTGCATCGCCGTGTAGACCCCCGACAGGCCCCGCCTTCCAGCCCCGGCGGCCGTGAGCTGCGCGAGAGCGGTTTCCAAGTGATTCGGCTCCCACAGGTTGTCGTCGTCCAGGAACGCCACGAACGGCGAGTCCGCGAGCCGGATCCCGACGTTGCGCACGACGCCGAGCACGGCCGTGTTCCGGGCGAGGCTCACCGCGCGCAGCCGCGGGTCGTCCGGCAGGTCCGCCGGAAGGCCTCCCCCGTCGTCGACCACGATGACGCGGTGGTCGCGCACGGTTTGGTCGAGCGCCGAGCGCACCGCCGCGACGAGTCCGTCGGGCCGGCGGTAGGTGGGGATGACAGTGGTCACCAGGGGCGGGGGGTCGGTGTGCGCGACAGCGCCGCGCAGCCTGCGCACTTCCGCCTTCTCGAACAGCCAGACCCGCGGAACCGTGTGGCCGTAGCGGACCTTGTTGCGTAGCTCGTAAAGCGGCAGCCAGCCGAAGCGGCGGCGCAGCACCCGCTTCACCGGGCGGATCAGGGTCTTGCGGTCCATCGCCGGGACCTTCCTCACGTGGGGTCCGGGCCGCCGCGCACCAGCGTGCGCAGCGGCCAGACAAAGGGGACGTATACGGCCGTCGCCAGAATCCCGGCGAGCAGCAACGTGGCCGTGTAGCCGAGGTTCAGCCGACCGACGCCGTAGCACACCCCGGCCATCGCGGCGCCGCCGAGGAACGGCCGGGCACAAGCGCGCAGGACCACCCTGGCCGGCACGCCGCCGCGCCCGAGAGCCCAGACGAACAGCGGGGCGACCAGCGGCCCGGCGACGATCATGTGCCCGAAGCCGACTCCCGCGATGCCTCGGGTGCGCGCTGCATAGATCAGCACGGGCACCAGGGCCGCGAGCCACCAGCCCTGAACGATCAGCAGCGCCCTGCGTTTGCCGACCGCGACCAGGCAGTCATACGCAAGCTCGTACGACACCCGCAGCAAGCCGAGCAGCGCGAGAAAACGTAGCGCCCCGGAGGCACTGGTCCACTTGTCGCCATAGATCACGTGCAGCAAGGGCTTCGGCAGCATCGTGAGGATCACGCAGGCGGGCACTGCCGCGGCCATCAGCAGTTCGAGGCCGCGGCCGAAACTTCGGGCGAGAGCCTCGGGGGCGTTCGCGACCCGCGAGAACCCGGCGAAGGAGACCCGTCGGGCGACCTCGGACACCGCGCGCACCGGCCAGCTCGAGACGTTGAACGCGATCTGATACAGCCCCAGCTGCACCGGGCCCAGCGTGGCGCCGATGACGAGCGAGTCCACGTTGAGCATCGCGAGCACCAGCAGGCTCGCCCCGGCCAGCGGCAGGCCGAACACCAGCAGCCGCCGGGCCTGCTCGCGATTCCAGCCCGGGCGCATCATCCCGGGCGCGGCGATCGCGCAGCCGGCCACCACGACGGCATGCCCGGCCAGGGAGCCCCAGGCGAAGCTCATCGCGCCGAATCCGAGGACTGCGAGGGCGAGCGTCAACGCGGTCGTCGCGAAGAAGTTCACGAAATCGATGACCATGCGCGTGCGCTGGGCGAACTGCCGGGTCAGCAAGGCCATCGGGACGCAGGTGATCCCGTCGACGACGACCGAGAGTCCGAGCACGCGCAGCATCGGCGCCGCGTCCGGCGCGTGCAGAGTGCTCGCCAAGGCTGGCGCGGCGGCGAAGAGTGCCACGTAGAGGGCACTGCTGAACGCGACGGAGAGGGTGACCACGGTCGGCGCGAACTGCCGCACCTCGCCGTCCCAGCGCACGACCGCGAGGCTGACTCCGAGTTCGTTCGCTGACAGCAGCACGGCGAGCGCGGTCAGCCCGATCGCGTACAAGCCCCAGTCGCGCGGCGTGAGCAGCCCGCGGGCGAGCACGATGCCGGTCAGGAACGTGCCGATGCGGATGACGAGCGAGTTGATCAGGCTCCAGCGAACACCGGTTCGCACGCTCTGGACGAGGCCCGCGGGCTCCGGCTCGGGGCCGGGCTTGGCCGGCCGCGCCTCCGGAGTAGCGATCGACACCGATTCGGCGGTCGAAACGAAATCAGCAGTCGAAACAGATTCAACCCTCGAGATGAGGGCCGTGGCCGGGGTCGAAAGGACGGCCGGCGGCGGCGCGGCGACCGCGGTCGGAATCGGTCCCGCTTCGCTTTCGCGCCGCACGATGCCGAGATACGCGCCCGAGCAGCCGAGCAGGAACAGCACTATCCCGGCGAACATGGGGAACGTCAGCGAGTCGAACGTCGCGCTGACGACGGCCGCCACCACCATCGCGGTCGCGAAGCATTGGCCCAGCTCGCGGCGGGTCTCCTCGACGGCGAGTTTGCGCCCGGCGCGCCCGTTCCGGTAGCCGACGAGGTAGAGGGCGACGATGGCGGCCGTGCCGAAAACGCCGATCTCGATCACCGCGTGCAGATACATGTTGTCGGTGAAGCGGTACAGCGACGGGATGAATGTGCCGTAACCGCGCCCGAACCAAAGGCGTTGCTCGATGTATTGCGCGACGCCGCCGTAGTCCTGCGTGCGCGCCTGCGTGCTGTTGTCGCCGCCGCCGAGCAACGCGCTGAACATGTTGACGACCGTCGTGCCGAGTCCCGGGACCGCGAACTTGGCCCCCGCGGAGCCGAGCGCGATGACGCCGAGAGCGCCCCAGCGGCGCGAGCGGCTCCAGGTCGGGATGAGGAAGAGCAGGGCGACCAGGAGCCCGATGATCGAGGTGCGCGAGACCGTGAGCGGCACCATTCCGCCGATGAGCGCCACCGGCAGCCACTTGCGCACCCGGCCGCGCCGCGCCGGGTCGAACGCCTGCTGGATCGCGAACGGCAGCATCATCGTGAGGACGCCGGCGAGTTCCAGCGGATGCGACGCGGTCGAGGACGGGCGGGCCAGTCCCGCCCGCACCAGATAATCGTCCGAACTGCTGACCGCGGTCAGACCCGGGATGTGCAGCGTGGCGATCGGATTGGACTTGGTGAAGGACTCGTAGATGCCGAGGCCGCCGACCGCGCTGGCCATGAGCACCGCTCGGCGCAGCAGCCGCTGGAGGGTCTCGTAGTCGCCGATCCCGGCCGAGGAGACGACGACCACGCCGATCCACGCGACGAGCCCGATCAGGCCCCGGTCGGCCGCCTGCGTCTCGAGCGCGATCGGCGCCCGGTCGGACTGCCCGAGCGACATATACGCCAGGAGCATCGAAGCAGCCAGAAAGCACATGGCGACGCGGGGCGAGCGCGTCTCGGGCGCGAGCGTGAACCGGCCGACGAGCCACGAACCCACGTACCACAGCAGCATGACGAGCGCGAAGATGTTCGAGGGCGTACCCACCGCGCCGAGCGCGGGCACCACCCACGACGACGGCACCAGCTCGAGCAGCACCAGGTAGGTGGTGAGGACCGTCAGGGTCCTGCCGCCGTGAGCCGCCCGAGCGCCGGAGGATGCGGCGGCCCCGCCGACGTGGCCGCCTGTATCAGCAGTCGAAAGCACGGCCGCCGCCGCGGACCCGTCCAAGACGGCCGGTCCGCCGGGCGCGGAGGCGAGCTGACGCGTGTGCAGGCCCTTCGCCAGCCTCACCTGCGCAGATTCGGAGACCGGGGCAGGCCCGGGTTCGACCGTCACCGCGCTATTCGCGGGATTCTTGAGGTCCGGCCAGCACGGTAGACCAGGCCTCGTCAGCCTCCTGCGGGTCCCCTTCCTCGGCCGATGCCGCGATGTCAGGGCCTAGAGGTCGCGCGGTCTGCTCCGGTCCACTCGATTCGGGAGCGGCTCTGTCAGCGGCCACCGCCCCGGCGCGCGCCGCGCGTTCGGCGCGGCGGCGTCGGCGCCCGTTCAGCAGGTTGTCAGCCATGAGCGTGCCGAGGAACACGAGCACCAGGCCGCCGATCCCGACGCCCAGCAGCGCCTGAGTCTTGGACTTGCTCTGGGGTGAAGGCGGTCCGGGCGCTACCACCACGATGGAGTTGATCATCGCCGCCGGAGGCACGCCGGCCTGAGTCTGGATGGTGGACAATTGCTTGCTGGTGAAAGTCATCAGCGTGTTCATGGACGCGCTCACGTGCGCCGGGTTGGCGCCGGTGACCGTCAGCGTGATGAACGGGCCGACCGCGGAGGCGGCGAGCGCGGCCGAGTACGCCTCAGTCACGCCGGCGCCCTGGAGTTGCAATCCGTCGTCCGGCGAGTCCAGGCGCCGCACCAGGAAGTCGGCAGTCGCGTTGAGTGAGGGGTCGTAGCTGAGGAAGGGATTCCGGGTGCCGGGATCTGCCGCGGTGCCCTCAGTCGCCTGCCGCGAGGCGAGCAGCGATATGGTGCTGGTGGCCTGGTACTTCTTCGCGACCGACTTATCCACTCCGGCGAGCAAGACGCCTGCGACGAGGAGGAGCGCGAGCGCGACGTACCACCGTCTACGCAGCACCGAGACGGCATCGTGCACGTTCATTCTCCCCTCCCCACGGACACCCGACTATTCCGGCTCTCCCATGCCAGAGGTCCGCGATGCCCTCAACGAAGAATAAGGCGCTCCGCCACGCCCAGCCACCTCATCGTGGCAGAGCGTGCGATCTTTCGTGGCACGTTCGGCGAATCCCGGAGCGGGCGGCCGAACGCGCGCTACCCTGAACCCGACAGGATTCGCGGACCCGGGGGGTAGAGCGGGTGTCGCTGCACGCTTTGTTGGCCGTCATCAGGCTTCGGTGGTACGTCGCGGCCGTGGTGATTCTGGCGACGGCGGTCGCCGGCTGGCATGTGCGGCACCCGAAGCCGACTTTCGTCGGTACCTGCGTCGTCGTGCTCGTGCCGCCCGCGGATCCGACGGCCCCGAACAAGCTCGCCGCGGTCACCGCGTCGATAGCCACCGCGGGCTACCTGGTGGATCTGGCCGTGTCGGACTCGTCGCAGGCGGGCGCGCTGCGGCGGGCCGGAGTGGTCGGCGACTACGCGGTGACCCCCAACAACAACGGCACCGCCGAGACCCCGCAGTACGACCTGCCCTCCGAGGTGCTCACCGTGCAGACGGGCGATCCGACGACTGCGGTCAGCGGTGTGACGGCTCTGAAATCCGAGTACGCACGCCGGTTCGACGCAATTCAGGCTGCTGACGGCGTTCCCGCGGCGCAGCGCATCACCACCGAGGTTCTGGTTCCGCCGGCGGCCGAGCAGGTCCTGGGCTCCAAGAGCCGGGCCGTCATTGGGGTGGGGGTACTCGGCATCGGAGCGACCGTACTGCTTCCGATCTGGTTCGACCGCTGGGCCGCGCGGCGCGGCCGGCGGGGATTCGCGTTCTTGCATCGGCGAACCACGACCCGGAAGGCTGTGTGATGGGCGCAGGGCGGATGGGCAGTGGTATCCGATCTGACACGGCGGGCGCAGTGCTCGTGATACTCAATCTGCCGGTGCCGGACGATCAGCGCGCCTGGGCGCAGGCGGAGGCCCTTCGCGACGACGGGGTGCGGGTGACGGTCGTATGCCCGGCGATCCGGGACAAGCGGCCCGGAACCGTCACGATCGACGGTATCGACGTGGTCTACTTCGCCTCCTTCGAGGGCGAGGGCAAGCTGGCGACGGTCTTCGAGGGCGTGTGGACGGCCGTGGCGGCAGGGCGCGCGGCCCGGCGGGCGCTGCGCGGCATGCCGGGGGCGCGCCGGATGCTCCAAGTGGGCAATCCCCCGGACCTGCTGTTTCCGCTGCTGCGGTGGGCGCGGCGGCGCGGCTACACGACCGTGTACGACCAGCGCGACGCGGCAACCGTGCTCGCGGCATCGAGGTCTGGCTTCGACCGGCTCGAGCCGCTGTTCCTCGCCTGCGAGCGGCGCATGGTCGCGGCGGCCGACGTCGTGCTGACCCCGAGCGGCGAGCAGACCGCGCGGCTGCGCGCGCTCTTCGGCAGCGATTCGGTGCTGGTGCGCACGGCGGCCGTGACCGCCGATGTAGAACCCGAACACAACGCGCAGACTCGCGGCGCCCACCGTGATGACAGTGGCGAAAAGCACCGCGAGACAGTGCTCGGCTATCTCGGCGTGATCGGCGAGCAGGACGGCGTCGGAGAACTGCTCGAGGCGGTGGACCTGCTGCGCCGACGCGGCGTCGGCGGCTTCCGGGTCGAGATCGCGGGCGACGGCCCGGCGCTTCCGGAGGCACGCGAGCGGGCCGAACGGCTCGGCCTCGGTGACGTGGTGCGATTCCGCGGCTGGCTCGGGCGCGGCGAGGTGGACGCGTTCCTCGGCGAGCTGGACGCGATGCTCGTGCCGGACCCGGACGT
This sequence comes from Actinocrinis sp., assembly GCF_035938995.1. Lineage (GTDB taxonomy): Bacteria > Actinomycetota > Actinomycetes > Streptomycetales > Catenulisporaceae > DASZGI01. Next base: position 19,440 of record NZ_DASZGI010000139.1, read on the forward strand.
CCCGTTCAACCACTACTGCGCGATGAACAAGGTGACACACGCGATGGCCCGCGGCGTGCCCGTCGTCCTGCGGCCGTTACGTGAGAACACCGCGCTCGTGGACGGCCAGGGCATCCTCGCCAAGGACATGTCGCTGCCGGCCTTCGCGGATGCGATACAGGAACTGCTCGACCTGTCACCCGAGGCACGCGCGGAAACCGGAGCGCGCCTGCGTGAGATCTTCGACCGCGAATTGGACTGGCAGCAGTCGGGCCGGCGTTACGTCGCTGCAGTGTCACCGGCCCGCGCCTACCGCGCCTAGTTCACTGCGGTGAAGGAGACGTCGTCGAACCAGACCGTCCCTGTGTTGCCTTCGGACTGGAGTCTCACCTGCGCGTAGGCGGCGCCGGACGGTGTGTCCGCGGTGACCGAGAGCGTGGTCCAGGTGACGATGCCGGGCTGGAGCGACGAGGAGTCGTTCTCGCCCAGGAATGTGCCATCGTCGGCGAACCATGAGATGGCGACGCGGTTTGAGCCGGTCGTGCGGATTCCCTTGGCCCATGCCGTCAGCCGAAACTTCTCCCCCGCGTGGGTGGGCTGCGTCACCGGTGTCGTATAGAAGGCGGGGACCGGGTTCGCCGCCGCCGAGGTGCGGCTCAACCTCGCCGAGCCGGGCGCGTAGTGTCCGACGGACGGATCCCAGGCGAACATGCCCGTCCCCGGCGGTGCCTCGGCCGCAGTGCTCTGCCAGCCGTCGGGCAGCCCCGCGTGGCCGACGGAGAATCCGTTGTTGAAGCCGAGGGGAACCGTCTGGCCGGAGAAGATCCGCCGCATCGACTGCGCCGCCGGTTTGGCCGCGCCGTCCGCACGGATCAGGCCGAAGTAGAGCTGGTCCGCGGCGATCCCGCCCGCAGCGTCGGTAGCCGCCGCGGCCGGGACCGCCGCCGGAACCAGGTCGGTGTACATCCACGGAGCGGCGAGGGGCAGGCCGGCCCGCATCGCCGCCCACTCGACCGCGCGCAGGTAGAGATCCTGCTGCGCGTCGCCCGCCGGTGAATCCGCGGCCTGCGACGATTCCCCGGTTTCACCGACGAAGAGCGCGGCCGGCGCCACTTCCGCGCGCGCTGCGGACAGTTGTGCGAATGCCGCTCCGGGCTCGCCATAATAATGCACATCGTAGAAATCCGGCTGCCGCGACCCCAATCCGGCCTTCAGTCCGGCGAGCGCCATCGCGGGTGAATCCCCGGAAACCGAGACCGTGACGGGAACGGAACCGAGCGCCGCGCGAATGACCGGAATTTCGTGCCGCGCCCACGACATAGCGTTGACATCATCGACGTTTATTTCGTTCTTCAGTTCGCAGAAAGCGATACGGAAATCACCGCGAAACCTTTGCAGGACGGCCTTCGCCCAGGCGTCGCTCCCCGGGAGGTCGGAGTAGTCCGACCACCAGTCGAAGAGGGTCAGTTGGACTCGCAGGCCGTGCGCGGCGGCGATCCCGACCACCGACGAGAGCCGGTCCAGCATCGCGGCGGCGGGCCGCGGGAAGCCGAACACGCCGGGTTGGACGATGATCCGGACCGCGTTCGCGCCGAGCGCGGCGATCCCGCACAGATCGCGGTCGATCCGGTCCGGCTGCCAGTTCGTCCACATGTTCGTCCACGCCGCGTCCGCCGGATAGTAACTCACCAGCCGAAGGCTCATCAACTGCTTGGCGATCGGAGGGCGTGGCGCAGCAGTGGGCACGGCGGTCGACGTCTGGCTGCCGGTGCATCCGGACGCCGGCGGAGCCGACTTTTCGCCCTGGGCGCCGCCGCGCACGAACACTGCCACGGCGAAGACCAGGGCGAGCACCAGCAAGGCGATCAGCGGACGTGGAGGGCGTCGTGGGCTCACCGGCGATTCCTCCCGGAAGGGTGGGGCGGCGGCAGACCTTACCGAATTCCCACCCGAATTGCCTAGAGGGTAATCCCCCGGCTCGACCGGTCAACGAGCCCTGATGGATGGTGCCGGTCCGAGTACGGATAAAGTTCACACGGATTCAACAGCACAAGCGGTGACAGCGTTCTCCATGGTCCGGTAGCGTCGCGTTCATCAGGTGATCCGGCGGGGGTGTAAAGGGGCACGGCCGGATTCTCCACCGTCACGCTGTCAATCATTCATCGAGCAGTCGTACGGGGCACTAACCCGCTTCGACGACGCCCGAGGACGCCGCGCACCCGCGTGGGGCTCAGCGGATTCGACGGGACGAGACCGCGTACCGACAAGACTCGACGGGTGGGGTCATGAGCACCAGCACCAGAGACAACCGCGCACCGGTCCGGGCGCTGCCGCCGGGCTCGCCGCGTGTCAGTGTCGTGATACCGGCGAAGAACGAGGCCCGCAATCTGACCTGGGTCCTGGAGAATCTGCCCGACGGGCTGCACGAGGTGGTCCTCGTCGACGGCGCCTCGGTGGACGACACGGTGGGGACCGCGCTGCGGCACCGGCCGGACACCGTCGTGGTCAAGCAGACCCGGCGTGGCAAGGGCAATGCGCTCGCTTGCGGATTCGCCGCGTGCACCGGGGACGTGATCGTGATGCTGGACGCCGACGGGTCGGCGCATCCGGGTGAGATCGCGGACTTCGTGCAGGCGCTCGCCGGGGGTGCCGACTTCGCCAAGGGCAGCCGATACCTGGCTGGTGGCGGCTCTTCGGACCTGACCCGATTCCGCAGCTCCGGCAACGCCGTGCTCAACTTCCTCGCCAACCGGCTGTACCGGACCTCGTACACGGACCTGTGCTACGGCTACAACGCGTTCTGGAAGCGCTGCGTGAAGGTGTTCGAGCTTCCGCCGGTCGAGGGCACCGAGCCCGCCCTCGGCGACGGCTTCGAGATCGAGACGCTGATCACGCTGCGGGTCGCGGCGGCCCGGCTGCGCGTCACCGAAGTGCCCTCGTTCGAGCACGACCGGATCCACGGGGAGAGCAACCTCAACGCGGTCCGCGACGGATGGCGGGTGCTGCGCACGATCGTGCGCGAGCGGCGCGCCGCGTCAGGGCGTGCGGCGCGGCGGCGGATCGCGGCGGTGGTCGACCACGCCGTGGACCAGCTGGACCACGCGCACCTGCCGCACCAGCTCCCCCATCAGCACGCGCCGATCGATGCTCAGGCCACGGCGAGCGGACAGTGATGCCCGCCCTGCAGAGTTCGGCTGTCGGCCTGGCGACGCAGCTGCCTGAGGCGCTGGCCGCGCAGCCCTCGGCACAGGTGGAACGCAGCCCGAGTGCGGTGCGCGGACGCGGCCACCGACCGCGCGACACCGCCCACCTTTCAGTCCAGCGGCTCTCCCGCCACGCCGACGTCGCGGCGCTCGAATCGGAGTGGCGGGAACTGTACGAGCTGGCTGCCGGACGCAATCCGTACGCATCGCCGGACTGGGTGATCGCATGGCTCGAACACCTCGTCCACGAGAACGAACTCGCCGTGCTCACGGTGCGGCGCGACGGCCGGCTCATCGGCGTCGCCCCGTGTTACCTGCGCTCCGTCGCCCGCGTGCTGGGGGCATCCGCGGCGCGGACCGTCCAGCTCGCCGGGACGATCCGCTTCCCCGGCCTGACCGAGCTGCCTCAGGCGCTCGCGGCGCGCGGGGAGACGCGCTCGGTGCTGCGCGCGGTGGTCGGCCACTGGATCGCCGCCCCCGAACGCTGGGACTGGCTCGAGCTTCCGCTGGACGCCGAACAAGGCTGGTTCGAACCACAGTGGCTGGGCGAGGGCGAGGCTTTCACCGGGCTGGTCCAGCACAAGACGACGCGCGCCGCCGTGGTATTGCCGCTTGACGGCGCCGCCGCATCGGTGCGTACCGCTCTTAAGCGCAACGTCTGGGAAAGCGTTAAGCGCGCCCGCAACCGGCTCGACAAATCCGGCCGCGTGTGGCGCGTCGTCGTGCATCGCGCGCCGGACGAGGTGGCGGCCGCGCTGCCGGTGTTGCGCCGCCTCCACGGGGCGCGGGCGTCGATCGCGGGGCGCCGGGTCCATCCCGACGTGCTCGGCGACCCGGCGCGGTATGCCTTCGTCGCCGACGCGGCGGGCCGGATGGCGGCGAACGACCGCGTCGAGCTGCTCACGCTCGACGTGGACGGGACCGCGATCGCCGCGCTGCTCGTGCTGCGGGCGCCTCGGGCCGCGTTCCTGGCGCTGAGCGGCGTGGATCCGCACTGGTGGCACGTCGGTCCGGTCACCCTTCTTCAGTACGCGGCGATCGAACGGGCTGCCGAGCGCGGCGACGCGGAGGTGAACCTGTCGGTCGGTCCGGACATCTCCAAGCTGCGCTGGAGCGACCGCGTCGTGCAGCACCCCGAGTTCGTGGTCTGCGGCCCACGGCCCGGCTCGCGCCGGCGGCTCGCGGCTTACGCCGCGGCGGGCGCGGTCGCGGCGGTCCGCCGAGAGGCCGGCCGGCACCAGGTCAGACGCACCGGAACGGAAGCAGACGCCCATGACCGCGACTAGCGAAGACGACCGGACGCCGGCGTCGGAGGCAGGCGTCGCGCGGGTCTGCGTCGTCGGCTCGGGATGGCGCTTCACCAGCGGGATCAGCTACTACACCTGCCATCTGGCGGGGGCGCTGGCCGAGCGGGCGACCGTGTCCGCGATCCTGATGCGCCGGATGATTCCCAAGATGCTGTATCCGGGCCGGGCGCGCGTCGGCAAACGCTTGGCAGCGCTCGAGTATGACGAGCGGGTCGCGGTCTTCGACGGCGTCGACTGGTTCTGGATTCCCAGCATCATCGGCGCGGTGCGGCACATCAGGCGCACCCGGCCGACGTTGGTCGTGCTCCAGTGGTGGACCGGCACCGTCGTGCACAGCTACTTCGCGCTCGCCCTGGCCGCCCGGTCCGTCGGCGCCCGGGTGATCGTGGAGTTCCACGAGGTCCAGGACACCGGCGAGGCGCGCGTCCCGCTGGTCTCCTCCTACACCCGCCGGGCGCTGCGCGGGGTGCTGCGCCGCGCCGAGGCATTCCTGGTCCACTCCGAGCACGACCGCGAGCACCTCGGCCGGGCATACAACCTGTCCGGCCGGCCCGTCGAGGTCGTGCCGCACGGGCCGTTCTCGCACCACCGCGCCGAGCGCACACCGGGCGAGGAGGGCGTGTGCCGGCTGCTGTTCTTCGGGACCATCCGCCCGTATAAGGGCCTTGAGTATCTTGTCGAGGCCTTCAACGCGCTGTCCGCCGAGGAGGCGTCCGGATACCGGCTCGCGGTCGTCGGCGAGACCTGGGAGGGCTGGACGCGGCCGCTCGACCTGATCGAGGCGTCGCCGCACCGGAATCGCATCACCGTGGTCAACCGCTATGTCTCGGACGAGGACGTGACCGAACACTTCGCGCGGGCCGACGTCGTGGTGCTCCCTTACCTGCGCTCGTCCGCGAGCGGGCCGCTGCACATCGCGATGAGCAACGGCCTGCCGGTCGTGGTCACCGCGGTGGGCGGCCTGGTCGAGGCGGTCGCGGACTACGACGGGGCGATCCTGGTCGAGCCGGGCGATCCGCCGGGCCTGACCGAGGCGCTGCGCAAGGCTCGGGCGCGCGCCGGCGACGTATACGTCGAGCGGCACACCTGGCAGCGCAACGTCGACGCCATCCTCGCCTTCGCCCCCACCCCTGCCCCGACCGAGGCGCGGCCGTGAGAATCGCTCTGGTCAGTCCCGGCTATCCACCCGCGCGCGGCGGCATCGAGATGGTCGTCGCGCACCAGGCGCGCGCGCTGAGCCGGCTGGGTCACGCCGTCGAGGTGTTCGCGCAGGAGCGGCGCTCCGAGGCGGTGGGAACCGCCGCCGACGGTGACATCATGGTGCACCGCTACGCCGTGTCCGGGCCGCACAACTACCCGGTCGCGCCGCGGCTCTGGCGGGCGCTCGCCGCCGAGACGTCCGAGTTCGACGTCGTACACGCACACAGCTATCACACGCTCACGGGGCTGGCGGCGGCGCTGCGCTCACGCGCACCGCTGGTGTTCTCCCCGCACTACCACGGCACCGGCCACTCGCCGTTGCGCGCCGCGTTGCACCGCGTGTACAAGCCGGTCGGCCGCATCGCCATCGCACGCGCGGCGGCGGTTGTCTGCGTGTCCCGGGTCGAGGCCCGGCTCGTCGCCGAGCACTTCCCGGCGACGGCGGCGAAGACGTCGATCGTGCCGAACACGGTCGACGCGGCGACGATCCGCGCCGCCGCGCCGTTCGAGGACGAGCCGCCCACAGTGCTCTGCGTCGGCCGGATGGAGCGCTACAAGCGGGTCGAGCGGGTCCTGCGGGCCTTCGCTCAGCTGGCCCACATGTCAGGGCCCGAGGACCGCAAACAGCTCGTCGTGGTCGGCGACGGCCCTGACCGGCCCCGCCTCGAGGCGCTGGCGCGCGACCTGGTACCGGGCGGGCGGGCCCGCTTCCTGAACCGCGTCGAGGACACCGAACTGCACCGATGGCTGCGCACCTGCCGGGCGCTGTGCAGCATGTCCGAGCACGAAGCATTCGGGCTGGCCCCGGCGGAGGCGCTGGCGGCCGGGGCGCGCGCGGTGCTGTCCGACATCCCCGCCCACGCCGAGCTCGCCGCGACATCGGTGGGGGCGGTCAGCCTCGTCGGCGCGGACGAGAACGCCGCGGCGCTGGCCGCCCGCCTGCTCGCCGCGCTCGCACAGCCGCCGTCGGCGTCCAGCCTGCTCGGCCTGCCCGACTGGGACGAGGTCGCGGCGCGCCTGACCGAGATCTACAGCCAAATCGCACCACTGCGCACAGGAGCCCTTGCATGACGACTACCGGAGTCCTGGACCAGCCGGCCACCGCGCCGACTCCGCAGGACCCGCCGCGCCGACGGACCACCGCGCGCCGCGCGGCCCTGGCGCTGGCCCCTCTGCCGACGGCGGCTGCCGGCGCGGCGCTGGTGACCTGGAGCTACTCGCTGGCCGCGACGCGCGGCGCGGACGAGACGCACTACCTGGTCTTCTGGCTCGGCATGCTCACCGTGGCCGTGCCCGCCGCGACTGCTGCGGGCGCCCGGCGGACCAGCCCGCGCACCCGGCTGATCTGGATCCTGACGTACGCCGTCTTCAGCTTCCTGCCCAAGCTGCTGCGCAACCCGTCACAGCCGCTTTTCCACGACGAGATCGCGCACTGGCGCCAGTCGGCGAACCTGGCCGCCAGCGGCCAGCTGTTCCAGCCCGACCCGCTGATCGGAATCATCGGCAAGTTCCCCGGACTGCACATCGTCGTCGCGACGATCAGCGATGTCAGCGGCCTGTCGGTGTGGCGCAGCGCGGTGGTGCTGCTGCTGATCGCGCACGTCACAGCTCTGCTCGGCGCGGTGGCGCTGGGCGAGGCGGTGCTCGGCTCGCTGCGCGCGGGCACCGTCGTCGCGCTGATCTACAGCTTCAACTCCAGCTTCATGTACTTCGACACCCAGCTCGGCTACGAGTCGCTGGCCATCGTGCTGTTCATCTGGTGCCTTTTCTGTGTCGCCAAGCTCCAGAATGCACGCACCCGGCGCGGGCGGCTGGCATGGACGGCCGCGGCCGCGGCACTCGGCTGCGGCGTCGTCCCGATCCACCATCTGACCTCGCTCATCCTGGTCCTCGCACTGGCCGTGGTGAGCATCGCAACAGCGGTGCGACGGCGCTGGCAGGACGCCCCCGCCGGGGTGCTGGCACCGACGCTGGCGGTGACCGGGCTGGTCGCGGTGAGCGCGGGACTGTGGATCGCGCTGGTCGCGCCGGACACCGTCAGCTATCTGTCGCCCTACTTCGGCAGCGGCCTGAGTCAGCTCACCCACCTGTTCTCCGGCTCGGGCGGCGGGCGCACCCTTTTCAGCGCCAGCACCGAGCCGTCCTACGAGCGCCTGGCCGCGTTCGCCTCACCGCTGATCGTCGGAGTCCTCGCGCTGGCCGGGCTCCTGGTGCTGCGGCGTCGCGCGCGTGCCGGGCGAGCCAGGCACACGGGTCCGTCAAGCGGCGACGCCTGGTCGCAGCACATGGCGGACTGGCCGCCGACCCGGATCGGCCTCGGCCTCTTCGGCCTGCTGTACTTCCCGTCGGTGCCGTTCATCCTGGTCTCCTCCGGGGCCGAGGGCGCGCGCCGCAGCTGGGCTTTCACCTACCTCGGCCTGGCGATCCTGATCACGCCGGTCGTGCTGGGCCTGATCGACTCCACCGGACTGCTCGAGAAGGCCACCTGGCTGAACCGGACCCGCTGGCTCGATCCGGCACGATGGCGGGCCCGCGCCGGACGGCGGGTCACCGCGGTCGCGGCTCTCGCGGCAAGCTGCGTGCTGCTGATCGGCAACGTGGCCGCAGGGCTGAACGAGGACTACCGCTTCCCCGGTCCGTACGTGTTCGGGTCCGACACCCGCTCGATCACCCCTGAGCTGGTCGGCACGGCCGACTGGTTCGGCCAGCACATCGGCACGAACCAGCTCATCGTGACCGACCGCTACACCGGCCTGGCGTTCGTGCGCGAGGCCGACGCCTGGACGGCCGCGCCGTCGGCCGGGTTCCCGACCTACGACCTCTACTTCCACGACGGCCGGCCACCGGGCAGCCTCGTGCAGGAGCTGTCGTCCTCGCACTACGCCTATCTGGTGATCGACCGCAGGATGGCGACCGAGCTGCCCGCGATCGGCGTGTTCTTCGAGCCGGACGAGCCGTTCGCGTACACGAGCCGCGACCCGATCACGGTCGGGGCGCTGGCTCAGTACGAGAACTATCCGTGGACCACGCTGCTTTATCAGAGCGACGACTACGCGATCTACCGCTTCGACTTCGGCGCGATCGGCGCGCACGCCACCGGAACGGGGACCGGCCGATGAGAGACCTGATCCGCAGTCCGCGCCTGCGCGCCCTCGCCCTGCCCGCCGCACTGGTCGCCGTCGGGTTCGTCGGCCGGTATGCGGTTCCCTGGCCGGTCCTGCGTGCCGTCCTGGTCGCGCCCGCGGTGCTCTGGGTTCCGGGGCACTGCGTGGTGGGCGCCCTCGGGCTGCGCGCGGCCGCTGGGCGGTGGTCCGCGCCGCTCGCCGTGCTGCTCAGCATCATCGTGACGATCGCCGCCGCGCTCGTGTCCTACGCAGGGTTCGGATACGTTCCGCTCGGAACGATGCCGCTGTGGGTGAGCCTGGGCTCGCTGCTCCTCGCGGCACCCCGAGCACCGGCCCCGGCAGCCACGCCGCGCGAGACCGTGCGCGCGCTCGGTTTCGGCACGGCCTTCGGCGCCGGCGCGCTGGCGGTGGCGGCCCTCGTCGCAGGGCTCGTGCACGTCTTGCCGAGCCAGCAGCAGCCCGGATACCTCGCCTTCTCCTTCGGCGGAGACTTCGCCGACGTTCCGGGGGTGGTACGCGCGCAGGCGGGCGGCATGCTGGATATCCCGGTCTCGGTCACCGGCTCGGGACAGGACCTCAGTGGGCTGACGGTGAGCGTCGCCCGCGACGGCAAGCCGATCGCGAACACTGATCCCGTCCCGGTGCTCATCGACGCGTCAGGACAGGGATACGCGCACGTCCAACTCCCGATCGCGACCGCCTGCATCAGCCGGTACAGCTTCACGCTGCAGCACGACGCGACCTCGCTGCGCCTGCTCGACCTCTACGTGACAAGCAGCAGTTCGGCCGGCTGCCATGTCTAGCACGCTGAGCCCCGTAGGACTGGTGCGCCAGGTGCGGGCCGACTCGCTCACCCGCAACAGCGTCGGGATCATGGGGACCAGCGTCGTCAACGCAGGGCTCGGATACATCTACTGGACCTTGGCCGCCCGGCTGATGCCCGCCTCCGCGGTCGGGCTCGGCTCGGCGATGGTGTCGGCGATGGTCATCCTCTCGCTGGCCGTGCACATGGGTGTCGGCGGCGGCCTGACCGCGCGGCTGCCTCGGCGCGCATCGCGCGAGGAATGGCTGCTCACGGTGCTCTCGGCGCTGGGCGCGTGTACCGCTGTGACGTTCGCGCTGGCCGCCGCGGCGCTGTTCCCGCTGGCGTTCGCGCTCGGGCCCCTGCACGCGTTGGCCACGGACCCCGCCCTCGCCGTCTGGTTCGTGCTCGGCGCCGCCGGCTGGACCGGTTCGGGGCTGCTGGACTACATCTTCATCGCGCAGCGCAGCAGCAATTTCATGTTCGCGCGCAACGCGGTCGCCTCCGCGGTCAAGCTGGCCGCGCTGCTCGCGGTGACCGCGTTCGGGCACCCGGGGGCCACCGACATCCTGGCCACCTGGTCGCTGAGCGCGCTGGTCGGGATGGTCTACGGCCTGGTCATCTGCCATCGCCGATTCCACCGCCTCGGCACTGTCCGAATCAACACTGCGCGCTGGCGCTCATCGGGCGCCGAGCTCATGCTGCTCGCGCGCCCGAGCTTCGGACACCACGCGATCAGCGTCGGCGGCCTGATCCCCACCTACCTGCTCCCGGTGGTGGTCACCACCCGGCTCGGCACGCAGGACAACGCGTACTTCTACGTCACCTGGATGGTCGGCAGCTCGATCTTCATGATCAGCCCCGCCGTCTCGTCGGCGATCTTCGCCGAGGGCAGCCACGACGACAGGGGTCTGCGTCGGCTGGCCCTGCGCTCCCTGCGCATCATCATGGCCATGGTCGGCCCGGCCACACTCGTCGTCGCCGCCGCCGGCATTCCCATCCTCGAGATCTTCGGGCCCCGATACGCGTCGGCGGGCTACGGCCTGCTGATCATCCTGTTGCTTTCCTCGTTCCCGGATACGGTGACCAACATCGCGGTCGCCACCCTGCGCGTCCGGGGGCGACTGCGCACGGCCGCCGCGCTGAACGGGTGCATGGCTGTGATCTCCGTCGGCGGGGCCTGGATCGCCGCGCCCCGGCTGGGGATCGTCGGCGCGGGACTGGCCTGGCTCGGCGCGCAGACCGCGGGTGCGGTGGCGGTGGTAGCGCTGCGCCAGGTGCTATGGCCGCCGAAGGATCCCGCCGCGGCGCCGAGCATGAACGCCTCGGGCATGAACACTGCCACCGTCCTCGCCGATGGAGCGCGCTGATGCATATCCTGCAGCTCACCGACTTCTACCGGCCCACGATCGGCGGCCTCGAGCGCCACGTGGAGACCCTGTCCAAGGAACTGGTGCGGCTCGGCCACTCGACCACCGTCGTCACCCTCAAGGTCGGCGACCGGCCGGAGTTCGAGGAGATGGGCGGTGTGAGGGTGCGCCGGATTCAGGGCTGGAGCGCCGCGCTGACCCCGTTCTACGCCGACCAGGCCCGGCCGTTCCACCCGACCGCCCCGGATCCCGGGCTGGTGCGGCGGTTGCGCGAGGTGGTGGCGCAGGAGCGCCCGGACGTGGTACACAGCCACAGCTGGTTGCAGTACTCGTACTTCCCGCTGTACCGCCGCACGCGCGGGCCGGTACACGTGGTCACCCTGCACGACTACGGCCTCGCCTGCGTGAAGAAGAACTTCCAGTACACCGGCGGAGGTTCGTGCACCGGACCCTCGCCGCGTAAATGCGTATCCTGCGCCACCGGCCAATACGGCGCCGCCAAATCGGCGATCCTGACGGCCGGGCTCCGCGCGAGCCGTCCGCTGCACGCTCGCGCCGACGCATACGTCGCCATCAGCACGGCTGTGGCGGAGGCGGCGCGCGCGGCGCTCCCTGCGCATACCGCGTTGACCGTGATACCGAGCATGGTGCCGAACGGGATGGACCAGATCGCCGAGCGCGAGCCGCGCCCGGACTTCCTTCCGCCCGACGACGGCTATCTGCTGTTCGTCGGCGCACTTGGCCGGCACAAGGGCGTGGACGTGCTGCTGGAGGCGCACCGCCGGATGAAGCACCGCCTCCCTCTCGTCCTGGTCGGCGCCCCGACCGGCGACAGCCTGGACTTCTCCGGCCCGGACGTGACGGTCGCGCGCAATCAGCCCAATCCGGCGGTGATGGCGTCCTGGCGGCGTGCGTCGATCGGCGTCGTACCGTCCGCCTGGGAGGAGCCGCTGGGCCAGGTGGCGATCGAGGCGATGCTCGCCGGGCGCCCGGTGGTGGCCTCGGACGTCGGCGGCCTCAAAGACGTCGTCGACCCCGGGGTGACCGGGCTGCTGGTGCCCCCGCGCGACCCGGACGCCCTCGCCGGGGCGCTCGACGAACTGCTCGCCGACCCGGACCGGCGCGAGCACATGGGGGCGGCCGGACGCGATCGGGCGCGGGCCTTCGAGGTCGGGGCGGTCGCGCCGCGTCTGGTCGAGCTGTTCAACCGGATGCTGGAGAAGCGCCAGACGCAGCGCCGCGCCTGACTCCGATTCGCCTTAATGCGCCGCCACCTTCCTGAGGCCACGCCGCCACCACCGCGCCCGCCGGAACCGGGCGCACACCTCCGGGCCGCATGCCGCGCACTCGCTGCCCGGCCTGTAGTGCTCATGCGCCTCGCGCGGATGGCCGCACCGGCAGACCACACTCTCCATGCCGAACTCTCCCGACCCGAGTGCCAAAACGGTGAGCGAGCGTAAGGGCGAGTTGCGCCGTCTCGCAACCCTCGTGCGATATCGCACCCATTTGTATCGTGGCGCGCGCTCACTGGCCTGAGCTACACACCTCAGCGAGCGCGGCGTTGACCATGGCCGCGCGGGCCGTCGAATCGCCCTCGTCGCTTGCCCAGGCAATGTAGCCGTCGGGGCGCACGAGAGCGAGCGCGGCTGGTGTGTGCGCGTCGGTGGCGGCGGTCGCGTACTCGACTCGGCTCTTCCAGGCATCGAGGGGCACGGGCGCCTCGGCCTCCCGCCCGACGAGGACGAACGCCCCTGTGCGCAGCGCTTCGTAGAGCCGCGTCGCGGATTCGCCCGCACCGGTCAGTTCCACGTCATCGGCCCGCGTGCCCACGCTCCGGTGTGCGCCGTGCGGACGGCCGTAGCTGATTCCGATCCCGGTGACCGTTCCCGCCGCGCGGTGGTTGACCGCCGGAATGCGCAGCGCCGCGCCGCCGACCACGACGCGAGCCATCCGGGCCAGGTATGGTTTGACCAGCGCCATCCGGACGAGTGCGCCGCTGCTGCGCAGCACCATCTTTCCGACCGGGTGCCGCTCGTCGTTGTAGCTGTCGAGCAATCCTCGCGGCGCCCAGCCCTGCACCGCCGCGGCGAGCTTCCAGCCGAGATTCGCAGCGTCCTGCAGGCCGGTGTTCATGCCCTGGCCGCCCGCGGGCGAGTGGCAGTGCGCGGCATCCCCGGCCAGGAAGACCCGGCCGACCCGGTACCGCGGCACCTGCCGCTCGTCGCTGTGGAAGCGGGAGACCCATCGCGACTCGCCCATCGCGAAGTCGGTGCCGAAGGCGTAGCGCATCACTGCGCGCACCTCCTCCAGGTCCACCGGCTCGCTGTCGTCGACCTGCTTGGCCCGGTCAAAGGCGAACACCCGGTACCAGCCGTCGCCGAACGGGGCCACGAAGGCGAACCCCTCGGCGACTCCGTTCACGGTCAGGATCTCGCTCGGCGGTTCGTGCAGCCGCACGTCCGCGAGCATGAGCGACTTGACCACCCGCGATCCGGGATAGGGCAAGCCGACCGCTTCGCGCACGGCGCTGCGCACGCCGTCCGTGCCGACGAGATACGAAGCGCGCAGGTGCGTCTCGACGTCGGCTGCGTCGGCGTGCACGTCGACGCCGTCAGTGTCCTGAGCCAGCCCGGTGAACCGGACGCCGCGCAGGATCCGCGCCCCGGCCTTGAGCACGCGCCGCTCGAGCAAGCGCTCGACGTTGTTCTGCGGGGTGATCAGCACGAACCGGAACCGGCTGGGCAGGTCGGAAAGACTGACGGCCAGCTTGCCGAACAGCCGGAATTCGTCGACCGTCGCCCCGGTGGCGATCAGTTCGTCCGCCAGGCCCCGAGCGTCGAGCTGCTCGAGGGTCCGGGCGTGCACCGCGAAGGCCCGGGTCGTGTTGGCAGTCTGCTCGCCGCGGCGCTCCAGAACCGTGCAGGCCACGCCCCGCGCCGCGAGGTCCCCGGCGAGCAGCAGGCCGGTCGGTCCGGCGCCGACGATCACCACGTCCGTGTGCGTTGTCATCCGCTGCCTCCCGCGCGTCCCGTTTTCGAATCGCTCTTCGACCCCTGTTTCCCCGATCGATTCGACGGCACCTCGCCCGCAAAAGTCAACAGGCGCCGGCCGACGCGGAGCAATGAACGCTCTTCGAGGAACCCGGATGAGCCGTCAGAAACCGCGCGGCAGCCGGACGCTGACGACGGCTCCGCCCGAGGTCCCGTTCCCGGCCTCGGCCTCGCCCCCGTGGGCTCTCGCGATGGCCCGCACCACGGCGAGGCCGAGGCCGGTTCCGCCCACACCCACGCCGGCGTCCGCGTCAGCCGTTCCGGCATCGGCCCGCCGGAACCGCTCGAAGGCCTGCTCCGCGAAGCCTTCCGGGAAGCCGGGCCCCTCATCCTCGACGGAGATCCGGAGGCTGTCGGGGCGCGCTTCCGCCGTCAGCACGACCCGGGACCCGGGCGGGGCGTGGCGCACCGCGTTGCTCAGCAGGTTGTCCAGCACCTGGCGGATCATCCCGGGATGAATCGCGGCGCCGGCGTCGGGGTCCGCGTCCACGACCACGTCCACGCACTTCGCGTCCGCGGTCGGGCGCGCCGCCATCGCCGCCGCCTCGAGCAGCGGGAGCGCCCGCTGGTCCGGCAGCAGGCTCAGCGGCACCTTCTCGTCGGCCGCAGCGAGCACCAGCAGGTCGTCCACGAGCTGTCCGAGCCGGATCACCTCGCCCTCGCAGTAGCGCACCGCCTCGGTCAGCTCGTCCGCGGTGCGCACCCGCCGCGTGGCCAGCTCCAGCGTGGTACGCAGGTTCGCCAGCGGCGCGCGCACCTCGTGCGAGGCGTCGGCGACGAAACGGCGCTGGCGGGCGAGCCCGGCGGAGAACCGCGCCAGCAGACCGTTGACGCTCTCGGCCAGCGCGGCGATCTCGTCACCGGTGCCGGGCACGTAAAGCGGGGAGGACGGGTCGTTCCCGGAGAGCTGGGCGACCTGGCGGCGCAACTGCTCGACCGGGCGCAGCGCGGCCCCGGCGAGCAGCCAGGCGCCGACGCCGCCGAGCACCACGACGATCACCGCGGCGACGGCGAGGTAGCCGGTGACGGTGTTCGTGAGCTCGTTCTGGGTGTCCAGCGGCGTGGCCGCGACGGCGAGGAAGACTCCGTCCGAGGTGGCCGCAGGCTGGACGTAGACGCGGTAGTCGGGTCCGGCGCCGACGTTCTGATAGCCGCCGGGCTCGTGTGCCGCCGTGGCCTGCTGAGCCGTGTCGAGCAGCGTCACCCCGCCCAGCTCGGGAGAGCCGGTGGCGATCCGGCCCTTGGGGTCGATCACCTCGACCAGGACGTTCGAGCCGGCCGGGGTGATCGTGTGCACCGCGGCCGGGCCCGCCCGCTCCACCGTCCGGGAGACCCGGATGGCGCGCGACTTGAGCTGGACGTCGAGGTGGTGGGTCAGGCCGATGTGGACGCTGCGCTGGAACAGGATCGCGCCGATCGCCGTGAGCAGGGCCGCGGTGAACACGTAGCCGGCGGTCAGCCGGACCTGGATCGGCAGCTTCAAGGCGCCGGGGAGGCCATGCGGTACCCGATGCCGCGTACCGTCTCAATGGTGTCCTGGCCGAGCTTGCTGCGCAGGTACCTGACGTACTGGTCGACCACGTTGGAGGTGATCGGGTGGCGCGTCCCCCAGACCAGCTCGAGGATCCCTGCGCGCTCGAGGGCTTGGCCGTGGTTGCGCATCATCAGCTCGAGGAGCACGAACTCCTTGGTCGACAGATACACCTCGGCGGGGCCGGACCAGACGCGCCGGGAGATCGGGTCGAGGCGGATCTCGCCGACCCGCAGCTGCCGCACCGGCTGGCCGCGCGCGACTCCGGCCCGCCGGATCAGGGCTCGTACCCGCGCGCACAGCTCGCCGAAGCTGAACGGTTTGCAGAGGTAGTCGTCGGCGCCTGCGTCCAGGCCGCGAATCCGGTCGGAGACGGCGTCGCGCGCGGTCAGCATGAGCACCGGGACCTGCCAGCCGGCGCGGCGCAGCCGGGCGCACACCTCGAAGCCGTCGAGGTCCGGGAGCACGACGTCGAGCACGGCGGCGTCGTAGTCGGCCGAGCCCGCGGTGGCCAGCGCCCGGGCCGCGTCGCCGACCAGGTCGACCGTATAGCCCTCCTCGGCGAGGCCGCGTTTGAGCAGCCCCGCCAGGTGATCTTCATCCTCGACGATCAGTACGCGCATGGTGTGCATATCGTAATGACGACGCACAGTGCACGCCATACTGAACAATATTACGCGTTCCGAACAACATTCACATACGCGAATGCGTTCGAGATGGAGACGACCACCGGCCCGAGCAGCACGGTATCCGAATCGCGCCGCCGCGTCAGGATGCGCCTACTTGACCGGCCGCCCGAACTTCAGGCGCCACGGGGTCAGGGCCGACTCGAGCTGGACCTTCAGGCTCATCTTCGACACGCCCTCGGCCCGCTCGGAGAAGGTGATCGGGACCTCGGCGATGGAGTAGCCAGCGCGCACGGCCCGGTAGTTCATCTCCACCTGGAAGCTGTAACCGTTGCTGCGGATGGTCTCCAGGTCGATTTTCCGCAGCGTCGCCGCGTGCCAGGCCTTGAATCCGGCGGTGGCGTCGCGCACGTGCAGGCGGAGGATCGCGTTCACGTAGAAGTTCGCCCAGGCGGACAGGGCGCGGCGGTGCCAGGGCCACTCGGCGGCGACCTTTCCGCCGGCCACGTAGCGCGAGCCGAGGACGACGCCCGCGTCGGTGGTGCGCAGGGTCTCCACCATGAGCGGGAGCACGGAGGAGGGGTGGGACAGGTCCGCGTCCATCTGGATGACGATGTCCGCGCCGTCCTCGAGCGCGTGCGTCATGCCGGTGATGTACGCGCGGCCGAGGCCGTCTTTCACCGTGCGGTGCAGCACGGCGACGTGGTTCGGCGTCTCGGCCGCCATCTTGTCCGCGACCTCGCCCGTCCCGTCCGGCGAGCTGTCGTCCACCACCAGGATCCGCAGGCCCTCCAGCGGCAGGGCCAGGAGCTGGTCAACGAGCTTGGGAAGGTTGTCCTTCTCGTTGTAGGTGGGAACGACGACCGTGATGTGGCCGCCGGTCGACTCCGTCATGTTCGATGGCCCCTTGTCAGATCTGCGTAACACACGAACCGCGGCGCCGAGCCAGTGGCGCGGCGGTTTCTTCTTGTGCGCAGACCTTACACGTAGGGAGTGAAAAATCTCCGGGAGGTCCAGGCTCGCCCGACCGACCGCAGACGTCTGAGTCAGACGGCGCCCGGAGCCGGGCGCCCGCCCGCGTGCGCCCGGCCGGGCCGCGTGCTTCGATGGGGGCATGACCGGCTCGGACACGATGGAGGCGTGGGCCGTACACGAACCCGGCCCGATCGCCTCCAAACCGCTGCACCGGGCGCGCCGCGCGGTGCCCGAGCCCGACCCTGGCGGCCTGCTGGTGCAGGTCGAGGCCTGTGGTGTCTGCCGAACCGACCTGCACCTGGCCGAGGGCGACCTGCCACCCCGCTCCCCCGACCGCACGCCGGGCCACGAGGCGGTCGGCCGCGTGGTCGCGCTCGGCGCCGACACGGCCGGTTTCGCTCCCGGCGACCGGGTCGGCATCGCCTGGCTGGCGCACACCTGCGGGGTGTGCGCGTACTGCCGCCGCGGCGCGGAGAATCTGTGCCCGAACTCCCAGTACACCGGCTGGGATATCGACGGTGGTTACGCCGAATACGCCACCGTGGACGCCCGCTACGCCTATCGGCTGCCCGACGACGTCCCGGCCGAACAGCTCGCACCGCTGCTGTGTGCGGGCATCATCGGGTACCGCGCGCTCAAGCGCGCCGATCTGCCGCCCGGCGGACGACTTGGCCTGTACGGATTCGGCGCGTCAGCGCACATCACCGCGCAGCTCGCCATGGCGTCGGGCGCCACGGTGCACGTGGTCACGCGGTCGGCGGAGGCTCGCCGCCTCGCGTTGGACCTGGGTGCGGCCTCGGCGGGGGACGCGCCGCCCGAGCCGCTCGATTCGGCGATCCTGTTCGCTCCGGCGGGCGCCCTGGTGCCGATCGCACTCGAGGCGCTCGACCGCGGCGGCACGCTCGCGATCGCCGGGATCCACCTGAGCGCGATTCCGCCGCTCGATTATGAGCGGCACCTGTTCCAGGAGCGCACCGTGCGCAGCGTGACCGCGAACACCCGTGAGGACGGGCGCGAACTGCTCGCTCTCGCGCAGGAATCCCTGCCGCGCCTCGCGGTGACCCGCTACGCGATGCGGGACGCCGACAAGGCCCTCGCCGACCTCGCCGCCGGAATGGTCACGGGCGTCGCCGTGCTGGTTGTCTGACCTGATCCGAGCCCGAAAAGCAGGCAGCCCGCAGGTTACTTCCCGGTCGGCTCCGCCGCGGATTCCTCCACGTGCGGTCGCCGACCAGGCACCGGGGACGATGCCGGTGAACCTGCGGGCCGGGTGACTGCTGGTTATTCGCCCGCCGCCCTAGCCTTCAGGCGAGGTCGAACCTCATCGGCGGGCAGGGCGGCTAGCGGACAGCCACCTCACGCGTCCTGAAACTACTCAAGTCAGGATCACCTCCTTTCGGTGTGCGTTGAACATTAGACGCGGGTCCGGTCCTGTGCAACGCAATTCCCACCGGCTGCTCAGCAGCTCGCGTGGTCGCGGAAGGTGCGCAGACGCTCCTCCCCCACCTGCTCGCGCAGCAGCGGATCATCGACGCCCAGCCCCTCGCGCGGCGCCAGGCACAGCACACCGACCTTGCCCGCGTGGGTGTTGAGCTGGACCGCCCGGGTCGCCTCGGCCACCTGCTCGAACGGATGGACCCGCGAGAGCGCCGGAACGATCAAGCCGAGCTCGAGCAGCCGATTGGCCTCCACCGACTCGTGGTAGTTGGCGCCGTGGCTGCCGATGACCCGCTTGAGCTTCATCCAGAGGTAGCGGTTGTCGTATTGGTGGGTGTATCCGGTGCTCGATCCGCAGGTGACGACGACCCCGCCGCGCCGGGCGACGAACACGGAGGCGCCGAAGGTGTTGCGCCCCACGTGCTCGAAGACGACGTGCGGGTCCTCCCCCACCCGCTTGCGGATCGCCGAGCCCAGCTCGCGCCAGGCCTGCGTCGAGTCCGCCTCCGCGCCGCCGTCGGTGAACCCGAGCTCCTGCCGGTTGATCACGTGCCGGCAGCCGAGGCGGTCGAGCAGGTCGGCCTTGTCCGCGCTGCCGACCACGCCGACCGGGATGCCGCCGGCCCGCAGCACGAGCTGTACCGCGTACGCGCCGAGGCCGCCGGTCGCCCCCCAGATCAGCACCACGTCGCCCATCTTGATCCGGGCGCCGTGGTCCCCGATCAGCATCCGGTAGGCCGTGCCCAGGCACAGCGTGTTGCACGCGGCCTCCTCCCACGTCAGGTGCGCCGGCTTGCGCACCAGCTGGGTGGCCCGCACCAGCGCGTAGTCGCCGAAAGCCCCGAAGTTGGTCTCGAAGCCCCAGGCCAGCTGGCGGCTGGAGAGCATGCCGTCCTGCTGGGCGCCGGACTCCTGCTCGTCGATCACCGGGGGCGCGATCACGACCTTGTCGCCGGCCTTCCAATGCCGCACCGCGGCCCCGACCCGCACCACGACGCCGGCCGCGTCCGAGCCGATGACCTGGTAGTCCCGGTCGTGCCGGGCGTCCCAGCCGCCGTGCCGCGCCAGATCGCGCAGGAAGCGGAAGGTGGGTACGGGCTCGAAGGTCGCGGACCACACGGTGTTGTAGTTCACCGCGGCGGCCATCACCGCGACCAGCACCTCGTCGGGCGCGAGCTCGGGTGTCGGGACGTCGCCGACGTGGATGCTGCGGCGCACGTCCTTGTCCTTGGCGCCGGTGAAGATCTCCTGGTCCTCGCGGCGCAGGAACGCGGCCCGGTAGGTGTCGGGCAGCGGGCAGGCCTCGAGCTCCCCGGGGTCCGCCCCGGAGAGGACCGCCTCACTCAGGGCACTGACGGCGTTGCTCATGTCTGCATATCCCTTCCACTTTTGCACTCAGCCGGGCAGGCCGAGCGCCGCGGCCAGCAGCGGCCACGAGGTGACGAACTCGCGCCGCCAGGAGTCCCAGTCGTGCACCCCGCCGGGGTAGAAATCGGTCTGGACCGGTATGCCGAGCACCTTCAGCCGGTCCGCGAAGGCCTGCGCCTGCGGCCAGACGGCGCTTTCGAGCGTCGCGCCGACCTGGTTGTCCGCCGGCTCGCCGACCCCGCTGCCGGCGGACACGAACAGGGACGTGAAACGCAGCTCGGTGGCCAGCGCGTAGGGGTTCTCGGCGGTCCAGACCTGCGCTTCGCCGGTCGGGTCGCCCCAGAGGGAGTCGGGTTGCAGCTTCTCCCTGGACACGATCGCCTGGATCACGCCCGGGATGCCCGGGTACGTCGTGTCGAGGATGCCGCTGTAGGACGCTGCGGCGGTGAACGAGCCGGGGTGGTGCGCCGCCATCGCCATCGCGCCGTAGCCGCCGGTCGACACCCCGGCGACCGCGCGCACCGTGCTCGCCCGGTAGCCGCGCTCGAGCAGCTGCATCAGCTCGGTGCTTTCGAAGTACTCGTAGTCGGGAGCGCCCTTGCCGCCGCTCCACCAGCGGGTGGGGAAGCCGGTCGGACCGGCCGACGGCATGACGACGATCACGTCCTTGTCGGCGGTGAAGGACTCGATGGTGGTCTCGCGCGTCCACGAGGTGTAGTCGTCGTGTGCGCCCTGCAGGAGGTAGAGGACCGGCCACGTGCGCTTGGCGTGCGCGGACCAGCCGAGCGGCAGCAGCATCCTGACCGGGACGGCGTCCCCGACCGCGGGCGACTCGATCTCGAGGTCCACCATGCGCGGGTCGAGCTGCGTCTCGGTGGCCACGAACGCGCCATCATCCGCCGCGACGCTCGGCGCTGGTGTCGGTGCTGGCGTCGGAGCCGCCGCGTGCGTGGCGCTCGCCGACGGCGCGGGCTGCGGCGAGCTTGTCGCGGCTGCGGGAGCTGCCACAGCACCGACGCAGAGCGCGATGACGCACCCGAGAACACTGATCATTCGCTGTGCGGCCATGGCTATCCTCATGAGCGCGGCGCGGCCGGAACTCCGCGCAGGTCGGCGTCGAGTAACCGGGCCAGCTCGTCGACGGCGGGCGGGTCCAGCAGCGAGAGGTGGTGGCCGGGGACCGGGCGCACCGACAGGTCGGGACACAGTTGGTCCCAGCCGAGGGCGTCGTCGTCGCGCTCGTACCGGGCGTCCCGGACGGTGTGCGGCGCGGCTTCGGTGGCGCGGTAGAGCAGGGCGCGCCCCGAGTACGCAGCGGGGCTGTGCCTTTCCCCGCTGCGCAGGTCGAGATACGAGTCGCGCTGGTGCTCTAGCACGGCCGCGGGCAGATCCACCGTCTCTCGCAGAATCTTGATCAGCAGGTCGATCTGTCCTACGTCATCGAGTCGAGCCAGCTCGTCGTACGGGAGGATCAGCGGGCTGCCGTAGACGCGCTCCACGTATTCCGCGAATCCGGCGAAGCGCCTCCTGGCTTCCTGCCCGAGATCCAGCCCCGGGTCCGGAAGCGGCAACACGCTGTCGATCAACACGACCGCGCTCACCAGGCCGTGCGGCGCGAGCAGGCGCGCAGTCTCCTGGCCGACCACCCCGCCGAACGACCAGCCACCGATCGCCCACGGCCCGTCCGGGCGCAGCTCGCGAATCAGCCGCGCGTATTCGACCGCTTGCTCGGTGACCTCATCGCACTCAGGCAGCCGTTCGAGCCCGAAACAGGGCACGTCGGCACCGAGCCGGTCGACGAGCGCGCGGTAGACGGCGGCCGATCCGCCAGCCGGATGGACCAGGAAAAGCGGTGGCTGCGTCCCCCCGGCGCGAAAAACCCGCAGCGGTCCCTCGACCGGCGTCTCCACCAGCGGCCGCATCCGGTCGGCGAGCGCGGCCACGGTGGCGGGGCCCTCGGCGAGCGCGGAGGGGTCGACCTCCTGGCCGATGCGTTCCGTCAGTGCGCGGGCCAGATCGACCGCCAACCGGGGATCGGCGGCGAGCGCGACGAGCTCGTCCTCGACTCCGCCGACCTCGCCGCTGGTCACGGATTCCCAGGCTCGGGCCACCAACCGCTCCGTCGCATCGCGCGGCAGCACTCCGCGCGCTTGGACCGTCGTCGGTGCCTGACCCTCTTCGAGCAGCTCCGCCACTTGCGCGACCGTCCCCCGGCGCAGCAGCGTTCCGGCGGCGAGTTCGATGCCGAATTCGTGGCGGACGGCGGACATGATGCGCACCGCGTGCAGCGAGTCCAGGCCCAGGTCGGTCAGCGGGGTGTCGTCGCCGATGCTCTCCGGGCGGTAACCCATGACCTGCGCGACGCATGCCCGCAGGCGGTCTCGGGTGCCGAGTTCCCGACGCCTTGGTACCGTCACCGCAGGTGCCTGCGAAACGGCGACTTCGACGGGCGCGTCGACCCAGTAGCACCGGTGTCGCCAGCGTGCCGAGGGCACGTCCACGATCCGGCTCCGCGGGTGCAGCGTGCGCCGCGACTCCACAAGATCCACCGCGCCGTTGACCAGCAGCGATGCCAGCGACAAGCGGAAGGTGACCGCTTCGTCCGTGTCCCGGCGCAGCGTCGGCAGCACGAGCGCGTCTTCGATCCCTGCCGCGCGCAACGTCTCAGCCAGCGGGTACAGCTGCGTCGGGTGCGGCGAGATCTCGATGAACGCGCGGTGCCCGTCCTCGGCCGCCGCGGTGACCGCCTGCCGGAATCGCACCGGCTCGCGCAGGTTCCGCACCCAGTACTCGGTCCCGAGGTCCGGCGTGCGGCGCGGGTCCTCGTCGACGGTCGTGTAGAGGCGGCAGGCGGGCGGGCGATGCGGCACCGCGCCGAGCCGCGCCTCGAACGGCTTGAGGATCGGATCGACCTGAGGCGTGTGTCCGGCGACGGCCACGGGCAGCGCCTTGGCGAGACCTCCCTCGCCGGCCACCACGGTGATCAGCTCGCTGACGTGCTCCGCGGAACCCGCCACGACGCACTGGCGCGGCGAGGAGTGCACGGCGATGCGCAGGCTGGTCAGCCGCTCCGCCAGTTTCTCGACTTCCTCAGGCGTGCGGTCGACCACTGCCATCGCGCCGCCGGACAGCCCGTTGAGCAGGCGGGAGCGCGCGGCGATGATCCGGACCCCGTCCTCCTCGTCGACCGATCCGGCGACTACGGCGGCGGCCACCTCACCCATCGAGTGTCCGATCACCGCTGAGGGCGTGAAGCCGTGCGCGCGCCACAATTCGGCGAGCGCGACTTGGAGCGCGAACAGCACCGGCTGAACGACTGAGGGGCTGGTGAGCTCCGCGTCGGGTTCGAGCTGGGCGTGCACGGACAGCCCGGTGGCGTGCCGGCGCAGCAGCGCGTCGAGCCGGTCGAGCGCCGCGGCGAAGGCGGGTTCCTCCGCGATCAGCCGCCGAGCCATCCCAGGCCACTGCGATCCGTAGCCGGAGAACACCCACACCGCCTGCGGGGCTGCCGGACGAATCACTCCGCTTACTGTGGCGGGGTCCGGCTTCCCGGCTGCTACCGCGGACAGTGCCCCGCATGCCTGGTCTCGGGTGCGGGCCACCACGGCCGCGCGGTGCCGGCCTCTGCCGAGTCGGCCGGAGAGTGTGTGCGCCACGTCGGCCAGCCGCGCCCGGCTCCCGTCGCCGGATCGCAGCCAGTCGGCCAGCTCCGCGGCGTCCTCGCGCAGACGCTCGGGCGTGGGCGCGTCCAGTGCCAGCACGGACGGCGCGACGCCGACCGCCGGGCCGCCGGTGATGGTGACCGCGCCCGAGACCGATGCCCGGCTGACGAGCGTGGTGTGCGCAGTGATGTGCACAGCGGACGGCGCCGGCCGGTACTCCTGGAGCAGGATGTGCGCGTTGGTGCCGCCGAATCCGAACGCCGAGACGCCCGCCGTCGCAGTGCCCGAATAGCGTGGCCAGGGCTCCGCCTCACTCACGACGCGCAGCGCCAGCGCGTCGAAGTCGATGTGCGGGCTGGGGCTGCTGAAGTGCAGCTGCGGGGGCAGTTCGTCGTGGTGCAGGGCGAGCACGGTCTTGGCCAGCCCCGCGATGCCGGCGGCCGCCTCGAGGTGGCCGAGGTTGCTCTTGACCGAGCCGATCAGCAGCGGCTGGTCCGACGCCCGACCGTGGCCGAGCACCGCGCCCAGCGCTCCGGCCTCGACGGGATCGCCGAGCGCGGTCCCGGTGCCGTGCGCTTCCACGTAGTCGAGGGCGTGCGGTGCGACCGCTCCGCCGGGTTGGTAGACCTCTGCCAGGAGGGCGCGCTGCGCCTCGGCGTTGGGCGCCAGCAGTCCGTTGGAGCGCCCGTCGGAGTTCACCGCCGTGCCGAGGATCACCGCGAGCACGCGGTCGCCGTTCCGCTCGGCGTCGGAAAGGCGGCGCAGCGCGACCATCGCGCAGCCCTCCGCCCTCACCATGCCGTCCGCCGACGCGTCAAAGGGCTTGCACCGACCGTCCGGGGCAAGCGCGCCGGCGCGCTGGAAGGCAAAGGTCACCATCGGCGAGAGCAGAACGTTGACGCCGCCGACCAGCGCGGTATCGCATTCCCCGCTGACCAGCGCGCGCACCGCGTGGTGCACCGCCACCAGCGACGACGAGCACGCAGTGTCCACCGCCATACTCGGGCCGCGCAGATCCCAGGCGTAGGAAAGGCGGTTGGCGGCGATGCTCAGCGCCGCGCCGGGTGCCGTCCAGCCCTCGACCCGGTCCAGGTCCGCGGTGGTCAGCCGGGCGTATTCGTTCCCGCTGATGCCGACGAACACCCCGGTGCGCGTCCCGGCCAGGCTTCCGGCCGGAATCGCCGCGTGGTCCAGCGCCTCCCGGGCCACCTCCAAGACCAGCCGCTGCTGGGGATCCATCGCGGCCGCCTCGCTCGGCGCGATCCCGAAGAACTCGGCATCGAACCCCGCGACGTCCGCCAGGAAGCCGCCGTGCCGGCTGACCTGCCGCGCCACCGGGTCGTCCGGGGCGACGAATCCGTCCCAGCGGCCGGGTGGCACCGTGCCGACCGCGTCGAGCCCGCCGCGCAGCGCGTGCCAGTACTGCGCCGCCGAATCGATACCGCCCGGCAGCCGGCATCCGATCCCGACCACCGCGATCGCGACCGGCGCGGGCGGTTGCGGGCGGCTCGGGGGCACCGGCGTGACCGCGATGCGCTCGCCGGCGTCCTCGCCTCCACCCACGACCCGCACCCGGCGCGCCAGTTGGTCCAGCGTCCCCGCCTCCCAGAGCAGGGTCGCGGGCAGCGCGATACCCGTCAGCTCGCTGATCTCCGCGGCGAGCGCGACCGCGTCGCGGGAGGTGACGCCGAGTTCGGCCAGCGGCCGGTCGTACCCGACCTGCGCCGGGTCGATGCCGTGCCAGTCGCGCAGCCGGTCCAGCACCAGCCGGTGGATGCTGCCGTCGAGGTCTGTGATGCTCATAGGAACCCCTCCCTCGTTCGCGCGGTGTAGTCGCCGCGCAGGTAGGCGGCGCGGCAGGCGCTGCGCGAGACCTTGTTGCTCGACGTGCGGGGAATCGACCCCGGGGGCACCAGCACGAGCCGGTCGAGCCGCAGGCCGTGCGCCGCGGCGACCCGAGCGCGGGCGGCCCGCTCGGCGACCGCGCGGCGGCTCGCGTCGTTCGTCAGGTCCCTGCGCTGCTCGGCGACCGCGACGACGAGTTCGCCGGCGTCGCCGGGCACCGAGAACACGGCGGCCCGGCCGTGGTGGCCGCCGCCGAGGGCGCACTGCACGGTCTCCTCGACGTCCTGCGGGTAGTGGTTGCGGCCGTCCACGATCAGCAGATCCTTGAGACGCCCGGTGACCAGCAGCCGGCCGTCGTGCATCGCCCCGAGGTCGCCGGTGCGCAGCCACGGCCGGTCGCCCGCGTCGGGCAGCACGGCGCCGAAGACCTCAGCGCTCTGTTCGACGCGCTTCCAGTACCCGGAGGCGACGTTCGGCCCGCGCACGACGATCTCGCCGACGACGTCCTGCGGAAGGATCTCCGACGTCCCGGGCCGGACGATTTCCAGCTCCTGGCCGACCGGCACGCCGCACCCGACCAGGGAGGTGACCTCCCCGTCCCCGTCGGAGGCCGTCGCGTCGTCTGCTACCTCGATCCGTCCCTCGGCCAGCGCGGCGCGGCGGCACACGACGGCGCGGGGCGGCTCGGCCGGCCCGTCGGAGGCCACGAACACGGTGGCTTCGGCGAGCCCGTACGACGGACAGTGCACTTCGGGCCGCAGGCCGCCGACCTCGAACGCCTCCGAGAACCGGCGCACGGTGTCGGCTCGGACCGGCTCGCTCCCGTTGACCAGGGCGCGAACCCGGCCGAGGCTCAGCTCGGCGGCGACGGCCGGGCTGACTTTGGCGGCGCAGTAGTCGTAGGCGAAGTTCGGCGCGGCCGACAGCACTCCCGGATAGGTGCTCAGCAGCCGGAGCCAGCGCTCGGGCCGGGCGAGGAAAGCGATCGGGTCCATGAGCACCGAGGGAAAGCCGCCCACCAGCGGCGCCGCGACGCTCAGCAGCAGGCCCATGTCGTGGAACAGCGGCAGCCAGCCGACCGAGGCCACCGGGGCGCTCGCGCCGTCGACCTCGTCGAGGTCCTCGGCTCCGCGCCGGGCGTCGAACACCCCGAACGCGGTCAGGGCCTGCTTCCCGTTCGCGACCACATTGCGGTGGGTGATCATGGCCCCGGTCGGAGTCCGGGTCGAACCGGAGGTGTATTGGAGGTACGCGATCTCGTCCGGATCGACCGGCTCCGCCTCCCGCCGCCCCGACTGCGCACCGCATTCATCCATGCGTACCAGTCGTGTCCGGCCGACCGCCGAGTTCGGGTCGGCGGCCTGCACCACAGCCGCCCCCGCAGCGTCGACCAGCACACACGCGGGCTCGCAGTCGTCGAGCACAGCCTCGACGCGGTTCTCGTGGCCTGGCAGGTCCGGCGGGAACAGCGGGACGGCGATCACCCGGGCGAGCAGGCAGCCGAGGAAGCCGGTAACGTAATCCAGACCCTGTGGCAGCAGCACCGCGACCCGGTCGCCAGGTCCGGCGACGCGGCTGACCGCGGCGGCGACGCCGTGCGCCCGCGCGCTGAGCTGGCTCCAGGTGAGCGTGCGGTGACGCCCGGCCGAGCGGGAGTCGGGGAAGTCCACGAACGTGAAGGCGCGCCGGTGCCCGCGGGTGGCGGCCCAGTGGTGGAGCAGGTCGGTGACCGACGGCTCCTGCGCGGTCGATTCAAGCAGCATGTTGAGTGACTTCCCTCGATGACAAGAGCATGATCTTCATAACTAACTGAACGTCATTTCCGTGAAGATCGCATCATGTGCTGACCGAATGGGTGACGAGAATCGGCTGGAAGTGTCGCCCCACGCGGGAAATGAGCCCGAATCAGACGCCGGTCAGCTGCGCAGACGTCGTGAAGATCCGCATCGCGAATAAGGTTCGCGCGACGATCAGCGGGCTCAATATGCACCGCATTGTTAACGTGTCGACAATTGTCGAGAAGTCGGTTCGCCAACCGAGCCGATCCGACTAAGAACACGCCGCCAGCCGACCGGGTGCGCGCACCCGGATGCCTCGTGAACGATTGCTACGCCGAGCCGCCCCCACTAGGCCCGCCACCGCACGTGGTCGTCCCGCCCACCACCGCGGACGTGCTGACTGCGCTAGTTCGCGCGGGACACGGCTACCTGGTCGAACCGGTCTGCGCACCCACCACCGCACAGCCGTTCACGCCGGTCGCGGGCGTGCCCTCGACCGTCTACAAGACCCTGTGACCGATCTCCATCGGCCTGCCGCCTGTGTGAAATTACAGCTCATGTGAGCCGAGACACTTGCCCGCTCAACTTCTCACGGGACGCGTGATCGGGTACTCCTTACATCATGACGCGTCCCCTAGCACTCCCGTGGCGGCAGGTGTGGCACTGGCTCACCACGCACGACCGCGGCCTGATGGCCTTGCGCCGCGCCGGCCGGACCGCGATCGTGATGCCCGCGATGTTCGCGCTCGGCGACAAGGTGTTCAAGAATCCCGAGCTGGCGACCTTCGCGGCCTTCGGCTCCTTCGCGATGCTCCTGCTCGTCGACTTCGGCGGGACCATGCGCGACCGGCTGCGGGCCCAGGCGTCGCTGGTCGTCGTCGGCGCGATCTTCGTCACCGTCGCCACCCTCGCCTCGCGCAACCACTGGCTCGCGGCCGTGGCGATGGGCGTGGTCGGCTTCGGCGTGCTGTTCATCGGCGTCGTCAGCTCGGTGCTGGCCGGGGCGACCACGGCGCTTCTGCTCTCCTTCATCCTGCCGGTGTCGCTGAGCGCGAAGCCCGCCGCGATCCCGGACCGGCTCGAGGGCTGGGCGCTGGCGTCGGCCGCGGCGATGGTGGCGATCACGGTGCTCTGGCCCGCGCCCGCCTACGATCCGCTGCGCGCAAAGGCCGCGGCCACGAGCCGGGCGCTGGCCGCGCGGCTGCACTCAGAGGTCGCCTACCTGATGGCCGCGAAGCAGGGCAAGGAGTTCGCGGCGCACAGCGATGCCGTCATAGCCGCGGACCAGGCGGTCAACGAGCTGCACCGGCTCTTTCTCGCCACGCCCTATCGCCCGACCGGCCTAAGCACCTCGGCCCGCGCGGTCATCCGGCTGGTCGATCAACTCAATTGGCTCAGCGTCGTCCTGTTCGAGGGCCGCAAGCCGAAGCAGGGCAGGCCCGTGAACAAGCCCGCGTGCGCGGCGAAGAAGGCCGCGGCCGCGGTCCTCGACCTCGGCGCGGATCTGCTGGAGAACCCGCACGGCAGCACCCAGGCCCTGGAGTCGGCGTTGGCGGACCTGCGCACCGCGCTGGCCGCCCTTGAGCGCAACGCGAGCAGCGAGCTGCCCAGCCTCCCCGCCGAGACGGACAGCGTCGCGGCGATGGCGGAAGACCACGTCGACGAGGTCATCGACGCGCTCGACCCAAGCTTCCGAACGCAGGAACTGAGCTTCCTGGTGTCCCTGATCGGGCGGAACATCGACGAGGCGGCGCGGGCGGAGCAGCGCACCTTCATCGGCCGGTTGCTGGGCCGCAGTCCGGTGCCGAGTCTGCCGGGGGCGGCGCTGCCGGGCACGCTGTCCGCAGCCCACGAGCGCGCGCTGGCGCATTTCGACCCGCATTCGGTGTGGCTGCGCAACAGCGTGCGCGGCGCGGTCGGCCTCGCGCTCGCCGTACTCGTGGCGGAGCTGAGCGGCGTGCAGCACTCGTTCTGGGTCGTGCTCGGCACGTTGTCCGTGCTGCGCTCAAGCGCACTGAACACCGGGCAGAACGTGCTGCGTGCCGTGGTCGGAACGACGGTGGGCGTCGCGGTCGGGTCGGCGCTGCTGGTGCCCATCGGCTCCGACACGAACCTGCTGTGGTTTCTCCTTCCGCTCGCGATCCTGGTCGCCGGGGTGGCGCCGGCCGCGATCTCGTTCGCCGCCGGTCAGGCCGGATTCACCGTCGTGCTGGTGATCCTGTTCAACATCATCCAGCCGATCGGATGGAAGGTCGGTCTGCTGCGGATCGAGGACATCGTGCTCGGGTGCGCGGTCAGCCTCGTGGTGGGGCTGCTGTTCTGGCCACGCGGCGCTGCGGCGGCGCTGAGCAAGGCGATGGCCGAGGCGTACGGGGACAGCGCGCGCTATCTCGCCGCCTCGGTGGACTTCGCCGTGCTGCAGTGCGACTCGACTGCGCCGCGGAACGGGTCGAAGGGCAACGGCGCGAACGGAATCTCGTCGGCAGACGCTGCCGCCCAGCAGGCGGTGCGCGCCGCGGCCGCCGCTCGGCGGATGGACGACACGTTCCGCAACTACCTGGCCGAGCGGGGCTCGAAGGCGCTGCCGCTCGCCGAGGTCACCCGGCTTGTCACCGGCGTGGCCGGGCTGCGGCTCGCCGCCGACGCGGTGCGCGACCTGTGGGACCGCGACGACCACGCGTTCGACGACCGCGCGGAGGCCCGGATCGAACTGCTCAGACACGCCGAGACGGTCCGCGACTGGTACGACGACCTGGCCGAGAGCCTGGACGGGCACGGCGCGGTGCCGGCGGCGCAGGCCCGGGACGAAGACTCGGACGTCCGCCTGGTGCGCGCGGTCGAGCGGGACCTCCGGGATGAGGACGGTCAGGCCACGGCGACGGCGGTGCGGATGATCTGGACCGGGGACCATCTCGACGCCGTGCGCCGGCTGGAGCGGATCTTGGTCCAGTCGGCCCTCGTGGCGACCGACCGCACCGCAGGTCGCCCGCCGCGCCGCGTGCTGGCCGAAGCTCGTTAGTCGAAGTACGCCTCGACGGCCAGTTCCCCGGCCCGCTCCGGCTCGGCCAGCAGCGCGGCGATCAGGTGGCGCCGGTCCCAGCGGCCGGCCGCCCAGGCGAGCGCGCGGGCCAGGCCGTCGAAGGTGGAGGCGTGCACGACGCCGTCCTGCACCCGCCACTGGACCTCGACCTCGTCGTCGAGCACGAGTTCGTCGTGCTCGACGTAGGTCTCCGGCACCCATGGCATCAGGTCCCTGACGACCTCGGGCACCTCTTCCGGCTCGCCCTCCGAGGTCACCCGCCCCTCGACGGCTTCCGAGGCGAGATCGACGTCGAGCAGGTCGGCCAGCGTGGCGGCGAACCGGTGCGGCACCACGATCACCGGCCGGTCGACGAACAGCGGGAGCAGGTCGGGGGCGTCGAGCACGACGGCGTCCCCGGCCTCCACGACGACCGGCTCCGGCGCCCCGGGCTCTTCCGGCACCTCCGCGTCCTGCGGCGCCCGGAATTCCAGGGCCCGCACTTCCACGGGCGGGGCGAGGCGGTCGCTCGGCACGGCGGCGAGCGCGGCGTAGAGCTCGACCAGTTGAACGGCGGTCACCTCGCGGTCCGGGTCCGCGAGGCGGTCCAGCAGTTCGTCCGGGCCGCCGGGTGTGGCCAGCAGCGCCTCGAGGGTGCTGCGCACCCCGAGCCCGGTGAGGAACTCCGGGTCCAGACCCGCGGCGCCCTCGACCTCCGCCGCGGCGTCGTAAAGCCCTCGCAGCAGCCCCGCGCCCGTGGCCAGCTCGCCGGGGCGGCGCCCGCCCAGGACCTCACGGCGGCTCAGCCACCACGACGTGTACGACGGCACCTCCAGATGCTCGCCGTCCCCTGTCAGCACTCTGATCGGGGAGACCACGGCGGCGCGCAGCGCGGGCCCGGCCAGCAGGTCAAGAGCCTCGGCCCACCGGTCGGGCGCGACGAGGTCGAGGTCCCGTACCGCGATCAGTTCGGGCGCCACGGGCGGGGCGTCCCGGGCCGGCAACGGC
Organism: Actinocrinis sp.; assembly: GCF_035938995.1. Classification (GTDB taxonomy): domain Bacteria; phylum Actinomycetota; class Actinomycetes; order Streptomycetales; family Catenulisporaceae; genus DASZGI01. The sequence goes on from NZ_DASZGI010000139.1 coordinate 50,725, forward strand.
AGCAGGTCCCGTAGATCGTCGAGCCAGTCCTCGAATCCATCGAGGTCGAACACCTGCTCGTCCGGGCCGGAGTCGAGGATCACGTCGGCGGCGCGGACCACCGTGAACGAGTCGAGGACGCCGACCGCGCGCAGCGTCTCCGGGCCCCAGCGGCGCACCCATTCCTGGTCCACCCGGCCGAAGGATCCGGGCCGCACGATGTCCGCGAGCGGCGAGGCCGGCAGCAGCAGTTCGCGGGCCGGGGTGTGGCCGCCGTTGTCGTCGGGCAGTTGGAGGTCGCCGAGGTCGAACCGGTCGTCCGGGCCGGGCTCGGCGGCGCGCACGAGTGTCAGCACCGCCTCGGCCAGCGCTCTCGGGGTGTCGAAGCCGTCCGCGTCCGCTTGGGCGAGTGCGTCGCGGCTCGCGGTGACCGCGGCGCGCACGGCCGGATCGGCGAGGATCGCGCGCGGACGGGCCGGACGGGCTCCGAGCCGTTCGAGCAGCGCGTACGGCCCGGAGCCGGGGAACAGGGCCGCCGGGTGCACGACGCGAAGGCCGAGCGGCCGCAGGGCGGCGAGCCGGTCTTCGCCGAGTGCCGAGTCCGGCAGCAGCGCGCCGACCGCGCCGCGCACGGTCCGGCCGTCGGCGAGCGGCACCGGCACGGCGGCCAGTGCCTCGCGCACGCCCGGGTCGTAGCCCGCCACCTGGTCCAGCGCCGCGAACAGCCGCCCCCACCAGGCCGGTTCGCGGCCGAGCGCGGCGAGCGTTTCGACGAGTTCGGCCAGCTCGATCCGGCGGATTCCGAGCGCCGACAGGGCGAGCGGGTCCGCTTCCCAACCGGCTGGGAGCAAGCCGGGCAGCACGTCGACGACCGCGGCGACCAGCGCCTCGTCGCAGGGCACGATGACGGTGGCGTCGCGCGGGCGCAGCGGGCTCTGCGCGGCGTCGGCTGCGGGCAGGAACGGGATGAGGGGCAGGCGCTGGGCGACGCGTTCGCGCAGCCCGGCGTCGAGCGCGCCTTCGGCCAGGCGGCCGGGGACGAGGCGCAGCAGCCCGGGGGTGCGCGTGGGCCAGCGCTCGATCAGCTCGCCGTAGGCATCGGCCGCCTTGTCCAGCAGGAACTCCTGAAGTTCGCCGGGGGCGACGTGGCGGCGGGTCGGCTCCAGCGGGAAGGTCGCGATCAGCAGCGCGGGAAGGCCGAGCGGCTCGTCGGTCGGTGTAGGGGCGTGCACGACCGGTTCGGTGCGCGGCCGCCGCGGCTCACCGTCGGCGCCGACCGGCACCGCCCAGGTGATGGACCAGAAAGGCCGGGTGCGCTCCTCGACCGGGCGGTTCGCCAGCAGCAGCGGGTCGATGTCGCCGTGTGCGCGGGCAAGGCGCCAGGTGGTGGCGTGGTCGCCGTCGACGACGGTCCACTCGTCCGGGCCGCCGCGCCGGGATGTCAGGGTACGCACGGAGCCGTCGACCTCGACGACGATCTCGGCCAGCTGCGGCAGCGACAGCAGCAGGGCGTCGTCGATCTCTGTCAGCAGCCGGCGCACGGTCGCCTCGGCGGCGCTGTCGCGCAGCGGCAGCTCGACGACCGTGTCATAACCCTGCGGCGGAAGGCCGTCGGCCGGGAAGGGCAGCCGCAGCACCGGTACCCGGCCCTCGCGGCGGCGCAGTTCCTCGCCTAGCTCAATGTTCTGCTCGGCCGCCCCGGCCACCGCGTCACGCGCTTGCGACGCAGAAAAGCGCACCGAGCCGTGCCGGGAGAGCAGCGCCGGCTCGTCGCTGACCGCGAGCACGGCGGCGAATCCGACGCCGAATCTGCCGACCGGGCCCGCGTCGGGTCCGTCCCATTCGTCGCGCTTCGTCGAAGCACGCAGGGTGGACAGGCCGACCACTCCCCCGGCGTCCAGCGGCGCCCCGGTGTTCGCGACCCGGAGGGTGACGCCGAGCGGTCCGGTGGTGTCCAGGGTCAGCCGCAGCCGCCCCGGGCGGCCGGCGCGGGTCGCGGCGTCGGCGGCGTTCTGCGCCAGCTCGATCACGATCCGGTCCCGGTACGCGCCGAGGACCAGATCCTCCTCGAGATTCGCGTCCTCGCGGAAGCGGACCGGAGCGGCCGCCCAGGAGTCGAGCACCCGCGCCCGGATCGCGGCGGTGTCGAACCGGTCGTCAGTCACGGCAGCGGACTCCATTCGGCGGTGCCAGGCAACCAGACGGCTGCCCGGGAAAGGGTACCGACCCGCAGGGCGTTACCGATTACCGTGGTGGCGGATCGTCCGAACGACGGACGCGAGCCACCGGGAGTGGTGCCGTGACAACCCTCGACGTACGCGTGGTGCGCGTTTTCGCCGACGCCTACGGTGCCTTCGGCAACCCGCTCGGGGTCGTCTTCGATGCGGCGCACCTCCCGTCCGAGGTGGGCACGCAGCTCACCGCGCAACTCGGGTTCAGCGAGACGGTGTTCGTGGACGACCTGGCCGCCCGAACAATCCGGATCTTCACCCCGGTCCGGGAGCTGCGGCTGGCCGGGCATCCGGTCGTGGGCACCGCGTGGGTTCTGGCGCGGGAACTCGGCCGACCGCCTGAGGTGCTGCGGCCCCGGTTGGCGGACGAGGTAGCCGTCTGGGAGCGCGACTCGCTGACGTGGGCGCGCTGCTCGGTGGCCGACGCGCAGCAGTGGGATCTGGTGCGGCTGGAAAGCCCGGCTGCGGTGGAGGCGCTGCCGGTGCCGCCGGGGCCCGGTATCGAGCTCACCAGTTCTGGTCGTGGATCGACGAACCGGCCGGGGTGGTGCGAGCCCGCAACTTCGCCCCCGCGTTCGGGGTGCCGGAGGACGAGGCGACCGGCTCAGCGGCCGTACACCTGGCGCAGTTTCACGGACGGCCGATCACCATCCGTCAGGGGCGCGGCTCGGTGATCACCGCGCGGCCGGCCGAACAGACCGGATGGTCGGAGATCGGTGGCCGCGTCGTAGCAGACGGGCAGCGGTCCGTCACGCTGGCTGCCTGACGCGCCTTCCAGGGAGCGCGGTTAGGCTGATCTCGCGCACTCCGACGCATAAGGACGGCAGCCGTGGTCGAACTCAAGACACCCTCCGAGATACAGGCCATGCGCGCAGCCGGCCGGGTCGTGGCGCGCGCGCTGGCGGCAGTGCGCGCACGGGCGGCCGTCGGCGTGTCGCTGTCCGAACTAGACGAGGTGGCGCGCGAGGTGCTGCGCGACGCGGGCGCGAGCTCGCCGTTCCTCAACTACCAGCCCCGCTTCGCATCCGTGCCGTTCCCAGCGGTGATCTGCGCCTCGGTCAACGACGCCGCGCTGCACGGCATCCCGACCGAGTATCAGCTCGCCGACGGCGACCTGCTCAGCGTGGACTTCGGCGCGACCCTCGACGGCTGGACCGGCGACGCCGCGATCTCGTTCTGCGTGGGCCAGGCCGATCCGGCGGACGTAAAGCTGATCTCGACGGCGCAGGACGCGCTGCGCGCCGGAATAGCCGCGGCCCAACCGGGAGCGAAGGTCGGGGACGTCTCGGCGGCGATCGGCGCGGTCGGGCGGGCCGGCGGCTACGGGCTCAACACCGACTTCGGCGGCCACGGCGTCGGCCACACCATGCACGAGGACCCGTCGGTGCCGAACGAGGGGCGGCCCGGGCGCGGCCTGACGCTGCGGCCCGGCCTGGTGATCGCGATCGAACCCTGGTTCATGGCCGGCGGCGACGACCGGTACCGGGTCGATCCCGACGGCTGGACCCTGCGCTCCGCCGACGGCAGCCGAGCCGCGCACGTCGAGCACACGGTCGCGGTCACCGCCGACGGTCCGCTGGTCCTCACTGAGCTATAAGACACAGGACTGAGCTATAGACACCGGGCCGTAAAGCACCGAACCCTGACGCCGCTCAGCTCGCCGCCTCGAACGCGCGCCCGGCGGCGGTCGCGACCGGGCCGCTGCGGAACAGGCCGCTGCTGGCGGCGGTGTCCGAGGCGGGCAGGGCGAACCAGGCGTAGCGCTGCATGTACGACAGGCTGCTGAGCATCTGCGTCGACGCGGTGACGAACGCGGCCTGCTGCTGGTCGGTCGGGAAGGCCGGGGCCCCGTGCGAGAAGTCGATCAGCGCGTATTCGGTCAGCCAGATCGGCAGGTGGTAGCGGTTGTAAACGGCCTGGATGTAGGACTCGAGCTGGCTGACCGCGTCCGAGGTGACAAAGTCCGAGCCGTACCAGTGCAGGCAGATGAAGTCGACCCGGTAACCGCGCGCCTTAGCCCCGCTCATGAACTGGTCGAGCCAGCCGCCCGGGGTGGCCGCGCCGGTGGCGACCGCGGGGCTGCCCAGGGTGTCGCCGGTGGACATGAGTTGCGGCCAGAGTGAAAGGGCCTGACTCACCGACATGTTCGACTGCGACGCCATGTCGGGCTCGTTGAAGCCCAGCAGATCCGGACCCTCGCTCTTGGCTTGAGCGAGGGCGGAGGCAGTCACCGAACCCGGACCCCAGATCATCGGGACGAACGTGGAGGCTCCGGAGATCCCGGAGTGCTGCGTGGACCAGGTGTAGTACCACCCGGCCCCCGACTCAGAAAGCGCGGCGTCGACACCGTTGAAGGTCCACACGCCCACGCCCTTCCTCGTCGACGAGACCTGCTTCACCACGGGCGCGGCAGGCACGGAGGACGGCGAGGCGGAGTGCGACGGCGAAGGTGACGGAGTCGGAGTCGGAGTCGGAGATGCCGACGGCGACGCCGACGGACTCGCGTCGGGGCGCGGCGTCGCAACCGCAGCGGAGGGCGCCGCGGGTGTGGACTGCCGCACCGCGACGAATGCGCCGACGGCTGCCACGACGACGGCCGTGGACACCGAAACCGGGACCAGTCCGCCGTGCGCGAGATGCGCGAACAGTCCGCGGGGCCGCGCGCGGGAGACCGCCCGCGCCTGCTGCGCGCCGTTCAGTCCTTTGCTATGGACAGCAGTACCGTTCACCGCGGTGCCGTTCAGTCCCGACGGAGAGGACATAGCCGCGTGCCTGCCCAACGCGGTCCAGCGCTGCGCCATGTCGGCGGGCAGCGGCAGGAAAGGCAGAGCCCGTACGACGCGCTCGACCGGCAGCAGGTCGCCGACCACCTTCCAGCAGGTGCCGCACTCGCGCACATGTCGGGCAACCCGCTTGCGCCACAGCGGACTCGGCGTCCCGTTCCAGCTCACGGTGATCTCGCGCAGCTCGTGGCAGCCGGGCTCCGCTTTCATGGCCCTGACGACCATGCAGGAGATCTGCATCTGCTCCTTCATCCGCAGCACCCGCACGGCGGTGTGCCGGCCGGAGATCCCAAGTGCCGCGGCCACGTCGGCCCGGTCCAGCTCGCCGATCTCCTCCAGCCACCACAAGGCGAGCAAGGCGCGGTCGTCCGGGTCGAGCCACCGCGCGGCCTGCTCGACCACGCGCCGCCGCGCCGTAGTGTGCAGCGCGCTCATCCCTGCCGCGACGAAGTCCGCGTCGGGGTCGGCCGGCTCGCGGGTGGTGTCCAGGACCGTGGTGCGGCTGCGGGCTTTGCGGCGGTCCTGCTCGAGGTCGCGCACCTGGCGCACGGCGATCGCGACGAGCCAGGACCGGAATGCCTCCGGGTCGCGCAGTTCGCTCAAGCCCCGCACGACGCGCAGCAGGGTCTCCTGCACCACGTCGTCGACGTCGGCGTGGCCGTCCAGGGCGCGCCCCACGATGTTGTAGACGAGCGGGAGGGCGCCCGCGACCAGGGTCTCGAGCGCCTGCGCGTCTCCGTCGCGCGCGGCGATGACCATCCGTGGGTCGGGGGCGCGGCGGCCTGCGGTGCTCATGCGGTCCCACTCTCGTCGGTTTCGGTTGTCCGGGCGTACACGGAGACGCCGGGTGGCGGCCCGGATTACAGAAATCCGGCGCGATCGTCGCACGGATTTCCGTAATCCGGCGCCCCCGGCGCCGTCTCCGGGACACCAAGGCAGAACTCGAACCAGCCGGAAAGGTGAAAATGGGACGAGGCAGACGCACTGCGCGGCAGGCGCACGGATTCGCGCGCTTCACGCGAACACGAGCCGCAGCGTTGATCGGCCTGATAGTCATCGCATTCGTGGCGGTCTGGATGCTGTACGAACCCGGCGACGCGAAGAGCACGAGCGCCGCTGTCTCCACCCCCGCATCGGCTTCGGCATCGCCAACCCCGCCGCCGTCCGCCTCACCGTCAGCGTCCACTTCGCCATCAGCCTCGCCTTCGCCAAGCGCGGCTTCGCCCAGCAAAACTCAGACTGCGCCGAGCACCACACCACCAGTCGCGGCCGGCCAGCGCCTCTTCACCATTGTCAACACCCTGAGTCAGACTGTCTGGGTCGCGGCAAACCAGAACTCGCAGCATCCGCTGCCGACGACCGGCTGGGTCCTGGCCCCGGGCGCCAGCGTCGCGTTCGCCGTTCCGGACGGTTGGGGCGGGCGGATCTGGGGCCGGACCGGATGCTCATTCGACGCGTCCGGCGCGGGCACCTGCCAGACGGGCGACTGCGGCGGCCGGTTCCAGTGCACCGGGAGCGGCGCCATCCCGGCCACCCTGGCCGAGATCAACCTGAACGCCTGGGACGGCATGGACTTCTACGACGTGAGCATGGTCGACGGCTCGAACCTGCCCATGTTCATCAACATCTCGCACACCGCGACGCGCGATCCGCTCAGCCCGACCGGCTGCTCTTCCGGCGGCTGCACGAAGCCGGTGGCGTGCCCCGGAGCGATGCAGGTAACGGCGGGCGGCGCGGTGGTCGCGTGCCGGACGGCGTGCGCGGCGTTCAACACGGACGCCTACTGCTGCCGCGGAGCGTGGGCCGGGCGGGCGAACTGCGTGCCGTCGAGGTGGCCGGTCGACTACGCGGCGGTGTTCAAGAGCGCCGAGCCGTACGCATATTCGTACGCTTATGACGACTCTGCGACGATGGCGTGCCGCGGTGAATGCGACTATCGCATCACATTCGGGCTGAGTCCATGAAATATGTGCCGTGGGGCGATTGACGATCCACCGCACGCGCTATTAAGGTTCGCCTTGTGAATAGGAGTATGCGGACTGAAGCTGACTTCGTAGACCCGGCGCGGTGCCGGGCCGTCGGCGCCGCCCGCAGCGCCTGATGCCGGCGCCGTTGGCGACCGCCAGGCGCCGCCGCGCCGTCGTGTGCAGCGCACCCTCCACTCCTCTCTAAACCTTATCCAGGGCGGCCGCCGCCACCTGCGTCGCGCGTTGCCTCGCCGCCCCACCCTCTTTCTCAGCGCGTTGAATCGACGCTGGCGCCCTTGACCGCGCCGCGTTCCGCGCTGCATACGCGTATTCATCGGAACGAACTCATTCACGCATTTCGACGCCCGGCATTTCCCGCCGCCCGCCGTTAATGCCGCCGTTTATGCAACGTGCCCGGAAAGTGAGGCGGCCGTGGATTTCGCGCGCCCCGACGTTCTGCTCGCCCTCGCCACCGACCTCGCCGCCGAGCCGGGCCTTGCCGGACGGCTGCCCGCGTCGCCCGACCACCGGGCGTGGCTGCGCCTGGACACCAGAACCGGCACCGCGGCGTGGCTCATCGCCTGGCCGCCCGGCGCCGGCACCGCGTGGCACGACCACGGCGGGGCCGCCGGTGCGATGGTCGCGCTCGCGGGCACCCTGACCGAGCGTTCGATTGAAGCTCCGGCACGGCACCCGGCCGGCGAACCGCTCCCGCTGCCCGGCGGCACCGGACGGGTTCGGGCGCTGGCCGCCGAGCGCGGACGCGCCTTCACCGGGCGGCACATCCACGAGGTGGCCAACGAGGGCTCGGTCACGGCCTACTCGGTGCACGTATACGCGCCTGACCTGGCGTTGATGCGCCATTACGTGGCGGTCGGCGAGACTCTCCGGCTCATCGGATCGGAGACCGACCGCGACTGGTAGCGCCGCGATCGCCAAGACCGCCACGGCATACCAGACATAGGCGTCGCCGACGACCACCTGCCACCAGACCACGCGAGTTCGAGGTTGCCGCCGTGCGGGAGCAGCCACTGCGGGCCGATCGCGAACATGAGGTATCCGACGCCGGCAGCTACAGCCGCGGCCCGGGCTCTAGCCCTGAAACCGAAGGCGAGCAGCAGGAGGCCGGGCGCCGCCCACACCCAGTGGTGGGTCCACGAGATCGGCGAGATCAGCAGTTCCGCGATGGCCGTGAGCAGCAACGCCGTCATCGCGCCGACCGGGCCGCTGAGCCGCCTGGCCGCATACAGGACCGCGAGCGCGACCGCCCCGGCGAGCACGAACCACGCCGCGTCGAGCGTCGGCCCGGTCATGCCGATGCGCGCGAGCACGCCGCGGACCGATTGGTTGGACGCGTAGGCGGCCGCGCCGATCCGGTCGGTCTGGAAGACGACGCGGGTCCAATAGGAGATCGAGTCGCGGGGGGGCGGCGAGGAAGCCGAGCAGGGTGAAGGCGAGGAACGCGGCGGCGGCCATCGCCGCGTCACGGTACTGCCGGCGCGCCAGATAGTAGAGGAAGTACGCGGCCGGAGTCAGCTTGATCGCTGCCGCGAAGCCGATCAGCGAACCGCGCGCCCGCACGCCGCCGATGCGCAGCCCCGGACCGAGGGTGTCGAACGCGACCAGCGCCATGAGTGGGATGTCGATCTGCCCGTCGACCAGCGCGACCCGCACCGGGTCGAGCACGACCGCGGCCGGCACCACGGCGGCGGCGAGCCAGCTCGCGCCGAGCCCCGCCGAGGCGACCGGTCTGGTCAGTCGCCGCAGGAACAGCCGCAGGACGCCATAGAGCAGCACCACGTTCAACGCCGTCACCGCGAGCCCCGCCGCCCCCACCGGCAGCCAGGCGACCGGAACGGCCGCAACCGCCGCCAGCGGCGGATAGGTGAACGGCAGCATCTAGCCGTGCCCGGTCGGGGGCAGCGCGCCGTAAAGCGACTTGCCGTCCAGCCACGCGCGCGCACCGATTCGATATACCTGCAGATCGATGTGGTAGGCGCCGAACCGGATTCCACGGCTGCCATAAGAGAACAGGAACACGGCCACCGCGAGCAGATCGGCGGCGATCACGGTGGTCTTCAACGCCTTCAGCGAGCCCGCGATCAGCGTGGCCGAGCCGGTCCGACGCGTGGGTATGGCGACGACGGACATCATCAACCCCTCGATCTGAAGTTGACGGCACGGCGCCGGATATCGGGGCAGGTCTGGGTGCTGTGGCTGCTGGTCACCGCGCCGGGCAAGGCAGCGCCGATGAACGAGCTGTCGCGGGTGCTCAGCTTCTCCACCGCAGGCACCACGAAGCTGGTCGACCGGATGACCGGGCTCGGGCTGCTCGAGCGGCGCACCCACGCCTCGGACCGCCGCGTCACCCTTGCGGCGCTCACGCCGGCGGGCGCGGAAACGGCGGTGCGCATCTCCCGGCTGGTGGCGAGCGCGCTGCGCAAGCGCGTGGTCGAACAGATCGGCGACGAGGCCTTCGAGACCTTGGTGCGCACGATCGGCGCGATCACGCCAGAGCACGCCAAGAAATGGCGGGCGCCGGAGAACTGCTGAGCGCGCCTGTAGCTCTAGCCGTCCGTAGCTCTAATCGTCCGTGAGTACCCGGCGCGGATCACGTATCAAGGACACAGTCATCAGCGCGGCCGCGGCGCGGCGGCTGCGAGGTCGCCCCATCGCCGCACGCGGCACCTCACGCACCATGAGCGCCGCCCAGTAGGCCACCGCGGCGAGCAATCCGCGACGCCGACAGTAGAACCGCAGCTTGTTCAGGGTGACCAGGGTCCACAGGCGCGGCGACACCTCCGACTCCCCGCCGAGGTGAACCACGGCGGCATCGGGGGCGAGCATGGTGGCGAAGCCGAGATCGCGGGCCCGCAGGGAGAACTCGGTCTCCTCGGAGTAGAGCAGGAACGACTCGTCCCACGCGCCGCACCGTTCGAGGCAGGACCCGGTGATGAACATCGCGGCGCCGGTCGCCCAATCCGCCGTGGTGCGTGCGGTGTACGCAGCCTCGTCCAAGACCAGCTCGCCGAGCCGTGGGAAGCGACCGGCCCGCGCCCCGAGCAGCGCCTCGCCTAGAGCGCGCAGCACAGTCGGCTCCCGGCGCAGCGAGTACGCAGGGTTCCCGTTGTCGTCGTACATACGCGGGACCACGATCCCGACATCCGGACGCTCGGCCGCCAGGGCGGCCATGCGGCGCGCGCAGCCGGGCCGCAGACGCAGATCCGGGTTGAGGATCAGCGCCGCCCGGTGCGGGTCCGCCTTCGCCAGCGCCGCGTTGATCCCACCCGCGTAGCCGGCGTTGTAACCGGTTTGCACAACGACGCTCGAGGCGTCGGGATGCGCCGCGGCCCATCGTTCGACCACTGCGACGGTCTCGTCCCGCGAGGCGTTGTCGGCGACGACGAGCTGCCAGCTCAAGCCCTCCATGCCGGAAGCGAGCGAGGCGAGGAAGTCCTCGATGACACGTTCGCTGTTATACGTGACCGTAACTACGGCGACGTCTACACTGGCGTACGACATTCTCCCCCTTTCGCCACCTCGTTCGAGGTGGTCAGGGGCGGGTTCACGTCTGCCTCCGCCCCAGGTCGGCAGTATCGGGGCGCAGACGGCGTCGTGTCCATGCCCTATCGGGAAGCTCGGCCGCACGGACGCGTGCGCCCCGGCGCACGGGTGTCAGAACCGTGCGCCGTGTGTGCGGTGCGCGTTCGAGCCAATTTTTCGCAAAGCCTTCCGGCTCACGATCCGTCCGCTATGTTGTGCACACAGTGAAGGCCGCGAGACAGGCGGTGAGATTTCCGCCGCATTCGTCCGCGTTGAAGAGGTGGGGTTCGAGCACTTAATCCTTGAGTGAGCTGTCTATACGACCGTGCAACCACGGTGCGGCCTGAGGGGGGATCGCCAGTGGCAGTCGTCAACGTGTTAACTTCTGAGCGAAGGTCGAGGGCGGACGCCGGTTCAGCCGGTGACCGCCGAGCGTGCTATTACCTCTGTTTTCTGATCCTCGCGGACGCGTCCGCGGCGCTCGCCGCGGGAATCCTGGCGCATCTCTGGCACGGCGGGGGAAGCGACGCGGGCGGTCTGAGCTCCGCCGCGACCCGCCTCGCCGTGCTTCTCATGCCGCCCGCGTGGGTCACGGCCCTGTGGCTGCGCCGGGCCTACGAGGCGCGTTACGAATCGATGGGCCACGAGAACCGTCGCAGGATCCTGCGTGCGGCCGGGATCCTCGCGGTGCCGCTCGCGGTCGCCGCCTTCCTGGTGGACAGCACCGCGCTGTTCCGTCAGGCGCTCGTCGCGATCCCGCTCGTCGCGCTGTTGACCCCGGTCAGCCGGCACATCGCCGGCCTGCGCGTCTGCGGCGAGCACGAGGGGCAGCACGGCTGGCGCCGCGCGCTGCTGGTCGGACACCCGTCTCCGGTCGCCGACTTCCTGCGGGTGGTGCGTCGCGGCGGCGACCAGGACCCGGCCGGCCTGACCATCGTCGGGGCCTGCGTCCCCGGCCCGGTCGAGCCCGCGGAGGAGGACACCTTCCCGCTGCCGATCCTCGGAGCGCTCGGCGCGGTGCCCGAAGCGGCCCGCGCGGCGAAGTGCGACGTGGTGGTGATCCTGGCCTGCCCCGAACTGGACACTCCGACGCTGCGCACGCTGACCTGGCGGCTGCGGGACGAGCGGGTCGATCTGGCTTTCGCCCCGCTGCCGTCCGCGGTGTCGTCCGAGCGGATCGTCCTGGGCGAGTTCGGCGGCCTGCCGCTGATGCACATCAGGGCGCCGATACGCAGTCGGCCGCTGCAGGCGGTCAAGGGTGCGTTCGACCGGCTTGTCGCGGCCCTGATTCTCCTGGCACTCGCCCCGGTGCTGCTGACGCTCGCCGCGTTGGTGCGCGCGACCAGCCCCGGCCCGGCGTTCTTCCGCCAGGTGCGGGTCGGCATCGGCGGCCGGGAGTTCACCTGCCTGAAGTTCCGCACGATGGTCGCCGACGCGGAGCGGATGCAGGCCCAGCTGGCACACCTGAACGAGAAGCGCGACGGCGTGCTGTTCAAGATCAGCAACGATCCACGGGTCACCCGGATCGGCGCGGTGCTGCGCAAGTACTCGCTCGACGAGCTGCCTCAGCTGATCAACGTGCTGACCGGCTCGATGTCGCTGGTCGGACCGCGCCCGCCGCTGCCCGGCGAGGTGGCGCGGTACAGCGAGGAGATGCGCGGACGGCTCGCGGTCAAACCGGGCCTGACCGGGCTGTGGCAGGTCAGCGGACGGTCCACGCTTTCGTGGCCGGAGTCGGTCCGGCTGGACCTGAGCTATGTGGAGAACTGGTCGCCGCGGTTGGACGCCGAGATCCTCGGCCGCACCGCGACCGCGGTCGTGCGCGGGACCGGCGTCTGATTCACGTCCGCCGTCGCGGCGGACCGAGGGGGAGAAAACAAATGAAGAAAGCTGATACCGGCGCGCCCTTGGGCGTGGCGGTGGTGGGGGCCGGCTACTGGGGCCCGAACCTGGTGCGCAACTTCCAAGCCTCCGCGTCCTTCCGGCTGCTGTGGTTATGCGACCTCGATGTCGCGCGGGCCCAGCGTGTGCTGGGCGGTTATTCGACCGTGGAGGCCACGGCCGACTACGCACACATACTCGCCGACGACCGCGTCGACGCCGTCGCGATCGCCACACCTGCCGCCACCCACCGCGACCTGGCGCTGGCCGCGCTCGAGGCCGGAAAGCACGTCTTGGTCGAGAAACCGCTCGCGGCGACGTACGCGGACGGCCGCCTGCTCGTCGAGGAGGCCGCGCGGCGCGGGCTGACCCTCATGTGCGACCACACGTACTGCTACACCCCCGCCGTCACAAAGCTCAGAGAGCTGATCCACGACGGGGTGCTCGGCGACGTGCACTTCATCGACTCGGTCCGGATCAACCTCGGCCTGGTGCAGCGGGACATCGACGTGCTCTGGGACCTGGCGCCGCACGACCTGTCGATCCTGGACTCGATCCTGCCCGAGGGCGTGGAGCCGGAAGCGGTCGCGGCGCACGGCGCGGACCCGATCGGCGCCGGCCGCTGCTGCGTCGCGTATCTGACGCTGCGGCTGACCGGCGGCGCGATCGCGCACATCCACGTCAACTGGCTCTCGCCGACGAAGGTGCGCTCGACGATGGTCGGCGGCTCGAAGCGGACCGTGGTCTGGGACGACCTCAATCCGGCACAGCGGGTGGCCGTGTTCGACCGCGGCGTGGATCTCGCCGCGCCGGAGGAACTCGCCGACCAGGCCCGGCAGCAGATGCTGATCTCCTACCGCTCGGGCGACATGACCGCCCCCGCGCTGACCGAGCGCGAAGCACTGTCCGCAGTGGTGGAGGAGTACGCCGCCGCCATACACGCCCGGCGCCCCGCCCTGACCGACGGCCGGGCGGGGCTTCGGGTACTCGACGTCCTCGAAGCCGCCTCCCGCAGCCTCGAGTTCCACGGCGCCGTCGTCGGCTTGAGAGGAGCCCGCTGATCATGGACACCGAGGCAGCGAACAACGTGCCCGCCGATCCGGTCGCCGGAGCCGCGATCCTGGTCACCGGCGGCGCCGGCACGATCGGCTCGAACCTGGTCGACCTGCTGGTGAGCGAGCGGGCCGGGCGGATCACCGTGCTCGACGATTTCACCCGCGGCCGCCGGGAGAATCTGGCTTGGGCGACCGCGCACGGCGACGTGCGCGTGATCGAGGGCGACGTCCGCGACCCCGACACGGTGCGCCGGGCGACCGAAGGCGCGGACCTGGTGTTCCACTTGGCCGCGATCCGCATCACCCAGTGCGCCCAGGAGCCGCGGCTGGCCAACGAAGTGCTCGTGGACGGCACTTTCAACGTGCTCGAAGCAGCCGCCGCGGCGAAGGTCCGCAAGGTGGTGGCGTCGTCGTCCGCGTCTGTGTACGGACTGGCCGAGGACTTCCCGACGACCGAGCGGCACCATCCGTACAACAACGACACCTTCTACGGCGCCGCGAAGGCGTTCAACGAGGGGATGCTGCGCAGCTTCCACGCCATGTACGGGCTCGACTACGTCGCGCTGCGCTACTTCAACGTGTACGGCCCCCGGATGGACGTGCACGGCCTCTACACCGAGGTGCTGATCCGCTGGATGGAGCGGATCGAGGCCGGGCAGCCGCCGCTGATCTTCGGCGACGGGGCGCAGACCATGGACTTCGTGCACGTCGCCGACATCGCCCGGGCGAACGTCGCAGCGGCGCGGTCCCCGCTGACCGACGAGGTGTTCAACGTCGCCAGCGGCGTCGAGACCAGCCTGCGCGAGCTGGCCGCCGGACTGCTCGCCGCGATGGATTCCGATCTGCCGGTGGAGTACGGTCCGCCGCGCGCGGTCAACGGGGTGACCCGGCGGCTCGCGGACACCTCGGCGGCCGAGCTCAAGCTCGGCTTCAAGGCGCGGATCGGCCTGGAGGAGGGCCTGCGCGACCTGGTGCAGTGGTGGCGGGGACAGCAGCAGCACGTGCCGGGTGGTACCGGATGAGCGGCGACGAGCGCATTCCGGTGATGGTGCCGCTGCTCGGCCGGGAGGAGGCGGACGCGGCGGCCGAGGCGGTGCTGTCCGGCTGGGTCGCCCAGGGTCCGCGGGTCGCCCGCTTCGAGCGGGAGTTCGCGGCGTCGATCGGCGCGGCGCACGGCGTCGCGACCAGCTCCTGCACCAGCGCGCTGCACCTGGCGCTGGTGGCCTGCGGGATCGGCGCCAGCGACGAGGTGATCGTGCCCTCGCTGTCCTTCATCGCCACCGCCAACGCGGTGCGGTACGTCGGCGCGGTGCCGGTCTTCGCGGACGTCGACGAACACACGGCTAATCTGACCCCCGACTCCGTAGCGGCAGTCCTGACCCCGCGCACCCGCGCCGTCCTGGCCGTGCACCAAGGTGGCGTGCCCGCGGACGTCGCCGGGCTGCGGGCGCTGTGCTCGATGCTCGGCCTGGCGCTGATCGAGGACGCCGCGTGCGCGGCCGGGTCCACCTACCGCGGCGCACCGGTCGGACGCGGCGCGCAGGTCGCCGCCTGGTCCTTCCACCCGCGCAAACTGATCACCACGGGCGAGGGCGGCATGCTCACCCTCGACGACGAGGACCGCGCGGTCCGGCTGCGGCGGCTGCGCGAGCACGGGATGAGCGTGTCCGCGGCGGACCGTCACGCCACCGCGGGGCCGGTGTTCGAGTCCTACCTCGAGACCGGTTTCAACTATCGGATGACCGACATCCAGGCGGCGGTCGGGCTGGTCCAGCTCGGCCGTCTCGGCGCGCTCGTGCGCCGTCGCAGGGAACTGGCAGCGCGCTACCACGATCTGCTGGCTGACCTGCCCGGGCTGCGCGCGGTGCGCGATCCCGACTATGGCCAGACGAACTACCAGTCCTTCTGGGTGCTGCTCGAGGAGAGCGCGCCCGGCCGCCGCGACGATTTGCTGACCCGGCTCGCCGAGGCGGGCATCTCGGCACGGCGCGGGATCATGGCCGCGCATCTCGAGCCCGCATACGCCGAACACGGGCACGCGCCGCTGCCGGTGACCGAGCGGCTGACCCGCGACTCGCTCATCCTGCCGCTGTTCCACGGGCTGACCGAGGCGCAACAGGACCGCGTCGTGGCGGTGCTGCGCAAGGCGGTGGGCTGACATGGTCATAGAATCCGGCGCCCGCCGCCAAGACCTGGTGATCGTCGGCGCGGGCGGGTTCGCGCGGGAGACCGCTCAGGCGGTCGCGGCCGTCAACGCGCGCGGCAATGCCAACGGCTGGGGCCCGATCTGGCGGCTGCTCGGCTATCTGGACGACGACCCGCTGCTGGCCGGTCGGGTGTTCGACGGAGCGACGGTGCTCGGCGGCACCGACATGCTCGGCGCGCTGCCCGGGGCGCGGGTCGTGGTCTGCGTCGGCAATCCCCGCCACTACTTCGCCCGCGCCGCGCTCGTGCGCCGCCTGGGCTTGCCGGAAGAACGCTATACCACCATCATCCACCCCTCCGCCCAGATCTCCGCCTCCTCGGCGGTCGGTCCGGGATCGGTGATCCTGGCGCAGTGCGTACTCACTGCCTCGGTATCAGTGGGCGCACACGTTGCGGTGATGCCGCACACCGTCCTGACCCACGACACGGTCGTTGGTGACTACGTGACGCTCGCTTCGGGCGTCCGGCTCGGCGGCGGAGCCGTCGCCGGGACCGGGGCGTATCTCGGCGCGGGCGCGCTCATCCGCGAGCGCGTGCACGTCGGCGACTGGTCCACCGTCGGCATGGGCTCGGTGGTGCTGCGCGACGTGCCGCCCGGGCAGGTGTGGGTGGGCAATCCGGCGCGCCGACTGCGGGACGTGGACGTCCCCGAATCCTTCGCTGTCGAAAGGCTGACGACGTGACCCGAATTCCCCTGGTCGACCTGCGGGCCGCGCACACCGAGGTCGCCGCCGAGGTGCGCGCCGGATTCGAGCGGGTGATCGCCGACACCGCGTTCGTGGGCGGCCGGGAGGTCGCCGCCTTCGAGGACGAATACGCGGCGTTCTGCGCCGCCCGGCACTGCGTCGGCGTCGGCAACGGCACCGACGCGTTGGAACTGGCGCTGCGCGCGGTCGGCGCCGGGCCGGGCGCCGAAGTGGTGCTGCCGGCGAACACCTTCATCGCCACGGCCGAGGCCGTCGCCCGCACCGGGGCCCGGCCCGTGCTCGTGGACTGCGATCCCGACGCCTACCTGATTGACGTGCAAGCGGCGCTCGGCGCCGTCGGGACGCACACGAAGGCCGTGGTCCCGGTGCACCTCTACGGGCAGCTCGCGGATACGAAGCGGTTGGCATCCGCGCTGGACGGCTCACCGGTGCGCGTGGTCGAGGACGCCGCACAGAGTCAGGGGGCGACCGTCGGCGAGATCGCGGCGACGAGCTTCTACCCGGGAAAGAATCTGGGTGCTTACGGAGACGCCGGCGCCGTAGTCACCGACGACGCGGAGATCGCCGCGGCAGTGCGCGCGATGGGCAACCACGGGGGGGCGGCCAAGTACAAGCACGACGTCCTCGGCTTCAACAGCCGGCTCGATGGCCTGCAGGCGGCGGTGCTGCGGGCGAAGCTGCCCCGGCTGGCCGCCTGGAACCAGGCGCGCGCCGCCGCTGCTGCCCGGTACGACGAGCTGTTGTCAGGGTTCGAGCAGATCGTACTTCCGGTCACGCTGCCCGGGAACGAGCACGTCTGGCATCTGTATGTAGTCCGCGTCGAATCGCTCGGCGGCGACCCCGCCGCACGCGACGAGGTGGTGGGCAAACTCAATGCCGACGGGATCGGCGCCGGGGTCCACTACCCGATACCGGTTCACTTGACCCCCGCCTTCGCCTCCCTCGGATATAAGGAGGGAGACTTCCCGAACGCGGAAGCGGCGGCGTCGAGGATCCTGTCACTGCCGCTACATCCGCACATCACCGCGGACGAGCAGGAGCAGGTCGTCGAAGCGCTGCGCACTGCGCTGGGCTAAGACCCGGTAGCGCGCGGCGTTGGCTGTCGGCGCCGCGCGCTACCGTCCTGCACCGTGACCGAAACCGATGAACTGCGCGCGACCCGCGATGCGTACGACGCGATGGCCGCGCACTACGCCGAAGTCATCAGCGGCATGTGGCGGGACCGGCCGTTCGACCTCGCGATGTTCGCCGCGTTCGCGGAACTGGTCCGCAAGGCGGGCGGCGGCCCGGTCGCCGACCTCGGCTGCGGCCCGGGCCATCTCACGAAGCACCTGAGCACCCTCGGGCTGGACGCGTTCGGCGTCGACCTCTCCCCCGCGATGATCGAGATCGCCCGCGCCGCATATCCCGACGTCACTTTCGAGGTCGGATCGATGACCGCCCTCGACCTTGACGCCGGCTCACTTAGCGGCGTCCTCGCCCACTACTCCACGATCCACACATCACCGGCGCACCTGCCGCAACTGCTCACCGAGATCCGCCGCGTGCTCGTACCGGGCGGGTATCTGCACCTTGCCTTCCTGGCCGACCGCGGCTCGTCAGAGCTCGGTCAGCCCTATGACCACAAGGTCGCGCTCGCGTACCGCTGGTCGCCCGACCGGCTTTCCCGCCTACTCGACGAGATCGGCTTCAGCGAAGTGGCCCGCCTGCTCGAGGAACCCGCAGCAGACGCCAAGCGCCCCTACCCCGCCGCCCATCTCGTGGTCGTCAGAAGCTGACGACGACTGTCGAGCCCTTACGCACCGAGGTGTTCTTCAGCGGCACCTGGCTGTTGACCGTCGCGTTCGCGTTCCCCGCCGGCGCCGGATGAGCGGAGTCGACCTCCAGCTTGAGCGAGGTCGTGGCCATGACCGCCTGCGCTTCGGACTGGGTCTTGCCGTACAGGTCCGGCACCGCCTCGGTGCCGCTGGCGGCGTCCATCACGTCCTGGTTGTTCTTGGACTGGAAGTAGAAGGTGACCGCGGCCCCGACGCTCGCGGTGAGCCCGCCGATCAGGGTGCTGCGCAACGTCGCGTCGTCCACCGCGAAGGAGAAGGCGCCGAACATCACCAGGCCGAGGACCAGCGCCAGCGAGATCCAGCTGCGCACCACGCTGCCGCCGACGCCCGCAGCTCCAGGTACCGCGGACCTGGCCCAGATCAGGATGACGCCGACCACGAGCATCGCCGCGGCGATGACCACGACGGCGATGAGCGTCTGGTCCCAGGACAGGGTGCCGACCGACCCCGCCGCGGAACTGGTCGAAGGCGTCGGCGTCGCGGTCGCGTCAGCGTGCCACATGGGCTCGTCCCCCCACAGAGAGTGCCAAGAGAGCGTGGATGTCTGCGGACACCTTATTTGCCGAACACCCGCGCGGAGGGATTTTCCGGCAAATGCGTCCGCCGTGAACGCCCGGTTTCCCGGTTCCGGCCTACACGCAGGCGGATGACAGGTAGCGTGGAATGGTCCGCTCGGCGCGTCGCGGAACAGGAGTCTGAGATGACTGATCACGAGGCCGAAATCGTTTCGGGCGCCGTAGTCGACGACAGAGCCTCGGTCGGCCGCGGGACGATCGTGTGGCCGCAGGCAGTCGTACGCGAAGATGCCGTCGTGGGCCGGGAGTGCATCATCGGCCGCGGTGCGTACATCGGCCCAGGGGTCCGGATCGGCGACCGCGTGAAGGTGCAGAACTACGCCTTGGTGTACGAGCCCGCACGTCTGGACGACGGCGCGTTCGTGGGCCCGGCCGTGGTCTTCACCAACGACACGTATCCACGTTCTGTCACGCCCGACGGCAAGCTCAAGCGCGGCGAGGACTGGGACGCGGTCGGCGTGACGCTGCTGGAGGGCGCATCGATCGGCGCACGCGCGGTCTGCGTCGCGCCGGTCATCATCGGCCGGTGGGCCATGGTCGCCGCCGGCGCGGTGGTCAACCGGGACGTGCCCGACTTCGCTCTGGTCGCCGGGGTTCCGGCGCGCTGGATCCGGTGGGTCGGGCGGGCCGGGATGCCGCTGGCGGACGACGGCGGCGGCCATTTCCGCTGTCTGACCACCGGCGCCCGGTACATCGAGCGCGGCGGTCTGCTGACCGAGGCGGACGAAACCTGGCGCGGCGGACCCGGCGCGGGGAGCGCGCCGCGGTCCCATGATCGCCACTGAGGGCGGCCGGTCCGGTCCGGCGCCGACAGCGGTCATCGTCGTGCTCGACCTGCCGGTCCCCGACGACCACCGGGTGTGGGCGCAGGCCGAGGTGCTTCGAGACGACGGCGTCGCGGTGACGGTCGTGTGTCCAGCGTGCCCGGACAGGCCGGGCGGCCGCACCACCATCGACGGCATCAACGTGGTCTACATCCACGCCAACAACCCCGCACGCGCGTCGGCGAAGGCTGCGAAACGTGCACTGCGCCTCACCAACAGTCCGCGCATGGTGCAAGCCTGCAATCCTCCGGACCTGTTGGCCGGGCTGCTGCGCTGGGCGCGCAGGCAAGGATGCACCTCCGTCTACGACCAACACGAAGTGACGCCGGCCCTCGCCAGGGCTCGCTTCGGGCGTTGGCTCTCCGGATACCGCGAACTGCGCACGATCCGGGCCGCCGACGTGGTGATCACGCCGAGCCAGGAGCAGGTCGACCGGTTGCGCGCGCGGTACGGCCGGGAAGCGATCCTGGTGCGCACCGCGGAGGTCGACGACAGCGCCAATCCCGCCGAGCGCAACGGCAGTGCGGCAGGCAAGACAATACTCGGATACCTGGGCCGGATCGGCGAGCACGACGGCCTCGACGAGTTGATCGACGCCGTGTGCGAACTGCGCTGCCGCGGCGCTCGTGGCTTCCGGCTGGAAATCGCCGGGGACGGACCGGCGCTGGCCGCGGTGCGGCGCCAAGCGGACCGCCTCAACGTCAGCGACCTGGTCGCCTTCCACGGTTGGCTCGACCCGCCGGGCGTGAGCAGCTTCCTCGAGCGGATCGACGCGATGGTCGTGCCGGACCCAGACCTCGAATACAACCACTACTGCGCGATGAACAAGGTCACTTACGCGATGGCACGGGGGCTGCCGGTAGTGCTGCGGCCGCTGCGCGAGAACGCCCGGCTCGTCGGCGATTCCCCGTTCCTCGCCGCGGACCTGTCCCCCGGCGCTTTCGCGGACGCCCTCGACGCGTTGCTCCTCGCCTCTCCGGGCGAGCGCTCCGCCGCAGGAGAATGCGGCCGCAAGCGCTACGAGCGCGAATTCGCCTGGGACATCAACGGTCCGCGCTATCTGGTCTCTGTCTCACCCGGGTTGCGCGCTTAGGCCGCGACGGGGACTCGCTCCGCCGCAGAAAGCAGCCGACGAATCTCACGCACCGCCTCGCGTCCGGCGCGGTTGGCGCCGACCGTGCTCGCCGAGGGGCCGTATCCGACGAGGTGCAGCCGTGGTTCGGGCACGACGCGCGTGCCGTCCATGACGATGCCGCCGCCTGGGGCGCGAAGGTGCAGCGGGGCGAGGTGGTCGAGCGCGGCACGCCAGCCGGTGCACCAGAGAATGACGTCAGCGGCGACGAACCGCCCGTCTGCCCACACGACGCCGTCCGGGGTGATGCGGTCGAACATGGGCTGCCGGTCGAGGATTCCGCGCGAGATGGCGGCCCGGATCGCCGGCGTGATCGGCAAGCCGGTGACGCTGACGACGCTGCGCGGGGGCAGTCCTTCGCGCACCCGCCGGTCCACCGCCGCGACGACTTCGCGGCCGTATTCGCGGGTGAACGGCACGTCGCGGAATTCCGGAGGCCGACGGGTGACCCATATGGTCGAGGCCCCCGCCGCATTCAGCTCGCCGAGCAGCTGCACCGCGGTGATTCCGCCGCCGACCACGACGACCCGCTTGCCTGCGAACTCGTCCGCGCCAGGGTACTCGACCGCGTGCAGCTGACGGCCGCGGAAGGTCTCGCGCCCCGGGTAGTACGGCAGGAAGGGCCGGGTCCAGGTTCCGGTCGCGTTGATGACGGCGTGCGCGGCCCACGTCCCGGCGTCGCTCTCGACGAGCAGGCGGTCGTCCGGGCCGTTGCGCACGGCGCGGACCGCGACCGGCCGCTGCACCGGCAGGTCGAATTCCTTCTCGAAGGCGGCGAAGTAGCGCGGCACTGCGACGGCCGCCTCCTCGTCCGGGGAGGGCGGGTCGAAGGCCATCCCGGGCAGGTCGAAGATGCCGTTCACGGTGGCCATGCGCAAGGTGGGCCAGCGGTGCTGCCACGCCCCGCCCGGCGCCGGGTTCGCGTCGAGGACCACGTAGCCCGCGCCCGGCTCGAAGCCGGCCCGGCGCAGGAAGTAGGCACTCGACAGGCCCGCCTGCCCCGCGCCGATCACCGCGACGTCCACCTTCTGGTTGTTCACGTTGCGTTGAACAAGTCGGCGCCGCGCAGTCTTCCGCGCCCCACTGCTATATCCGCTACATCCGAGCAGCGCGACTCTCTAGATACCGCCGTTCTGGGGTACTGGTCGTGCGCCTGGCGGCCGTGAGGTACGCCTCGCGGGCAGCCGCCGAGTCCCCCGCCATCTCAAGCAGGTGTGCACGCACCGCGTCGAGCCGGTGGTGGCTGGCCAGCCGCTCGTCGCCGTCCAGGGTCGCCAGCAGGTCGAGCCCGGCCTTCGGACCGTCTGCCATGCCCACGGCGACGGCCCGGTTGAGGGTGACCATCGGGCCCGGCGCGAACGCATCCAGCAGCCGATACAGCTCCGCGATCTGCCGCCAGTCGGTGTCCTCGGCTCGCTCCGCCTCAGCATGAAGCGCCGCGATCGCGGCTTGGAGCTGGTAGGGGCCGAGCGGCGCACGCGCCAGCGCCGCAGTGATCAGGGCGACACCCTCCTGGATCGAGCGCCGATCCCAGCGGCTGCGGTCCTGCTCGGCGAGCGGCACCAGACCGCCGTCGGGTCCGGTGCGCGCCCGGCTGCGGGCGTCCGTCAGCAGCATCAGCGCGAGCAGGCCGACCACTTCGCCGTCGTCGGGCAGCAGCCGGAGCACCTCGCGGGCCAGCCGGATCGCCTCGCCGGTCAGCTCGCCCCGGCGCAGATCCGCGCCGGACGTCGCCGTGTAGCCCTCGTTGAATATCAGATATAAGACGTGGAGGACCGCGCCGATCCGCTCCACACCGACGTCGAAGCCGCCACCCGCCGCCTTGATCCGCTGCTTCGCCCGGCTGATCCGCTGGGCCATCGTCGTCTCGGGGACCAGAAAGGCGCTCGCGATCTGCGCAGTCGTCAGGCCGCCGACCGCCCGCAGCGTCAGCGCGATCTGCGACGGCGGGGTGAGCGCCGGATGGCAGCAGAGGAACAGCAGCATCAGCGTGTCGTCCTGCTGCGACACGTGAGCCGGGACGCGCGGCTCCGCAGCGGCCGCCGCCTCCTCGCGCCGCCGCCGGGACTCCTCGCTGCGCAGCTGGTCGGTCAGCCGCCGGGACGCCACCGTGATCAGCCAGCCGCGGGGGTTCTCCGGCACGCCCTGCTCCGGCCACTGGACCGCGGCTGCCAGCAGCGCCTCCTGTACCGCGTCCTCGCAGGCGTCGAAGTGCCCGTAGCGGCGCACGAGCGCGCCGAGGACCTGCGGCGCCTGGGCGCGCAGCAGGTCCTCGGTCGGCCCGCCGGTCACATCTCCTCGCCGCCGCCGCCCATCACCGCGCGGACCTCCATGGCCCAGTGGCGGGCGTCCGGCCAGCGGGCGGCGATGTCGATCGCCCGCTGCTCGGTCTCGCAGTCCACGGTGAGGTATCCGGCCAGGTGCTCCTTCGCCTCGATGAACGGGCCGTCGGTCACCGCGGGAACGCCGCCGCGCAGCTTGACGGTCTTCGCCGCCGAAACGTGCGCCAGGCCCTCGCCGCCGACCCACTCGCCGGATTCCTGCAACTCCTGCATCAGGTCTCCGGCCTCGTTCATGATCTTGGTGCGCTCCTCGTCCGGCAGCGCCTCCCAGGCCTGGGTGTTCTGGTAGATGAGCAGCATGTACTTCATGTCGTCGCTCCTCGGCTCCTATGTCGCGACCGGGGCCGGTCGCCTTATTCACTCACAGGTCGGAGCCGAGGGCGCGTTCTCTACATCGGCTGGATTCTCACGAGCCGGGCGTCCAGGAGAGGATCGAGGTGTACGGGGGCTGGATGCCCGCGTTGGAGACGATCGACGCGGGGATCTGGCTGGGGCTGGTGATGTTGGTGTTGTTCTTGATCAGCACGGCCTTGGCGTTGTAGGGAGCCGGGCCGTTGGTCCAGTAGTTGCCCTCGATGTCGAGCGGGTCATACGTGCCGTTGTTGAGCGTGTAGTTGGTGTGCTTGCTGCCCCACACGTCCGCGGCGATGTTGTACTCGGCGTTCCCGGTGACGGTGATGTAGGAGGAGCCGTTGTCGGTGTAGATGCCGTGGCCCTTCGAGCTGACCTGGTCGTGGATCAGGTTGCCGGTGACGTGCTCGCCGCTGCTCAAGGAGCTGCCGGTGATGCCGTTGGTGTAGATCGCGCCGCCGTCGCCGAGGAACGACATGTGATCGAAGATCAGGTTGTCGGAGAAGAGGTTGCCGTGCGAGGCGTTGGGCTCGGCGGGCAGCTTGACCTTGTCCGGCCACCCGCCCCAGCCGACCGAGATGCCGGTGTAGGGCACGTGGTCGATCTGATTGTTGCGGAAGGTGGAGTTCTGCACGTAGCCGACGTCGATCGCGACGCCGCCGTGGTACTCGTCTGACGTGTTGTAGAAGTGGCTGTCGTGGATCGTGACGCCGGTCGTCGCCTCCGCGGCGCTCGGCTCGTTAATGTCCACGCCGCCGATGTCAAGGCCGTTGCCGGAGATGTCGGTGAACACGCAGCCGGCGACCGTCGCGTTCTGCGTTCCGTCGCCCAGGTCCAGGCCGGCGCCGCCGAGGTGGACGAAGTAGTCGCCGGTGAACGCGACGCCCTGGTCGTAACTCAACGAGACATTCGCGGCCATCTTGGTCCAGTTGCCGTAGGGGCAGGTGCCGCCCTTGACGAAGGAGCACAGGCCCTGCGTCGCGTAGCCCGACGTCCCGGTGATCGTGTACGTGGCCTGGATCTCGGAGAAGCCGGTGCCGGTGTCGGCGGTCGTCTCGGTCGCGTATTCGTACTCGATGCCCTGGAAGCTGAGGTCGTGCACGGGCGCGGTCGGGGTCCCATTCGCCGAGAACAGCGTCGTCAGAACCGGCACCTCGACGTCGGCGGTGCTCAGGTTCTCGCCGGAGCGCGGGATGTAGTAGAGGGTGCGCTTCGCGGTGTCGAGGTACCACTGGCCGGGCTTGGTGAGCAGTTCGTAGGCGTTCTCGACGGAGGTGGGCGCCTCGGTGATGGACTGGCGTCCGACGAGTTCGTAGGTGCGGCCGGAGCCGTCGGTGCGCAGAACCCGCTTGGTCGAGTTGTTCCAGCAGGGCTGCGCCATGGTGATGGTCGTGGACGTGATGGACGCGACCGGGCAGCGCGGCTCGGTCCAGGCGCCGAGGCCACCGGTGTATACGAACTCGATGTGGCTCGGGTTGCGCCAGGTCGCCATCGGGTCGCCGGCGGCCGTCGTGTA
>NZ_DASZGI010000140.1:0-14264 GCF_035938995.1 Actinocrinis sp.
AGGCGCACCCGGCAGGGCTGGGGCAAGCGGGTCGACACCAAGCGCGCGATCGTGACCCTCGCCGAGGGCGACCGGATCGACATCTTCGGCGGACCGGTTAGTTAAGGAGACGTAGGTGGGAATCCGTAAGTACAAGCCGACCACTCCAGGTCGGCGAGGCGCCAGCGGCTCCGACTTCTCCGAGATTACCCGGAGTGAGCCTGAGAAGTCGCTGGTCCGCCCGCTGCACAGCAAGGGCGGCCGGAACGTTCACGGGCGGGTCACCGTCCGGCACCAGGGCGGCGGGCACAAGCGCGCCTACCGGCTGATCGATTTCCGGCGGCACGACAAGGATGGCGTCCCTGCCAAGGTGGCGCACATCGAGTACGACCCGAACCGCACCGCGCGCATCGCGCTGCTTCACTACGTGGACGGCGAGAAGCGCTACATCCTCTGCCCGCAGGGGCTACAGCAGGGTGACCGGGTGGAGAACGGCACGGGCGCGGACATCAAGCCGGGAAACGCGCTGCCGTTGAAGTCGATCCCGACTGGCACGATCATCCACGCGATCGAGATGCGACCCGGTGGCGGCGCGAAGATCGCGCGGTCGGCGGGCTCCGGCGTCCAGTTGCTTGCCAAGGAGGGCGCCTACGCCACCCTGCGCATGCCGTCCGGTGAGATCCGGCGGGTCAGCGCGGAGTGCCGCGCGACCGTCGGCGAGGTCGGCAACGCCGAGCAGAGCAACATCAACTGGGGCAAGGCCGGCCGCATGCGGTGGAAGGGCAAGCGCCCGACCGTCCGCGGTGTCGCGATGAACCCGATCGACCACCCGCACGGCGGTGGTGAGGGCAAGACCTCCGGCGGACGCCACCCGGTGTCCCCGTGGGGCAAGAAGGAGGGCCGCACCCGCAAGCCGGGCAAGGCCAGCGACAAGATGATCGTCCGCCGTCGCAAGACGAACAAGAAGCGCTAGGAGGAGGTCTAGATGCCGCGCAGTCTCAAGAAGGGTCCCTTCGTGGACGACCACCTGCAGAAGAAGGTGGACGCCCAGAACGAGAAGGGCACGCACAACGTCATCAAGACGTGGTCCCGGCGCTCCATGATCGTCCCGGACATGCTGGGCCACACCATTGCGGTGCACGACGGCCGCAAGCACGTCCCGGTGTTCGTCACCGAGTCGATGGTCGGGCACAAGCTGGGCGAGTTCGCCCCGACCCGCACCTTCAAGGGCCACGTGAAGGACGACAGGAGGTCCCGCCGTGGCTGAGAACAAGGCCAAGGACCTTCCGGACAACCAGGCGCTGGCCCAGGCCCGGCACATCCGGATGACGCCGATGAAGGTGCGCCGCGTGGTCAACGAGGTGCGCGGCCTTCCGGTCAACGATGCGCTGGACTACCTGCGCTTCGCCCCGTGGGCCGCCGCCGAGCCGGTGTACAAGTGCGTGGCCTCGGCCGCCGCCAACGCCCGGCACAACAAGAACATCTTCGGCGACCTGTACATCGCCGCCGCATATGTGGACGAGGGTCCGACGCTCAAGCGGTTCCAGCCGCGCGCGCAGGGCCGCGCCTACCGGATCCGCAAGCGCAGCAGCCACATCACGATCGTGGTCGAGGAGTTCGTCCCCGAGACCGTCGGCGGCAAGAAGGGCAGGACCCGGTAATGGGCCAGAAAGTCAACCCGCACGGGTTCCGCCTCGGCATCACCACCGACTTCAAGTCGCGCTGGTACGCCGACAAGCTGTACAAGGCGTACGTCAAGGAAGACGTCGCGATCCGCAAGCTGATGACCACCGGCATGGAGCGCGCCGGCATCTCGAAGGTGGAGATCGAGCGCACCCGTGACCGCGTGCGCGTCGACATCCACACCGCGCGGCCGGGCATCGTCATCGGCCGCCGCGGCGCGGAGGCCGAGCGCATTCGCGGCGAGCTGGAGAAGCTCACCGGCAAGCAGGTGCAGCTGAACATCCTCGAGGTGAAGAACCCCGAGGTCGACGCGCAGCTCGTCGCGCAGGGCGTGGCCGAGCAGCTGTCCAGCCGCGTCGCGTTCCGCCGCGCCATGCGCAAGGCGATCCAGTCGACCATGAAGGCCGGCGCCAAGGGCATCAAGGTGCAGGTCTCCGGCCGCCTCGGCGGCGCCGAGATGAGCCGGTCCGAGCAGTACCGCGAGGGCCGGGTCCCGCTGCACACGCTGCGCGCGAACATCGACTACGGCTTCTACGAGGCCCGCACCACCTTCGGCCGGATCGGCGTGAAGGTGTGGATCTACAAGGGCGACGTCGCGAACCTGCGCGCGGCCCGCGAGGCCGAGGCCGCGGCGCAGCGCCAGAGCCGTCCGGCCGGCGGCCGCGACGAGCGGCGCGGCGGCGACCGTCCGCGCGGCGGGCGTCCGGGCCGTGGCGGCGAGCGTCCAGCGGGCCGCGGCGGCGAGCGCCGTCCGGTCGAGGCGGCGGCTCCCGCCGCGGAGACCGCGGTCGCGCCGAGCGCGCCGGCCGAGGCCCCGGCTGTGACTGAAGCACCGAAGGAGGGCTGACCCATGCTGATCCCCCGCAGGGTCAAGCACCGCAAGCAGCACCACCCGAGCCGCTCGGGCATGAGCAAGGGCGGCAACGAGCTGGCGTTCGGCGAGTACGGCATCCAGGCGCTGAGCCCGGCCTACGTCACCAACCGGCAGATCGAGTCGGCGCGTATCGCGATCAACCGGCACATCCGCCGTGGCGGCAAGGTCTGGATCAACATCTACCCGGACCGGCCGATCACCAAGAAGCCCGCCGAGACCCGGATGGGTTCCGGCAAGGGCTCCACCGAGTGGTGGGTGGCGAACGTCAAGCCCGGCCGGGTGCTGTTCGAGCTCTCGTTCCCGAACGAGAAGGTCGCCCGCGAGGCATTGCTGCGCGCGTCGCACAAGCTGCCCCTCAAGTGCCGGATCATCAAGCGCGAGGCAGGTGAGATCTGATGTCGATCGGGACGAAGACCCACGAGCTTCGCGAGCTGACCGACGAGGCGCTGGCGGACAAGCTGCGCGAAGCCAAGGAGGAGCTGTTCAACCTCCGCTTCCAGCAGGCGACCGGGCAGCTGGAGAACCACGGCCGGATGAAGGCGGTCAAGTCCGATATCGCGCGGATCTACACGATCCAGCGTGAGCGGGAGCTCGGTATCACGGACGGTGCCGAATGAGTGATGAGGTAACGAACGTGGAGAAGACCGAGACCGCCGAGCGCGGCGCCCGCAAGGTCCGCGAGGGCCTGGTGGTCAGCGACAAGATGGACAAGACCGTCGTGGTGGCGGTCGAGGACCGGGTCAAGCACGCCATGTACGGCAAGGTCATGCGCCGCACCAGCAAGTTGAAGGCGCACGACGAGCAGAACGCCTGCGGCATCGGCGACCGGGTGCTCCTGATGGAGACCCGGCCGCTGTCGGCGACGAAGCGCTGGCGCGTGGTCGAGATCCTCGAGAAGGCCAAGTAACACCCCGATCCGCTTCGCCCCGGCCAACGCGAAGCAAATCAAACGAAGTAACACCCCAACCTGCTTCGCACGGCGGCCGGGGCGGCGGCGAAAGACCGACCGGCGGGGCGCTTTTCCCCGTCGGGTGGTCTACAGCCGCCATCGAGCCCCGGCCAACGCGAAGCAAATCAAACACAGCACCCGCACACCTCTGCGAAGAGACTGTGTCCAGTCAGGAGTAGAACGTGATTCAGCAGGAATCGCGGCTGCGGGTCGCCGATAACACCGGTGCGAAGGAAATCCTCTGCATCCGGGTTCTCGGTGGATCCAGCCGCCGGTACGCCGGCATCGGCGACGTGATCGTCGCCACGGTGAAGGACGCCCTCCCGGGCGCCGGCGTCAAGAAGGGCGACGTCGTCAAGGCGGTCGTCGTGCGCACCGTCAAGGAGCGGCGCCGGGCCGACGGCTCGTACATCCGCTTCGACGAGAACGCGGCCGTCCTGATCAAGGACGGCGGCGACCCGCGCGGCACCCGCATCTTCGGCCCGGTGGGCCGCGAGCTGCGCGAGAAGCGCTACATGCGCATCATCTCGCTCGCCCCGGAGGTGCTGTAAGCCGTGGCGCACAAGATGAACATCAAGAAGGGCGACCTGGTCCAGGTCATCACCGGCAAGGACAAGGGCCTGCAGGGCAAGGTCGTTCAGGCCTTCCCGGACCGGCAGAAGGTCATCGTCGAGGGCGTGAACCGGGTCAAGAAGCACCAGAAGGTCGGGCAGACCTCCCGGGGCGCCAAGACCGGCGGCATCATCACCAAAGAGGCCCCGATCCACGTCAGCAACGTGATGCTGATCGTCGAGGTCGACGGCAAGAAGGTCGTCACCCGGGTGGGATACCGGCGGGTGGAGCAGGAGCGCCGCCTGCCCGACGGCACCACCAGGACGGTCACGCGTTCCGTGCGGTTCGCGAAGAAGACCGGTGAGGAAATCTGATGACTGTCACCGACGAGACCACCAAGGTCGCGCCGCGCCTGAAGGAGCGGTACCGGGCCGAGATCATGGACGCGCTGCGCAAGCAGTACGGCTACGAGAACATCATGCAGGTGCCCGGTGTCACCAAGGTCGTGGTGAACATGGGTGTCGGCGAGGCCGCCCGCGACTCGAAGCTGATCGACGGTGCGGTGCGCGACCTGGCCACCATTACCGGCCAGAAGCCGGTGATCACCAAGGCCCGCAAGTCCATCGCCCAGTTCAAGCTGCGCGAGGGCCAGCCGATCGGCGCGCACACCACGCTGCGCGGCGACCGGATGTGGGAGTTCCTCGACCGGCTGGTGTCGATCGCGCTGCCGCGTATCCGCGACTTCCGCGGCCTATCGCCGAAGCAGTTCGACGGCAACGGCAACTACACCTTCGGTCTCACCGAGCAGTCCGTGTTCTACGAGATCGACCAGGACCGGATCGACCGGGTCCGCGGCATGGACATCACGGTCGTGACCACGGCCAAGACCGACGACGAAGGCCGGACGCTGCTCAAGCTGCTCGGCTTCCCCTTCAAGGAGGCGTGATCATGGCGAAGACCGCTCTGGTCAACAAGGCGGCCGCGAAGCCGAAGTTCAAGGTGCGCGGCTACACCCGGTGCCAGAAGTGCGGCCGACCGCACTCGGTGTACCGCAAGTTCGGCTTGTGCCGGATCTGCCTGCGGGAGATGGCGCACGCGGGCGAACTGCCCGGCGTGACCAAGTCCAGCTGGTAGAAACGCACGCTTCCGGGTGACTGGTCGGGAGCACCCCTCCCGACCAGTTATCCTGGACCACAGATGTGTGTACGGCGCCGGTGTGAAAGCCGGCGCTGTGACACGGTGGCTAATCGATCTGCCGCCACGATGGGCGCTCTAGCGAAAGCGAGTCCGTCGGTACTCCCTCCGGGAATCCGGGAGTGGAAAGGCCGACTGCTGGTTCCAGAACCAGGCGCCTTCTCATGTAACTACGACGCCGTAGGTCCCCTCGGCGAATCAAAGGCACCTGGTTCTTCGCGTTTCCGCGTGAGGCCCGGTCGCCCGCGACGCGCTCGAGCCGGAAACCGCGGTGGGAAGGCCCAAGGCCCCCTCATGACCATGACCGACCCGATCGCAGACATGCTGACGCGTCTGCGCAACGGCAACGCGGCGTACCACGACACAGTCGACATGCCGTACTCCAAGCTCAAGGCCCGCATCGCCGAGATCCTCCAGCAGGAGGGCTACATCGCCTCCTACAAGTCCGAGGACCTCGAGGTGGGCAAGAAGCTCACCATCACGCTGAAGTACGGCCCGAACCGCGAGCGGTCGATCGCCGGCATCAAGCGCATCTCGAAGCCCGGTCTGCGCGTCTACGCGAAGTCCACCGGCCTGCCGCGCGTGCTCGGCGGGCTCGGCATCGCGATCATCTCCTCGTCCTCCGGCCTGCTGACCGACCGTCAGGCCGCCAAGAAGGGTGTGGGCGGGGAAGTCCTCGCCTACGTCTGGTAAGTCCGGAAGGGAGGACTAGCACATGTCTCGTATCGGACGGCTGCCCATCCCGGTTCCGGCCGGCGTGGAGGTCACCATCGACGGGCGCGACGTGACGGTGAAGGGCCCCAAGGGCACCCTCTCGCACACGCTCGTCGAGCCCATCGGCATCGAGAAGGCCGAGGACGGCACCCTCCAGGTGACCCGCCCCAACGACGAGCGCGCCGCCAAGGAGCGCCACGGCCTGTCCCGCACCCTGGTCAACAACATGATCATCGGTGTCACCGCCGGCTACTCGAAGATCCTGGAGATCTCCGGAGTCGGCTACCGCGTGCAGGCCAAGGGCTCGGACCTGGAGTTCGCCCTCGGTTACTCGCACCCGATCACCGTCACCGCGCCGGAGGGCATCTCCTTCCGGGTGGAGGCCCCGACCCGCTTCGTGGTGTCGGGCATCGACAAGCAGAAGGTCGGCGAGGTCGCGGCGAACATCCGCAAGCTGCGCAAGCCCGACCCGTACAAGGCCAAGGGCGTGCGGTACCAAGGCGAAGTCATCCGCCGCAAGGTCGGAAAGGCTGGTAAGTAGCCATGGGGTACGGCTTCAAGATCGCCAAGGGCGACGCGCGCAAGGCCGTCGCGGTCAAGCGGCGGCACATCCGCGTGCGCAAGCGGGTCAACGGCACCGAGGAGCGTCCGCGCCTGGTCGTCACCCGGTCCAACCGGCACATCGTCGCGCAGGTCGTCAACGACAGGCTCGGCCACACGCTGGTCTCCGCCTCCACCCTCGAGGCCTCGCTGCGCGCGGCCGAGGGCAAGAAGGTGGAGCTGTCCCGCGAGGTCGGCAAGCTGGTCGGCGAGCGGGCAAAGGCCGCCGGGATCACCAAGGTCGTGTTCGACCGCGGCGGCAACAAGTACCACGGCCGCGTCGCCGCCGTGGCGGAAGGCGCCCGCGAGGCGGGGCTGGAACTGTGATGGCGACGAACTACCAGAACACTGAGAAGAGGGATTCCTGATGCCTCCCCAGCAGCGCCGCGGCGGCGGTGCGGGTGGCCGCGGCGGTGAGGGCGGCGAGCGTCGCGACCGTCGTGACCGCCGCAACCAGGACGCCGCCCCCGCAGCCGAGAAGACCGCTTACGTCGAGCGGGTCGTCACCATCAACCGCGTGGCCAAGGTCGTGAAGGGCGGACGCCGGTTCTCCTTCACCGCGCTGGTCGTCGTCGGCGACGGCGACGGCACGGTCGGCGTGGGCTACGGCAAGGCCAAGGAGGTGCCGGCCGCCATCGCCAAGGGCGTGGAGGAGGCCAAGAAGCACTTCTTCAAGGTGCCGCGGATCCAGGGGACCATTCCCCACCCGATCACCGGCGAGGACGCCGCGGGCGTCGTGCTGCTCAAGCCGGCCTCCCCGGGTACCGGCGTCATCGCCGGCGGCCCGGTGCGCGCGGTGCTCGAGTGCGCGGGCGTGCACGACGTGCTGTCCAAGTCGCTCGGCTCGGACAACCCGATCAACATCGTGCACGCCACGGTGGCCGCTCTCAAGGGCCTGGTTCGGCCCGAGGAGATCGCCGCCCGCCGCGGCCTGCCCCTCGAGGACGTCGCGCCGGCCGCGCTGCTGCGGGCCCGCGCGGGGACGGGGGCGTGACATGGCGAAGCTGAAGGTGACCCAGATCCGCTCGAAGATCGGGACGAAGCAGAACCACCGCGCCACGCTGGACGCGCTGGGCCTCAAGCGGATCAACGACACGGTCCTCAAGGAGGATCGCCCGGAGATCCGCGGCATGGTCCACACCGTCCGCCACCTCGTGAAGGTTGAGGAGGTCGACTGATGTCGGAGAACACTGCGGCGACGAAGAAGGCCGCCGCGCCGGCCGAGGGCGCCGCGCAGGAGCGTCCGCTCAAGGTCCACCACCTGCGTCCGGCCCCCGGCGCCAAGACCGCCAAGACCCGGGTCGGCCGCGGTGAGGGCTCGAAGGGCAAGACGGCGGGCCGCGGAACCAAGGGCACGAAGGCGCGCTACCAGGTTCCGCAGCGCTTCGAGGGCGGGCAGATGCCGCTGCACATGCGGCTGCCCAAGCTCAAGGGCTTCAAGAACCCGTTCCGCGTCGAGTACCAGGTGGTCAACCTGGCCAAGCTCGCCGAGCTCTACCCCGAGGGCGGCGAAGTGACCAAGGCCGACCTGGTGGCCAAGGGCGCGGTGCGCAAGAACGAATTGGTCAAGGTGCTCGGCACCGGCGAGATCTCGGTCGCGCTCAACGTCAAGGTGGACGCCTACTCGGCCTCCGCCAAGGCGAAGATCGCCGCGGCCGGCGGTTCCACCGAAGAGCTGTAGAGTTCTGCTATGGGGCCCGCTTCCGAGCAGGAAGCGGGCCCTTCGCCTGTCGGGCGGGCGCATTTGGCCGCGACGGCCGGCCACAGACACGCAACCCGCGTGATCAAAACCACACCCATTCACCGCTGCCTAGTCCGGCTCCGGGTCGGGCGGAGGGCAGTTGCCGCCCGAGTATCGCCTTGTCCTGTGAACTTTGCGTAAGATGGCGCGAGCCGAGGCGATCCCGGCGGTTCAGGCTTGCCCGGGACCATGACGAAACCACAGCTCCCGTAAGGCGACGCACGGCCCGACGGGACAGCGCGCAGGAGGAACAGTGCTCACAGCATTCGCCCGGGCTTTCCGGACACCCGACCTGCGCAAGAAGCTGCTGTTCACGCTGGCCATGATGGCTCTGTTCCGGCTGGGCGCGCACATTCCCGCCCCCGGCGTGAACGAGGCCGCGATCCGGCAGTGCATCGGCACCAACGGCACCAGCAGCGCGCTCGGCCTGATCAACCTGTTCTCCGGCAACGCGCTGCTCCAGCTGTCGATCTTCGCGCTCGGCATCATGCCGTACATCACCGCGTCGATCATCCTGCAGCTGCTGACCGTGGTGATCCCCCGGCTCGACGCCCTGAAGAAGGAGGGCCAGGCCGGGCAGGCGAAGATCACCCAGTACACCCGGTACCTGACCGTCGGCCTGGCGATCCTCCAGTCCACCGGCCTGATCGCGACCGCGAAGAACGCGCCGCAGTACCTGCTCGGCACCTCCTGCCAGACCTCGATCATCTACCCGCAGGTCGACCTCAAGGCCGAGGCGGTCCTGGTGCTGGTGATGGTCTCCGCCACCTCCGTCATCATGTGGCTGGGCGAGCTGATCACCGACCGCGGCATCGGCAACGGCATGTCGCTGCTGATCTTCACCTCGATCGCGTCCGGGTTCCCGAGCCAGCTGTGGGCGATCAAGCAGACCCAGAAGCTCGGCGGCGGCTGGGTGGCCTTCCTCGGCGTGATCGCGATGGGCATGGTGCTGGTCGGCTTCGTGGTGTTCATCGAACAGGGCCAGCGGCGCATCCCGGTCCAGTACGCGAAGCGGATGATCGGGCGGCGGATGTACGGCGGCTCCTCGACCTACATCCCGATCAAGGTCAACCAGTCCGGCGTCATCCCGGTCATCTTCGCCTCCTCGCTGCTGCAGCTGCCCGTCCTGGTCTCGCAGTTCGCCGACCCGAACCAAAAGCACCACTGGTCCAGCTGGATCCGGCAGAACCTGGGCCTCACCAACAACGGATACTCGTATTACTACTCGGTGGCCTACTTCCTGCTCATCCTCTTCTTCGCATTCTTCTATGTCGCGATCACGTTTAACCCGGACGAGGTTGCGGACAATATGAAGAAGTACGGTGGGTTCATCCCGGGCATCCGGGCGGGCAAGCCGACCGCCGAGTACCTGAACTACATCCTGACCCGGATCACCTGGCCCGGGGCCCTGTATCTGGCCGTGATCGCGATCATCCCGATGATCGCGCTCGCCCAGTTCCACACGGGCGGGAAGTTCCCCTTCGGCGGTACCTCGATCCTGATCATCGTGGGCGTCGGCCTGGAGACGGTGAAGCAGATCGAGAGCCAGCTGCAGCAGCACAACTACGAAGGGTTCCTCCGGTAGATGCGTATCGTGCTTGTCGGCCCGCCCGGCGCGGGCAAGGGAACCCAGGCCAAGATCGTCGCCGACCGGTTGAAGATCCCGGCGATCTCCACCGGGGACATCTTCCGCGCCAACGTGGGGGCAGGCACACCGCTGGGCCTGGAGGCCAGGTCGTACATGGACTCCGGCCGGCTGGTCCCGGACTCGGTGACCATCGCCATGGTGCGCGACCGGCTCTCCCAGCCCGACGTCGCGAACGGCTTCCTGCTCGACGGCTTCCCGCGCAACGTCCCACAGGCCGAGGAGCTCGAGGCGATCCTGGCCGGCATGGACACCAAGCTCGACGTGGTGCTCGAACTCGTGGTCGACAACAACGAGGTCGTCAAGCGGATCGCCGGGCGCCGGCTGTGCCGCAACGACAGCACGCACATCTTCCACGTGGACTTCAACCAGCCGAGCGTGGCGGGGGTCTGTGACATCTGCGGCGGCGAGCTGTACCAGCGCGACGACGACAAGGAGGAGACCGTCCGCGAGCGGCTGGCGGTCTACGAGCGCGAGACGGCGCCCATAGTGGGCTTCTACGGGGAGCGCGGGCTGCTGACCACCATCGAGGCCACCGGGGCCCTGGACGACGTCACCGCGCGCATTCTGACGGCACTGGAAGACGTCTAGCGCCCGACGGCTCGCTCGACGCACGGTCGCATGCTCCGCCATGCGGGAGAATGTCCGCATGGCAGAGCTGAAGAACGAGGAGCAGTTCGCGCTGATGCGCGAGGCGGGCCTGATCGTCGCCCGGACCCTGGAGCTGCTGCGCGGCGAGGTCAAGGAAGGCGTCACCACGGCGCGGCTGGACGCGCTCGCCGAGGACTCGATCCGGTCGCAGGGCGCCGTCCCCTCGTTCAAGGGCTACGGCGGCGGCCACGGCGCCCCGGCCTTCCCCGCGGTGATCTGCGCCTCGGTCAACAACGAGATCGTGCACGGCATCCCGGGCGACTACGCGCTGCGCGACGGCGACATCGTCTCGATCGACTGCGGCGCGATCTACCAGGGCTGGCACGGCGACTCGGCGATCACGGTGGCCTGCGGCGAGATCGATCCGGCGGTGGCCGAGCTGATGCGGGTCACCGAGGAGTCGATGTGGCAGGGCATCGCCGCGATCAAGGCCGGCGAGCGGCTCAACAACATCGGCCGCGCGATCCAGTCCTACGTGCGCACCCAGGGGATGTACGGCATCGTCGAGGGCTACGGCGGGCACGGCATCGGCTCGCAAATGCACATGGACCCGATGATCTACAACCACCGCACTCTCGACCGCGGACCGAAGATGCAGGTCGGGATGGCCTTGGCGATCGAGCCGATGCTCATGCTCGGGCACAAGCAGACCGCGGAACTGGACGACGGCTGGACGGTCGTCACCCGCGACGGCTCTAGCTCCGCGCACTTCGAGCACACGGTCGCCCTTACCGAGCAGGGCCTGTGGGTCACGACGGCGTTCGACGGCGGGAAGGCGGAACTCGGCCGTCTCGGCGTTCCGGTTCACCCGTAAGCAGATTCGCGCGCTTCGGAGCCGGCCGGGGCGGCGGCGAAAGATCGGGCCGCGGGGAGCGCATTTCTCCCCGCGGCCCGATCTACAGCCGCCATCAAGCCCCGGTTGGCTCCGGGGCGCCAATGAGACACCTCACCCATGACAATGGTCATAAGCAGCCCGTGACAGGCGCCTCGTGACGACGTCCACAACGCCGAGGTACACTCGCGATATGTCGCAAGGTGGGGTAGGGGACCCGAGCGTCCGCGCTTCGGACGCCGACCGCGAACGGATCGTGGAGCAGCTCAGGCAGCACACGGCCGACGGCCGGCTGGCGATGGACGAATTCGAGCAGCGCATGTCCGCCGCGTACGCGGCGAAGACCTACGGGGAACTGGCCGAGCTGACCCGGGACCTTCCGGTGGACCTCGGCGCACGGGGCAAGACGCAGCAGGGCGCCGCGGCGTGGGGTTCGCCGCAGGACGCGGTGCCGCCGACGGGCAGCTGGACCACGTACGGCCAGACCAAGCAGAACACTCCGGCCGGAGACATCGCCGCCGCCGTGATCGGCGCCGCGATGGAGTGGAAGCTGCAGAAACACGCGATGCGTGAGCAGGTCCGCGCCCAGATGCGGGAGCAGCGGCGCGCCGTCCGGCTCGCCAAGCGCCAGGCGCAGGGCCCGGCCGGCGCGTTCGCCGCCTGGGCCGGGCTCTCGATCCTGCTCACCGGCATCTGGTTCATAACCGGGCTGCTCGGTGGCGGCTGGTCGGACTTCTGGCCGGCCTGGCCGATCGGGATCCTCGGCTTCCTTATGCTCGGCCGGGTCGTCTCCGGTCTCGGCCAGCGGCGCTGAGCCGCGGTCTGCTCAACAGGCCGATTGGTAATTTTCGCAGCCCACGACGTAAACTGACTCGTCGGTCCTGCGACCGCCGCGTCACGCCGTCTATCGAATGAAGTGCGAGGACATGCCCAAGAAAGAAGGGGCCATCGAGATCGAGGGCACCGTCGTCGAGTCTCTGCCCAACGCGATGTTCCGGGTCGAGCTGCAGAACGGGCACAAGGTTCTCGCGCACATCAGCGGGAAGATGCGGATGCACTACATCCGGATCCTCCCGGACGACCGGGTCGTCGTCGAGCTCAGCCCGTACGACCTGACCCGCGGCCGGATCGTGTACCGGTACAAGTAAGACCGGCTCCACCCAGCAGTACAGCAACAATCCAATATTCGCGATCCAGCGCCGCCCGTTCATCCGGGCGGTGCCGCTCGAAAGGGACCTCCATCATGAAGGTCAAGCCGAGCGTCAAGCCGATCTGCGACAAGTGCAAGGTGATCCGCCGTCACGGCCGGGTCATGGTGATCTGCGAGAACCTGCGCCACAAGCAGCGCCAGGGCTGAACCGCCCCGGAGCTCGTGTGCGCCGTGGAGACTTCTTGTTAAGGGCACCGCGCGCTTGCTCGTCGTCCGCGACTGACGTCCAGCACCCGTAAGAGCGCGGCATCCCGACCCCGGCCCGCGGCACACCGCCGCGCGCCGGACGACACCCCCGGCACGGAGGCCGGGGACCTTCCATGTCAGGGTACGTACCCGTGGCAAGGAACGGTGCCGCGCCAGACCTCCGCGAAGTGAACCTAGGAGCCTGCCAGATGGCACGCCTCGTCGGAGTCGACCTCCCCCGCGACAAGCGGCTGGAGATCGCCCTGACCTACATCTACGGCGTCGGCCGCACCCGCGCGCAGGCGACCTGCGCCGGGGCCGGCGTCTCCCCGGACGTCCGGGTGAAGGACCTGACCGAAGACGACCTGGTCAAGCTGCGCGACTGGATCGACGCCAACTACAAGATCGAGGGCGACCTCCGTCGCGAAGTGGCCGCCGACATCCGCCGCAAGATGGAGATCGGGTGCTACCAGGGCCTGCGCCACCGCCGTGGCCTGCCGGTCCGTGGCCAGCGCACCCACACCAACGCGCGTACCCGCAAGGGCCCGCGCCGCGCCATCGCCGGCAAGAAGAAGCCGGGCAAGAAGTAGTCCCCGCGGTCCTCGAACCGTCCGGGACCGATCACCTCATTTGGAGTACTGCGAGATATGCCTCCCAAGAGCCGTCAGGCCGCGGGCGCCGCGAAGACGAAGGTGCGCCGCAAGGAGAAGAAGAACGTCGCCCACGGGCACGCGCACATCAAGAGCACGTTCAACAACACGATCGTCTCGATCACCGACCCGCAGGGCAACGTGATCGCCTGGGCCAGCTCCGGCCAGGTCGGCTTCAAGGGCTCGCGCAAGTCCACGCCCTTCGCCGCGCAGATGACCGCCGAGGCCGCCGCCCGCCGCGCCATGGAGCACGGCATGCGGAAGGTCGACGTGTTCGTCAAGGGTCCGGGCTCCGGGCGCGAGACCGCGATCCGCTCGCTCCAGCAGACCGGCCTCGAGGTCGGGTCCATCAACGATGTGACCCCGTCCCCGCACAACGGCTGCCGTCCGCCGAAGCGCCGCCGCGTGTAGTTGGAAAAGATCTTCGTAGGGGCACGGCATGTCGCAGATCCGCCGTGGCGGGCCGTGCCCGCTTGGAAGTTGCAGCAAAGGAGAGCATCACTTGGCAAGACATCGTGAAGCGGTTTGCCGGCTGTGCCGTCGGGAGGGGATGAAACTCTACCTGAAGGGCCTCCGGTGTTTTACGGAAAAATGCGCCATCGAAAAGCGTAATTTCGTTCCCGGCCAGCACGGCCAAGCGCGGCGCCCGAAGATGGTCGGATACGGCGTACAGTTGCGCGAAAAGCAGAAAGTAAAGCGCACCTACGGCCTGCTGGAACGCCAGTTCCGCAATTATTTCGAGAAGGCGGAGCGCTCGAAGGGGCCCACCGGATCGAACCTGATGGTGATGCTAGAGCGGCGTCT
>NZ_DASZGI010000141.1:0-16593 GCF_035938995.1 Actinocrinis sp.
ACGCCGGCGAGCGCGCCCACGCAGGCCATACCGAAGCCTGACCTGCCGCGCGAGCGTCCGACCGGCGGCATGGCCGTACGGGAGTCCCCGACCGGCACGTCGCCGCAGCAGCCCAAAACTCAGCCGGTGCCGCAACCGACCACCGTCGCGCTTCCGCAGCCGACCTCCCAGGCCCAACCCGGCGCGGCGGAAACCGGTGTCGCGTGGGGACAGCCACAGCCACAGCGGGGCTACTCGCGGCAGGGCGTCTATCCCAACGCTCCCGCGTCCTATCAGGCGAGCCCGTACACGCCACCGGGCGCCATACGTACCCACGACGGCTACGTGCCCCCCGGTAGCCACTACGACGACTTCGACGAATACGACTACGACGACCCCGGGCGCCCGCGCGGCAGCCGCAAGCGCGCGCTGCTCATCACCTCGATCGTGGGCTTCATCGCGGTGGCGATCGCGGCGGCGCTCGTGCTCACCAAGACCGTCAACATCCCCGGGTTGTCCGCCAAGCCGGTGCCGACCGTCGGCTTCTCCCCCAGCGGCTCCGACGCCGGCTCGGACGCGACGCAGACCGGCACCGCGTTCCTCACGGCCTGGCAGAACGGCGGCCTCCGGGCGGCGGCGAACATCACCGACAATCCGACCGCGGCGCTCACCGCGCTCACCGCGTACAAGTCCGACCTCAAGGTGAGCGGTCTGACGATCATGCCCGGATCGGCCACCGGCGCCGGCTGGATGACGTTCAACGTCACCGCTCAGATCGGCACCCCCGCCAGCGCCTGGAGCTACAGCTCGGGCCTGGCCGCCTACCAGGGCAGCGTGGACGGGGTCACCCGGTGGTTCGTGAAGTGGCAGCCGAGCGTGCTGTTCACCAGCCTGACCGCGGGCGAGAAGCTCGGCATCGGCACCATCCCGCCGACCGCCAGTTCCGTCTCGGACCGCAACGGCACCCAGCTGACCAGCTCCAACGCGCCGAGCCTGACCAACATCATCGCCGTCCTCGAGAAGAACGCCCCGGTCGGCGGCACCCCCGGCCAGAAGGTGCAGATCGAGAAGGCCGACGGAACCGTGGTCTCCACGATCACGAAGATCTCCGACCCGGTCGACACGGCGTCGGTCAAGACGACGATCGACGCCACCATCGAGGCCGCGGCCCAGTCGGCGGTGAGCCGGGCGCCGAACAGCTCGATGGTGATCATCCAGCCCTCGACCGGCAATATCCTGGCTGTCGCCAACAACCCCCCGAACGGCCTGGACACCGCGATGCTGGGCAAGTACGCCCCGGGCTCGACGTTCAAGACCATCACCACCACGCTGCTGCTCAACTCGGGCAAGGTCACCGACCTGAACCAGACCGTCCCGTGCCCCGCGACGCTCAACGCGGACGGGATCACCCTGCACAACAGCGAGAGCGAGGTCGGCACGGGTAACTCCTTCCGCACAGACTTCGCGGCCTCCTGCAACAACGCGTTCAGCAGCTTCCACAATCAGGTCACCCGAGATCAGCTGGTCTCCACCGCGCACGACTACTACGGCTTCAATCAGCCCTGGGACGTCGGCCTCGGCTCGCCGACGGTGTACGGCAACGTCCCGAACACCCCCAGCAACGCCCTCTCGGAGGAGCTGGTCGGCCAAGACCAGATCACCACCTCGCCCCTCGCGATGGCGGCGGTGGCGGCGACGATCGACAGCGGAGGCTTCAAGTCCCCGACCCTGGTGCCCGGCACTCAGCAGATCACCGGCACGCCGCTGTCCTCGTCGACGCAGAGCAATCTCAAGACGCTCATGCACGCGGTGCTCACCGACAGCGGGGGCACCCTGGCAGGCGGTGTGATCAGCAACACCGCCGGCGTCTACGCGAAGACCGGTACCGCTCAGGTCCAGGGCAAGAGCGACAACAGTTGGACGATCCTGTTCAAGGGCGATTACGCGGTCGCGGCGCTGGCGGTCGGTGGCGGCTTCGGTGCCTCAACCGCTGCGCCCGAGATCAACCAGGTGCTGGGCAGCCTGAACTGACGCGGTGCTCTGAACCAACACATGCTTGAACCAGCACCACTTCGGATCGGTTGAAGCGAGCGGGCCCCGCGGCGAGTGACGCCGCGGGGCCTGGTCAACTTCGGAGAGCAGCCGTTCCGGCTCAGGCGCGCCAGAGCACGACGAGCGCCCGGTCGTCATCCGTCTTGCGGGCCACGGCGTCCACGACCCGCTCCGCGCCGCCGCCGAAGCCCTTCGCCTGGAGCGATTGCGCGGCGCCGAGCAGGCGGTCGAGGCCGACCGCCAGATCCCGGCCGGGCTGCTCGATCAGCCCGTCGGTGAACATCAGCAGGCCGTCGCCGCTCTCCAGGCGGCCGCGGGTGGGCCGGTACTCGGCGTCCGGCAGGATCCCGAGCAGCGGTCCCGGGGTCTCGCACAGCGACCAGCGGCCCGACCCGGACGAGAGCTGGGCGATCGGCGGATGGCCCGCGCTGTAACACTCGTATTCGCCGGTCGCCATGTCGACCGCGAGGTGCACCGCCGTCGCGAAACCCTCCTCCCAGCCCTGCCGCAGCAGATACCCGTTCGCGGCGCTGAGGAATTCGTCGGCCGGGACCGAGCCGAGCAGGCCGCCGAACGCCCCGGAGAGCAACAGCGCGCGGGTGCCCGCTTGCAGCCCCTTACCGGAGACGTCGACCAGGCTGAGCTGCAGGCGGCCCGGTCCGGCTGGGGAGCCGTCCGGGCCGGAATCGCTCTTGGCGGCGACCAGGAAGTCGCCCGCGAAGGACTGGCCCCCGGCCGAGCGCATCGCGAACTCCAGATGCCAGCCCCGCGGCAGCCTGGGCACCCGCCCCTGGGCCTGGAGCCGTTCGCGCAGGTCGAAGAGCATGGATTCGCCGCGGGTGCCGCGCACCCCGAGCCGCACCCGCTGACGCGACATCACCAACACGACCAGCGCGGTGATCCCGACCAGCAGGATCGTGCCGGGCGCGGGGCGGATCGGGCGGGTGGTCAGCTCATCCGCGACCACCACGAGCGCGCAGGCGGCGAGCAAGACGAGCTGCGCGGTGAAGCGCAGCAGGAAGCCGCCGAGCAGCAGCGGCAGCGTCACCATCGAGTCCTGGACCCACAGGGCGTGCAGGTGGGCGAGCACGCCCACGAGCGCGGCGAGGGCGATCAGGACCGGAACGAGGAAGCCCTCGGAGGGCAGCACGGAGGTGCGCACCCAGAGCGCTGCGGCCGCCCGCCGGCCCCGGCCACCGCCGGACCGGCCGGACACCACGAGGGCCGAGGACGTCACCACCATGCCGGGACCATATCGACCCGTTGGCGCCCACGTCACCCGCCAGGGTCGGCGCCGTGGGCGGATGGTCACGCAATCACCCGATTGGATGACTTGGGACGGTTTGCGGTGCGATGCCCGACCCGGGACGTCTCCGCGGAAGGGGTGTAAGTGCAGATCATCGGTTGATCCGAACACGCGAATCCGAGAGCCGGCCTACTCTCCGGCCCCTGCCTCCGGCACCGCGGGCAGCTCGCCGGTCTTCTCGAATTCGCTGATCATCGCGATCCGCCGGACGTGCCGCGGGTCGTTGCTGAACGGGGTCGCGACGAACAGCTCGACGAATCGCGTCGCGTCCCCGAGCGGGTGCATGCGGGCGCCGAGGCTGATGACGTTGGCGTCGTTGTGCTCGCGCGCGAGGGTGGCGGTCTGCTCGTTCCACACCAGCGCGGCCCGTACACCGGGCACCTTGTCGGCGGCGATGACCTCACCGTTGCCGGAACCGCCGATCACGATGCCGAGGGAGCCCGGCTCGTCGGCCGCGGCCTTCGCCGCGCGCATCACGTAGGGCGGGTAGTCGTCGGCGGCGTCGTAGGCGTGCGGGCCGACGTCGACCGGCTCGTGGCCGAGTTCCTTGAGCCGGTCGACCAGGTGCTGCTTGAGCTCGAAGCCGGCGTGGTCGGAGCCGAGGAAGATTCGCATGCGTGCAGTCTCCCATGGGGCCGCATGCCTGTGCCCGCCTCGTCCGAGTGACGCGTGGACCAGCCGCCGGGTGCTTATGCGATCATCAGGAGCGGCGAGGGTTTCTCACAGGTGACTCTCAGGATTGCCCCAGGGGTGGCACAGCGGCGCTGCATACGTTGGGCGCGAGTGTGGCGCGGTCGTGTGTCCGACTGCGCGTCGGCATCGGGACAGGCGGGAGCAGCGGATGGGCGAGCGGGCGGGGGGCAAACCAGAGGCGCGCGTCCTGGTGGTGGACGACGAGGCGGCGATCACCGAACTGGTCGGGCTGGCACTGCGCTACGAGGGCTTCGAGGTGGCGACCGCGTCGACCGGGCGCGAGGCCCTGGCGAAGAACGCCGAGTTCGCGCCCGACCTGGCCGTGCTGGATGTGATGCTGCCGGACTACACCGGGCTGGAGGTCTGCTCCCGGCTGCGCTCGCAGGGCGTCCGGCTGCCCGTCGTCTTCCTCACCGCCCGCGACGCCACCGAGGACAAAGTCAACGGGCTCACGGTCGGCGGCGACGACTACGTGACCAAGCCGTTCGCACTCGACGAGCTCATCGCCCGCATCCGCGCCGTGCTGCGGCGCACCCGCCCGGACCTCGAGGACGCCCGGCTCGAGTTCGCCGACCTGGTCGTCGATGAGGACGCGCACGAGGCCCGCCGCTCCGGCGTGCCGCTCGACCTGACCCCGACCGAGTTCAAGCTGCTGCGCTACCTGCTGCTCAATGCCGGACGGGTCGTGTCCAAGGCGCAGATCCTCGACCACGTCTGGCAGTACGACTTCGGAGGCGGCGACAACGTCGTCGAGACCTACATCTCCTACCTGCGCAAGAAGGTGGACAAGGACCGCGAGCCCTTGATCCACACCGTCCGCGGAGTCGGCTACACCTTGCGCCTGCCAAAGGACTGAGTGCCTATGCGAGCCATGCGGCTGCCCCGTCTGCCCCGCGCCCGCTCGCTGCGCAGGCGGCTGATGCACACCCTGCTGATCTGGCTCGCGCTGGCGCTGACCATCTTCTCCGTCGGCACCTACTTCTCGGTGCACACGGTCCTGATGAACCGAATCGACCAC
Organism: Actinocrinis sp.; assembly: GCF_035938995.1. Taxonomy (GTDB): domain Bacteria; phylum Actinomycetota; class Actinomycetes; order Streptomycetales; family Catenulisporaceae; genus DASZGI01. Next base: position 5,049 of record NZ_DASZGI010000141.1, read on the forward strand.
CAGCTCGACGCCACCGCGCAGGTCCTCGACGCATACGCCGCCGGCACCCCGCCCGGCGCGCCGCTCACCCTCGGGGGTTCCGGCCCCACCGTCCAGACCTGGCACGAGATCGCAGCCACCGGATTGCTGCCGGTTTTCATCGAGCTGCGCGATCTCAACGGCGCCGTCATCTTCGACCCGGGCGGGACGAACGCCCAGCCGAGCCTGCCCGCCGACCTGGCGGTGGGGCCGGCCGGCACCGGCGCGAACGGCGACGGCGCACGGCTCTTCGACGCCAACGCCGCCACCGGCGGCGGCGGGCTGCACGCACCCGCTTACCGGGTGCGTGCCTCCCGGTTGCCCAACGGCCACGGCTTCCTGGTGCTGGCCATGTCCGAGCAGGACATCACCGACACCATGGCCTCGGTGGGCAAGTTCGAGATCGGCATCTGGGTGATCGCGTGGCTGCTGGTCGGCCTGATGTCCAACACCCGGATCAGGCGGCAGCTCAAACCGTTCGAGGACATGAGCGACCGGATCGTGGCGATCGGCGCCGGGGAGCTGGACCACCGGGTCGAGCCGGACGACCCGAACACCGAGATCGGCCAGGTCGGCGCCTCGGTGAACACCATGCTCGCGCGCCTCGAGCACTCCTTCGCCGAGCAGCGCGCCTCGGAGCACCGGCTGCGCCGCTTCATCGCCGACGCCTCGCACGAACTGCGCACCCCGCTCGCCTCGATCCGCGGTTACGCAGAGCTGTTCCGCCGCGGCGCCGCCTCGCGGCCGGAGGATCTGGCGCTGGCGATGCGGCGGATCGAATCCGAGTCGGCCCGGATGGGAGTGCTCGTCGACGAGCTGCTGCTGCTGGCCCGCCTCGACTCGGGGCGGCCGCTCGGGCGCGAACGGGTGGACCTCGGCGCACTGGCGCGGGACGCCGCCCGCGACTCGCAGGCTGCCGGGCCGCAGTGGCCCGTGGACGCGACCGTCTTCGGCGGCGCGCCCGGCGAGAACGGTGCGGCGAGCGTCGAAGTGCGCGGTGACGGCGACCGGTTGCGGCAGCTGCTGGCGAATCTGCTGTCGAATGTGCGTGCCCACACCCCGGAAGGCACGCCCGCGTCGGTGACGGTGCGCCGCGAGGGCGAGTGCGCGGTTCTCGAGGTCGCCGACGCGGGTCCGGGCCTGACCCCGGAGCAGCAGCAGCGGGTCTTCGAACGCTTCTATCGGGCCGACGCGTCGCGTAAGCGGGGCGACGGAGCGGGCGGCTCTGGCCTGGGGCTGTCGATCGTAGCCTCGGTCGCGGCCGCGCACGGCGGCCATGCCGAGGTCAGGTCGGTTCCCGGATGCGGAACGGTCCTCACCGTGCGGCTGCCCGTCGCCGGGCTCGTAGACGGCGATATCGCCGAATCCGTGCCCTCCGTTAACGGTTCTGTTCCCACTCTCCCAGACGCCTCACAGGTTGCGCACAGTACCTCGCCAGCCCGAACTGGTTCCTTGTCGGATGGGGCCGCCGGTACCGAACCGGCGCACGACCCAGAGACGAGGAGGGGATCCGGGGCCATGGACCGGCTTTCGGCCTTCACCACCACCCACCGCAAGTGGGTGTACCTGCTGTGGCTGGCGGCGTTCATCGCGGGCATCGCCGCGTCCTCGACGCTGTCGAACCATCTCGACAAGACGTTCTCGATGCCCGGCCAGCCCAGCTATGTCGCGAACCAGGCCATCGTCGCCGAGTACGGCAACGGCGGACAGCTCGCGCCCCTCGTCCCCGTAGTGCAGACGCCCACGGGGGTCTCGGCGAACGACCCGCGGGTCACCGCCGCCTTCGACGCGGTGAGCCGGATCCCGGGTGCGCGCGTCGCCGACTACGCCAATACGGGGAACCACGATTTCATCGGCTCCAACGGCCGCACGACCTACGCCTACATCTTCACCGCAGGCGCGGATGGCATGGGCGGCTCGGATATCCAAAACCAGGTCTCCACGCGGGCGGAGCAGATCCTCAACGCCGAGCTGCCACCGGGCTCGACGGTCCGGATCACCGGCGAGCAGCCGCTGCAGAACAACGGATCCAGCGGGGGCCTGAGCATCCTGAACGAGATCCTCCTCGGCGGCCTCGGGGCGCTGGCCGTGCTGCTGTTCGTCTTCGCCTCGCTGTTGGCCCTGGTGCCGTTGCTGATCGCGGCGGTCTCGGTGCTGACCGCGTTCCTGGCGATCCTGGGCGTCACCGAGGTCACGTCCGTCTCGATGATCGTGGAATTCCTGGTCGGCCTGATCGGGCTCGGCGTGGCGATCGACTACTCGCTGCTGCTGGTCACCCGGTGGCGCGAGGAGTTGGCGTACGGACACGACAACACCGCCGCGATCCGCCGGGCGATGCAGACGGCCGGGCGGGCGGTGGCGTTCTCCGGCGTCACGGTCGCGCTCGGACTGCTCGCGCTCGTCATCCTGCCGGTGCCGTTCCTGCGGTCCATCGGCTACGGCGGCATGATCATCCCACTGGTGTCGGTCTGCGTGACGCTGACCCTCGTGCCCGCGATGCTCGCCGGCATCGGGCGGCGGCTGGACTGGCCGAAGATCCGGCACGAGGACAAGGCCTCGCGCGGCTGGACCGCATGGGCGAACCTGGTGGTGCGGCGGCGGTGGATCGCGACGGCCGGCGCGCTGGTCGTGCTGGGGGTGCTCGCCGCGACCGCGACGGGGCTGAAGGTCGGCGACGCCTCGTCCGACTCTCTCTCGCAGAGCGGCAAGGCGCACGACGGCATCGTGATGCTGCGCGACGCGGGGATCTCCAGCGGCGTGATCACCCCGCTCGAGGTACTCGTCCCGCAGCCCGGGTCGGCAACCGCCGCCGCGAACGCGGTCGACGGTGTGTCCGGTGTCCGCTTCACGGTCGCGCCGACCGGCCCGGCCTGGGATCGTCCGGGCTCCCGGCTGCTGGTCGCGGTGCCGACCGACGAGGGCACCAGTTCGGCGGGCGAGAGCACGACTCGGGCGGCGCGCACGGCGGTCGAGGCGGCGGTACCCGGCGTGATGGTCGGCGGCATGGGCGTGGGCGAAGTGGACATGATCCACGCGGTCTACGGCTCGTTCCCGCTGATGCTGGGCATCCTGGCGCTGCTGACCTTCGTCCTGCTGGCCCGCGCGTTCCGGTCGATCGTGCTGCCGATCAAGGCGGTGCTGCTCAACCTGCTGTCGCTCGCCGCGGTCTACGGCTCGCTGGTGCTGATCTGGCAGAAGGGCTACCTCTCGCACGCGATCTGGGGCATCCCGGCGACCGGCGCGATCACCGGGTGGGTTCCGCTGATGGTGTTCGCGTTCCTGTACGGGCTGTCGATGGACTACGAGGTCTTCATCCTGTCCCGGATGCGCGAGGAGTACGACGCGACCGGCTCGACGCGCAAGGCCGTGGTCACCGGGATCGGGCGCACCGGGCGGCTGGTCACCTCGGCCGCGCTGATCCTGTTCCTGGCGATGGCGGCACTGGGCTCCGCCCCGGACACCGACGTGAAGATCTTCGCGACGGCGCTCGGCACGGGCATCCTGCTCGACGCCACCGTGGTGCGCGCGCTGCTCGTGCCGGCACTGATCTCGCTGTTCGGCCGGTGGAACTGGTGGATGCCGGTGTGGGCGGCCAGGATCCTGCGGGTCGAGCCCTCCCCGGCGCGGCGCGAGGACGAGGTCTCGGCCCCGGCGCTGCCCGAAGCGGAGCGGGAGCCGGAGCGCACCCAGGTGGGCTGAGCAGTAACAGCGTGACATCGGATCTTCGACAAGACGCGACGGCGTCCGCGGCCTAGGGGGGTGGCCGCGGACGCCGTCTCGCCATGCATCTGACGGAGCCTCTGACGGACTGTCAGTCGAAGATCGGGTCGCGCGTGCGGCTGCGCTTGAGCTCGAAGAATCCGTCCGTGCCGGCCACCAGCAGCACGCCGTCCCACAGCTTGGCCGCCGCCTCGCCGCGCGGGATCGGCGAGACCACCGGGCCGAAGAAGGCGACGCCGTTCACCGAGATCACCGGCGTGCCGACGTCGTAGCCGACCTGGTCCATGCCGGAGTGGTGGGACGCCTTGAGCGCTTCGTCGTACTCGGTCGAGTCGGCGGCGTCGGCCAGGTCGGCGGGCAGCCCGGCCTCTTCGAGCGCCGCGACGATCGTCTCGCGGCTGAACTCCAGCTTCTCCTGGTGGCGCCGCCTGCCCAGCGCGGTGTAGAGCGGCAGCAGCGCCTCGTTGCCGAACCTCTGCTCGGCGGCGATGCAGACGCGCACCGGACCCCAGCCCGCGTCCAGCATCTCGCGGTACCTCTCCGGCAGTTCGTCGCGGCCCTGGTTCAGATAGGACAGCGACATCACGTGCCAGCGCACGTCCACTGGCCTGACCTGCTGGACCTCGAGCATCCAGCGGCTGGCGATCCAGGCCCACGGGCACAGCGGGTCGAACCAGAAATCCGCCGCGGCTCTTGCGTCATCACGGTCGGTCACTACAGTCTCCCTCATTCCTCGCCATCCGGACCCCAGGCGTCAACTGTGCGAACAGACGGCGGTGTCGTTCGATTCCGCCTCTCCCGGATCCCCAATGCCTGGATGGGGCCGAGCGTGCGAGTATCGAATCACCAAGACAGCGCCTATGCGTAAGGAGCCGTGCAGCAAAGTGCCCGGTACCAATCTGACCCGCGAAGAGGCGGCCGAGCGGGCCCGTCTCGTGTCGGTCTCGGCCTACGAGGTCGAGCTCGACCTGACCACCGGCGCGGAGACCTTCGCGTCGACCAGCACAGTGCGCTTTTCCGCGCAGCCGGGGTCCGCCACCTTCATCGACCTGGTCGCTCCCGAAGTCCACGAGATCACGCTCAACGGCCGCCCGCTCGACCCCGCCTCCGCGTTCGCCGAGTCGCGGATCGCGCTCGACGGCCTGGCCGCCCAGAACACCCTCACCGTGCGGGCCACCTGCGCGTACAGCCACACCGGCGAGGGTTTGCACCGGATGGTCGACCCAGTGGACGGCGGCGTATCGCTCTACACGCAGTTCGAGGTGCCGGACGCGCGGCGAGTTTTCGCCAACTTCGAGCAGCCGGACCTCAAGGCGACCTTCCAGTTCACGGTGACCGCGCAAGACGGGTGGGAGCTGTTCTCGAACTCGCCGACCCCGACGCCGGAAAGGCTCGGGGACGGGCGCGCACTGTGGCGGTTCGCGCCGTCCGAGCGGATGTCGACCTACATCACGGCGCTTGTGGCCGGCGACTACCACGTGGTGCGCGACACCTACACCGCCGCGGACGGCCGAGTCGTCCCCATGGCGGTGGCCAGCCGCAAGTCCCTGGCCGAGTACCTGGACGCCGACGACATCCTCGACATCACCAAGCGGGGCTTCGACTACTTCGAGGCGCTGTTCGACCTGCCGTACGCCTTCACGAAGTACGACCAGCTGTTCGTGCCCGAATACAACGCGGGGGCGATGGAAAACGCCGGCTGCGTCACCTTCCGCGAGGACTACGTCTTCCGCTCGAAGGTCACCGACGCCGCCTATGAGCGGCGCGCCGAGACGATCCTGCACGAGCTGGCGCACATGTGGTTCGGCGACTTGGTCACCATGGAATGGTGGAACGACCTGTGGCTGAACGAGTCGTTCGCCACATACGCGTCGGTGCGCTGCCAGGCCGACGCGACCCGGTTCACCGGGGCTTGGACGACCTTCGCCAACACCGAGAAGACCTGGGCTTACGCGCAGGACCAGCTGCCCTCGACGCACCCGGTCGTGGCTGAGATCCGCGACCTGGAGGAGGTGTACGTCAACTTCGACGGGATCACCTACGCGAAGGGCGCCTCGGTCCTCAAGCAGCTGGTGGCTTACGTCGGGGATGAGGCCTTTACCAATGGCCTGCGAACCTACTTCCAGCGGCACGCGTGGGGCAACACCCGGCTGAGCGACCTGCTGGGAGCGCTCGAGGAGTCCTCGGGCCGGGACCTGGGCGCGTGGTCGAAGGCGTGGCTGGAGACGGCCGGCCCGAACACGCTGCGCCCGGACTTCACCCTGGACGACGAGGGACGGTACAGCAGCTTCGCGATCACGCAGGAGGCCCCGGCGGACTACCCGACGCTGCGGCCGCACCGGATCGCGGTCGGCCTATACGACAACACCTCCGAGGGTCTGGTGCGCACCCGTCGGCTCGAACTCGACGTGGACGGCGCGCAGACCGAGGTGCCCGAGCTGGTCGGGGTCGCGCAGCCGGATCTGGTGCTGCTCAACGACGACGACTTGTCGTACGCGAGGATCCGCTTCGACGAGCGGTCCATCGCCACGCTGGTGGAGTCGATCGACAACTTCACCGAGTCCCTGCCGCGCGCGCTGAGCTGGGTCGCCGCGTGGGACATGATGCGCAACGCCGAACTGCCCGCGCGTGACTACGTGGCGCTGGTCATCTCCGGCGCGCAGCGGGAGACGGACATCGGCGTGCTCCAGTCGCTCCAGCGACAGGCGAAGTCGGCCATCGACCTGTACGCCGACCCGGCGTGGCGGGAGGAGGGCTCGGCGAGGTGGGCGTCGTTCGCGCACGCCCAGCTGCTGATGGCGGCACCGGGCAGCGACGTGCAGCTGGCCTGGGCGCGCACGCTCGCCGCGGTCGCACGCTCGGACGAGCATCTGAGCCTGCTGAGCGGGCTGCTTGGCGGCACCGAGTCGATCGAAGGGCTCGAGGTCGACACCGACCTGCGCTGGGCGCTGCTGCACCGGCTGGCCGCGACCGGCCGGGCGGGCGAGGCGCAGATCTCGGCGGAGGCGGAGCGGGACCCGACCGCGGCCGGGCAGCGGCACGCCGCCTCGGCCCGCGCCGCGCAGCCGACGATCGAGGCTAAGGCGTCGGCGTGGGCAGCGATGGTGGACTCGGACGAGATGCCGAACGAGACGCTGCTCGCGGTCCTCACCGGCTTCCGCCAGCCGGACCAGCGGGAACTGATGGCGCCGTACGCGGACCGGTTCTTCGATAAGGTGGCGGACCTCTGGGCGGCGCGCACGCCGCACATGGCGCAGATGCTCGTCCACGGCCTGTACCCGGTGCTCACCGTGGAGCAGCGGGTCGTCGAGGGCGTGGACGCGGTGCTGGCGCGCGACGAGGCGACGGTCCCGCCGGCGCTCAAGCGGATGCTGCGCGAGCACCGCGACGGGACGTTGCGGACGCTGCGCGGCCAGGCGCTCGACGCCGGCTCGCGCGACTGACCGACCGCGGCACCGAGCCCACGGGCCTGGGCAACGGACATCTGATCCGTTGCCCAGGCCCGCGCTCATGTGTGAGCGTCAAAGCCGCAATTCACCGCGCTTGAAAGACTCTTGGCATTCCTGCGGTGACCGCCGCTCGCGTCTCAGTCCTCGTAGTCGTAGAAGCCTTTGCCGGTCTTGCGGCCCAGCGCGCCGGCGCTGACCATCCGGTTCAGCAGCTCCGGCGCCGCGAACTTCGAGTCGTGTGTCTCGTTGTAGATGTTGCGGGAGGCGTTGCGCATGATGTCCACGCCGGTCAGGTCGGCGGTGGCGAGCGGGCCCATCGCGTGGCCGAAGCCGAGCTTGCAGGCCAGGTCGATGTCCTCGGCGGTGGCCACGCCGGTCTCCAGCAGCCGGACCGCCTCGACGGTGAGCGCGGCGATCAGGCGGGTGGTCACGAAGCCGGCCACGTCCCGGTTGACCACGATGCACGTCTTGCCGACCTCCTCGGCGAACGCGCGGGCGGCGGCCAGCGCCTCGTCCGAGGTCTTGTAGCCGCGCACCAGTTCGCACAGCGACATCATCGGCACCGGCGAGAAGAAGTGGGTGCCGACCACCGACTCGGGGCGGCCGGTGACCGCGGCGATCTGGGTGATCGGCAGCGCGGAGGTGTTGGTGCCCAGGACCGCGTCGTCCTTGCAGATCTTGTCCAGTTCGCGGAAGACCGAGTGCTTGACCTCGATGTCCTCGAACACCGCCTCGACCACGATGTCGGCCTCGCCGGCCGCGCCCAGGTCGGTCGTCATGGTGATCCGGCCGAGCGCCGCCTCGGCGTCCGCCGCGGCGATCTTCCCCTTGGCGGTGAACTTCTGCAACGAGGCCTTGATCGCGGCCAGTCCGCGCGCGGTCGCCTCGGGGGTGACGTCGCGCAGCACCACGTCATATCCCGCCACGGCGGACACCTGTGCGATCCCGGAGCCCATCAGTCCGGCGCCGATCACGGCGAGCTGCTTTGCCACGCTCCACGCTCCTTATGCGTGCTCGGTACCCACTCGTAGCGGTACTCGCTGGTAACGACCTGCCTCCGGCAGCGTACCGTCTGGCCGAGTACGCCCTAGGACGGCCGGGTACGCTGCGCCTATGGTGAACCTCACGCGGATCTACACCCGGACCGGCGACGACGGGACGACCAGTCTCGGCGACATGAGCAAGACTTCGAAGAACGATCCGCGACTGGTCGCCTACGCCGACGTGGACGAGGCGAATTCGGCCGTTGGCGTGGCGGTCGCGCTCGGCGCCCTGCCGGAGCCGGTCGCGAAGGTGCTGACCCGGATCCAGAACGAACTGTTCGATGTCGGGGCGGACCTGTGCAATCCGGTCGTGGAAAATCCCGAGTTTCCTCCACTGAGGATCGAGCAGCGCGACATCGATCGGCTTGAACGGGACTGCGACCGCTTCAACGAGGATTTGCCGAAGCTTCGGTCCTTCGTCCTGCCCGGCGGCACCCCCGGCTCGGCACTGCTGCACGTGGCGCGCACAGTCACCCGGCGGGCCGAGCGCTCGGCCTGGGCTGCGCTCGACGTACACGGCGACACGATGAATCCGCTGACCGCCAAGTACCTCAACCGCCTGTCGGACCTGCTGTTCATCCTGGCGCGGACCGCCAACCACGCCACCGTCGGCGACGTCCTCTGGAAGCCCGGCGGCACACGCGAGGAGCAGGAGTAGGGAGCCCGCCCGCCTCGAGCGCCGGGGGCACGGTGCTAACCCTGGTTCACGAGCGCTTCGACGACGACCCGAGCCGCGACGAGCACGCGCAGGGCTGGTCCGACTGCCTCGACCGTCTCCCGGCTTGGCTGGCCGCCGAGCTGCCCGCGCAGCCGTAGGGCGGAAGCGAAGCGCCAGAGCGGCAAGCCCAGTCAGGACACGCGGCTGACGTTCTGCCCCGGGGGCGCGGCCTCGAGCCACGACAGGAATCCAGTGAGCGCGTCCGGCGACATGGCCAACTCAACGAGTCCCGCCCCGAAGCGGCACTCGACGATGGTCCAGCCAGGGAAGAGCGCGAGTTCCTCGTTGCCTTCGGCGTCACGGCGGCCTACGACCTCGAGGTCTTTGCGGGTCAGTACTGCGGCGGGGCGGTACGCGTAGGAGAAGATGCGGTACCAGTCGATCCGGTCGTTTTCGTACTGCGCGATGCCGTAGGACCAGCCGCGTCCCGCACGCACGCCGGAGGCGCTGAACGGGACGCGGGTGCCGCGCTGCGCTCGCGGGACCGGGAGAGCAACAGGGGCCGGGCCCCTTACGGACGCCGACCCCGCGGGCTGCTGCCCAGGCTCGAATACGGAATGCGATTGTGAGTGCGCATGGCTGCCATGCGGGTGAGTGCCGGCGTGCGCGCGGGTGCGCTGGTCGCTCTCCTGCCGCAGCTCCCCGAAACGCGCCGCAGCCCGCGCCGCCCCCTCGCTCGCCGGGGTCAGACGCAGGCTGCAGTCGAACGTACCGCCTCGTCGGCGGATGGCTACCCGCCGGGTGAAGAGGGCACCTATGGCGCACAGGCCGATGAGGCAGGCGACCGCCAAGCCCTCCAGCAGCGCGGCGATCACCGCCGACACCGCCATCGCTCGCCGAGGTCGCTCACCCTGGTCCTGCCGTCCTTCCGACTTCGACTTCTGATACTTCGGTCGCCGGTCCGCCCGCGCCGCGGCCGGATCGGATCGCGTTCCTCGTCACGCCTGCTGCGGGCCGCGGCCGACCGTGCGCAGACGCAGCTCGGCGCGGGCGGTGGCGGCCTCCGAGTCCGGCCCGAACTCGCCGGCCTGAGCCCGCGTCAGCGCCTCCTGCGCCCGCGCGGCGTCGATCTCATCGGCCAGCTCGGCGGCCTCGCTCAGCAGCGACACCCGATTCTCGTCCACGGCGATGAACCCGCCGTGCAGCGCGACCTTGAGCACCGGTCCGGGCGCGCCGTCCTCCAGGGTCCTGATCGTCGCCACCGAGGGCTTGAGCACGGACATGACCGGCTGGTGCCCCGGCATGACGCCGATGTCGCCGTCGGCGGTCTTCGCGATGACCATCGACGCCTTGCCGCTCCAGACCTGCCGGTCCGCCGCGACCAGCGCCACTTCGAGTTCAGCCACGGTGCGGCCCCTCTACTCGTTGATCCTTCAATAGCCTATCGAACCTCGCGGCGGCCGACCGCCGGGCTGGCGGCCGCATGCCACCCGCCCGGGCCCGTCCGATCCCAGCCGCGGCCCCGGCCCGGGACGCCCGCCGCCGCAGCCGAGGCCGCGGCGGCGGGCGCTCACTTGGCCAGTTCCTTGGCCTTGCGCTCGAGGTCCTCGAGCCCGCCGCACATGAAGAACGCCTGCTCCGGCACGTGGTCGTACTTGCCGTCGGCGATCGCGGTGAACGCCGCGATGGTCTCCTCCAGCGGCACGAACGAGCCCTCGAGGCCGGTGAAGTTCTTGGCCACGAAGGTGTTCTGGGACAGAAAGCGCTCGATCCGCCGCGCCCGCTGCACGGTGATCTTGTCCTCCTCGGACAGCTCGTCCACGCCGAGGATCGCGATGATGTCCTGCAGGTCCTTGTACTTCTGCAGGATCGCCTTGACCCGGGAGGCGGTCTCGTAGTGCTCCTTGGTGATGTACCGCGGGTCCAGGATCCGGGAGGTCGAGTCCAGCGGGTCCACCGCCGGGTAGATGCCCTTCTGGGTGATCGGCCGGGAGAGCACCGTCGTCGCGTCCAGGTGGGCGAAGGTGGTGTGCGGCGCCGGGTCGGTGATGTCGTCCGCGGGGACGTAGATCGCCTGCACCGAGGTGATCGAGTGACCCCGGGTCGAGGTGATCCGCTCCTGCAGCTGGCCCATCTCGTCCGCCAGCGTCGGCTGGTAACCCACCGCGGACGGCATGCGGCCGAGCAGGGTAGACACCTCGGAGCCGGCCTGGGTGAACCGGAAGATGTTGTCGATGAACAGCAGCACGTCCTGGAGCTGCACGTCGCGGAAGTACTCGGCCATCGTGACCGCCGAGAGGGCGACGCGGAGGCGCACGCCGGGTGGCTCGTCCATCTGGCCGTACACGAGCGCGGTGTTCTTGATGACGCCCGACTCCTGCATCTCCAGCCAGAGGTCGTTGCCTTCGCGGGTGCGCTCGCCCACCCCACCGAACACCGACACTCCGCCGTGCTGTTTGGCCACCCGGGTGATCATCTCGAGGATCAGGACGGTCTTACCCACGCCCGCCCCGCCGAAGAGCCCGATCTTGCCGCCGAGCACGTAAGGCTCGAGCAGATCGACGACCTTGAGGCCGGTTTCGAACATGCGCGTCTGCGGGTCCAGGTCGCTGAACAGGGGCGGCGGCCGGTGGATCGGCCACCAGTCGGCGATGCCC
>NZ_DASZGI010000142.1:0-5457 GCF_035938995.1 Actinocrinis sp.
GCAGTGTCTTCCCGCCTCCAGTCCCCTGGAGTCCTCATGACCACGCTCGACCGGACGCCTTCGGTCGCCAACGTGTCCGAAGCGCCCGCAGAGTCGCGCCTGCGGTCAGGCGCTGTTCACAAGCTGGGCACGTACGCCACGATCTGCCTCGTGGTGCGCGGCCCGGCGCCGGTGACCGTCTTCGTCACCGGGGACATCGACCTGGCCTGTGCTGACCGACTCGCCGCCGTCCTGCACATGACCCTGGACGCCTACCCGCAGGGAATAGACCTGGATCTCGCCTCCGTCCGCTTCTGCGACTGCCGCGGCCTCAGAGCCCTGCTGGCCGCCCAGGCGTTCGCTCGACGCCGCGGCCGACCCTTCGCGCTGGGCCCCTACAGTCCGATCGTGGCCCGTCTGCTCGAACTGACCGGAACTCGATCCGTACTCACCAACCCGGACTGATGCGGCCACAGGTCGAGGCGCCTGTTGATCATCGGCCGGGTCCCGATTTGAGCGGTGCCCTCGGATGCATCCCGCCCCACGCTGCGCGGCAGCCGACGACATCGCGGCCGTCGGACGCTCAGGGTTCGAACTGCACCTCCGGCATGGACGGCGAAGGCCCGTCGAGCAGCCGGCTGTGATGGTGGCGCAATTCCTGGTCGAAGAACGCGGCCAGGTAGGTGCGTTCGATGCTGACGGCACGCTGGGGGTCGATGGTGCCGATGTCCTGTGCGAGCTGGTCGGGCGAGAGTCCCAGCACGGGCGCAAGCGGGGGCAGGAAGGTCTCCGCGTCGGTAAACGAGGTGTGCTGGGCGCCGAGCAGCTTGAGGTCCAGTTTCCAGCCTTGCTGATGCGCCCAGAACGACGCCCAAGTCGCATCGTTGTCCCGGTTGTGGTCCTGCGAGCTGAACAACAGGAACGGGCGGTCCAACCCGGTGTCCACGACGGGACCGAACAAGGTGCCGTCCAGGGTCCGCGCCCGCCACGACACGCGGATCGTCGTGCATCGTGGCGGCGGCGGTGGCCCGTCGACAAACGCGCCCGCGCGATCGGCCGGCGGCCTTGCTACAGCCGTCGTCCCACGGCCGAGTACGCCGAATAGCGGGCCAGGTCTCCGCCGAGCGGGTCGGTCAGCTCGCTGCCCGGGTCGGGCTTCCAGGCAATCATGTCGACGACACCGGGCGGCACCAGCTCATAGCCTGCCCCGGTCAGCAGCACGGCCAGTTCCTCGCGGCTGCGCGCGTTCATCCCGGCGGTTGCACGACGGTAGACGTCTTGCATCTCGCCCATGCGCTCGGGCTGGTAGTCGGCGGTGGCGTGGCTCAGCGCCAGGTACGAACCCGGCACGGTGGCGCCGCTGTAGGCGGCCAGGATTGCGGCCGGATCATCATCGTCGGGCACGAAGTGAAGCACCGCGAACATCAGCACGGCCACGGGTCTGCTCAGATCGATCAGTTCGCGCAGGGCCGGATCGCCGAGGACCGACTGCGGGTCACGCAGGTCCGCGTAGACGATCGTGGCGTTCGGCACGTCGGCGAGGATGGACCGGCTGTGGGAGACGGCCACCAGGTCGTTGTCGACGTATACCGTGCGAGCCATCGGATCGAGGCGCGCGACGATCTCGTGGACGTTGCCGACGGTGGGGATGCCCGACCCCAGATCGACAAACTGATCAACGCCCTGCCGCACCAGGTAGGTCAGCGCGCGACGCACGAACGCCCGGTTCGCCCGCATGACATGCGGCAAGTCGGGCCACACGGAGAGCACCTTCTCGGCCAGCTCCCGGTCGGCGGCGAAGTTGTGGCTTCCATCGAGGTAGTAGTCATACATACGGGCCGGGGACGGGGTCTCGATGTCGACGTCGTCCGGAGCCCACACGGGACGGTGATTCACCGACATCTCCACCTCACTCTCGCGCCAACCCGGCCGCGCGGGTGGTGCGGCCACGGCCACTGATACGTACTGTGATCCTACGACCGCGCGGCGGCTGTCCTCGATACCTCATTCCTACATTTCTACGGGCCGACCACTGTCCGCAGGTGCCCTGTTTCGGGCGCCAAGGGCATCCACGTCGCCGTCGCGTGCCGGCGATGACCCGTCTAGGCCGAGCCACTGGTTGAGAGTCGGGCCCGCGTCGGGGCCGAGCATCTTGGTCGCGTCGGCTTGCGCGCGGCGCCATGCGCTTCCTGCACGGGTGAACGCGGCTACACCGGCCTCGGTGATCGTCACTGACATCGCTCGTCCGGTGGGCGAGGTCTCGACTGCCGCGATCCATCCCCTCTTCTGCATGAGGGCGAGGTTCCGGCTGACAGTGGACCGCTCGAGCATCAGTTGCGCGGCCAGCGCCGCCGGTCTGACAGGCCGCGGGTCGATGACGAGGCAGGTGAGAACCTCCATCTGCGGCTGGCTGAGCCCCACCGTCTGCAGCTCCTGCTCGTAGCACCGCGTGACGACCCTGTTGAGCCGGGCCACTCGCATGCCCAGGCAGGAGCGGCCCACCTCCGCCGCGAGGTCAGCTACCATCGCGGGCTGCTCCATATTCGCCTCGAATCTAGCCAACAGAAGTGTTGTAGCTACATCGCCACGATAATAGCGTGCCCATCGGCTGACGTGCTCGAAGAACCCGCGCAGATCGGAGTCCTTTCAAGCGCGCCGGAGCCCGGCGAACCGCAGTCCGAGGTCGCCGTCGTGCATCACACCGAGTGCGGCTCGATGTTCGGCACCCGGCAAACCTGGTCCAAGTCGTTGCATGGTGACGGCTCATGACAGTAGTGTAGATACAACAGATCGACCGATGGGCCGGAAGAACCTGACACGCGGCCCACGTCGACCGGCTTCTGCAGCGGAACGGCGGCCTCATGGCCACCGGCGTGCACGAGCGAGCAGAGATCACCCCGCAGCTCACGGTGAGCACGGTCGCGCGCTTGGGGCTGCGGACCGACCCGTCCGCCGTCCTCCAGTCCGAGCTCGGCGAGGCGACGGTGGTCCACGACACCCGGGACACCCACGACACCGGCAACGCTCTTCAAAGGCGAGACACTCATGTCAGTTCAGCTCACACAGACTCCCTACGACGCCGTCCTCCTGACGATCCGCTCCGACAAGTCGTACTTCGAGGTGGTCAAGGCCATCGAGTCGCGCCTGCAGCGCTTCTCGATCCCGAAGCTGATGGAGTACGTCACGCACTCGGACCGCGAGGGCGTGGAGGCCTATGTCGACGAGGTCTCGGCACCGACCGGGTTCTCCATCTTCTGGGACTTCGAGCAGGGCTCGACGATGAGGCTGGCCGGAATCCCGGTCGAATCCAAGTTCTACATGGTTGGCAACGCTGTCATCGCGCAAGGCCTGTTCCAGTACTCCGGCGCCTCCGGCCTCGGCGCGCCGGTGCGCGTCTGCGTCTCCCAGCGCGACGGCGAGCGGACGCGTATCGACCTTGACCAGGTCACCGCGTTCTTCAGCAAGTTCCCCGAAGTCGCCCCGTCAGACGTTCCGGGCAGGCTCGACGCGGAGATGGTCAAGGTCTTCGAAGAGGCCGCAGCTTAATCACCCGGTCTACGCGGCAACTGACCCCGCACCTTCAGTCAGCCTGCTCGTGGCTTCGGGCTCAGGCGGGCTGGCTGGCTGGCTGAAGGTCACATCGCCCACAGCAAGCCCGGATCGCCAGTGCGTTCCGGTGACCGGGACGCCGCAGGCCTCAACTATTGAGGAGCCCAAAGACATGTTTGTTCTGGAAGTCCGTAACGCTGAACTGATGGACTCGCTCACGCAGCAGGCTGCCGAGCTCGGTATCACCAACGCGGCCATCGTCGCCCTGATTGGGGCCATCGACAGCTTCACCGTCTCTACCAATCCCGTCGCCGACCCCACGGCGCACACCTACTCCGAATACCCGCTTCCGGCGGAGATGACGGCTACCGGCGAGTTCGTCGCCGGCAAGCCCCACATCCATGCCGTGATGGCTGTCCAAGGCGACCGGACGATCGGTGGACACCTTCACCGGGCCTACCTCGGAAGTTCGTTCGCCCGCGCCTACGTGATCCCGTCCGAGCATCCCGTCGCCGTGCCCGCCGGCGAGGAGATCGTGTTCGCGGCGGCCCCGGACAGCCCGGCAGAGCGAGGGCGGCTGAACGACACGCGGGTTTCGCCCCGCTGACTCGGATGTTCAGAGGCGGGCGGCCTGATGTCGTGTTGGCGGAAGGGGCCGGCCACCGGCGATGATCAGCTTACGGATAGGATGCTTTCCGGATGAGTTCCCACGTCCTCGACCACGTCGTCCGCGAGTCCCTCAACGCGGCGCCGCACGCGCGCTTCGCGCAACGCCACGGCCAGGCCGTGCGCTACCTCCCCGACGTGGCCCCGTTCGCCGCCCTCGACAACCCCGACGACCCGCAGGCGTGGGCCGACGCGGCCGAACTAGTCGGCTCCGAGGGCCAGGTCTGTTTCCCGGGCGTCGAGGAATACCCGCCCGGCTGGACGGTCCTGATGAGCCTGCCAGCCATCCAGCTGACCGGCGAAGCGGTACGGCCCCAGCCTGACCCGGAGGCGGTGCGCCTGGGTCCGGGGGACGTCGAGGAGATACTCGACCTTGTCGCCCGTACCGAGCCCGGCCCCTTTCTGCGGCGCACCGTCGAACTCGGCACCTACCTCGGCCTGCGCCGCGACGGCAAACTCATCGCGATGACCGGCGAGCGCATGCGCCCGCCCGGCTGGACGGAGATCAGCGCCGTATGCACCGACCCGGCGTACCGGGGTCACGGCCTCGCCTCCCGCCTGATCCGGGCCGTCACCGCGGTCGTCGTCGATCGTGGCGAAGCCCCGTTCCTGCATGCCGTCGCCGCCAACACGAATGCCCTGCGCCTCTACGAATCCCTCGGCTTCCGCCCCCGCCGTCCTGTGGCCTTCACCGTCGCCAAGCCGCCGCAACGGGCTGAGGCCGCCTGACACCGCCAGGCCAGTCGGTGCCCGGCACCGGTTGCGAACACGCTAGGTTCGCCGGGCCGACATCAGAACAGGCAGGCGGTGCCATGCATCAACACGGGAACTCGCAAAACGCCCCTGCGTTACCATCGGATGCTAATCGCGCAGCCAGTCGAGCAGGAGCGTGTTGAGCCGGTCGGGTGCGTCTAGCGGAATCCAGTGGCTCGCGCCCTCGATCTCTTCATAACGCCACGGCGCCGCTACGTAGGTGCCTGACTTCTGCATCCGCTCGCCGTCGAGGTAGTGGTCATCGGTGGACCAGATACCCATCGTGGGGACCTGCACCGGAGGGAACTTGGGCGCCGCCCCCGGCATTTGGGGCGCCAGGTTCGCCCGGTACCAGTTCAGCGACGCGGTAAGCGCGCCCGGGCGGGACAGGTCCTGCAGGTAGCGATCCTGGTCGCCGTTGCCGTGGCTGAACTGGCGAAACCAGGCCCAGTCGTCGTAAGTGATGGTCGCTTCGGCGATGCCTTCGAACTGGAAGAACAGCTGGTACCA
>NZ_DASZGI010000143.1:0-18547 GCF_035938995.1 Actinocrinis sp.
GGGTGCATCGCCTGCGCGGCCTCGCGGGTGTGCGGCTTGGCCGACTTGATCAGGCGGCTGAGTTCCTCGTAGACGCGCGGGCCGGCCTTGTCCGGCAACTGGAGCCGCCCAAACGCGTTGAGTGCCTTCGCCGTGTCGTCCAACAGCAAGCTCAGCTCCGGCGGCACCGCCCGGTGCGCGCTCGGGATGCCGGTCTCCTCGTTGCTCAGGTCCGCCAGCCCGCGCATCAGGCTGTTGAGCTGGGTGGCGACGTGGTCGAGGGCGATCGCCGCCTCGTCGACCCGGTGCACCGTGTCCAGGTGAGCCGAGCGGCGCGGGTGGTACCTGACCGACTCCTCGGCCTGCTGGGCGATCTTGCGCGCGGTCTTCGCGGATGCGGCCAGCTCCCGGCTGCGCTCGAGCCAGCGCTGCGCGTCCGCGTGGGTCCACTCGCCGCGCAGCCGCCGGGCCGCGTTCGCGCCCAACTCCGCCAGATCGTCGGCCAGGTCGGCCAGCTCCTTCGCCGCGGTGCGGGTGAACGCGGGCGGCGCGACGAGCGTGTTGACCAGTACCCCGAACACCGCGCCGATCAGGCTGTCCACTATGCGCACCAGGCCGTATCTGTTGCCGAACGCCAGCACCAGCAGCCCGGTCACCGCGACCTGGTTGACCTGCGTGCCCAACTTCAGGGTGCGGCCGATCACCAGGCAGATCACCACCACAAGCGACATCGTCAGCCCATTGATGCCGAGGTAGCGGCCGACCGCCAGCGCGCCCAGCATCCCGGCGACCACCCCGGCGGTGTATTGGAGCGCGCGGGTCACCGACTGGTAGACGGTCACCTGCACGACGACCAGAGCGGCGACCGAGGCCAGGATGGGGTCCTGGATGTGCAGAAACCCCTGGCAGGTCTCCCACGCCAGCGCCGCGGCGAGAGCGGCCTTCGCGGTCTGCCGGAACGCGTCGCGCTCCCGCAGCAGCCAGTGCTGGAAGCCGTGCAGCCGAAACGAGCGGACCGTCGCGAGCACCGAACTCCAACCGCCCCGGTGCACCGCGTTGCGTGCGCGGTTGACCAGAGCCGCGGCATACCGGCCTTCATCCTCAGACATGGTCGCTGCTCTCATCTCCCTGCATGATCATTATTCTCTCGTACCTGGGACGTTCCGGAGCGGACCGGGACGGCAGCCATCGGCCTGAGCGCGTACGCTTATTCCACGTCCGGTACCCCCAGAGGGACTGGAACGCATTGACGGGTGAGGAGTGACGCTGTGGACGGCTCGGACGCCGACATCTCGTCCCGGCCCGGCCGCTTCAGCGTCGGGGTCATCGGAGCGGGACGGGTCGGCCCGGTGCTCGGCGCCGCGCTCGCCCGGGCGGGGCATCCGGTGGTCGCCGCCTCCGGGGTGTCGGACCGCTCTCGCCGCCGCGCCGAGGATCTACTGCCGGGCGTCCCCCTGCTGCCCGCCGCAGACGTGGCCGAGCGGGCGCGACTGGTGCTGCTCACGGTTCCTGACGACGCGCTGAGCGACTTGGTGGCCGGTCTCGCTTCGACCGGGGCGATCCGGGCGGGCCAGGTGGTGGTGCACACGTCCGGACGTTACGGGGTCGGCATTCTCGACCCGGCGCTCAACGCGGGGGCGCTGCCGCTCGCCCTGCACCCGGTCATGACGTTCACCGGCACGGACGTGGACCTCGCGCGCCTGTCCGGCTGCTCCTTCGGGGTGACCGCGCCCGAGCTGTTCCGGCCCATGGCCGAGGCGCTGGTGGTCGAGATGGGCGGCGAGCCGGAGTGGATCGCCGAGGAGAAGCGCCCGCTGTACCACGCGGCGCTGGCATCCGGCGCGAACCACCTGGTCACCCTCGTCGCCCAGGCGGCCGAGTTGCTGGGCGAGTGCGGCGTGGCCAACCCGAACCACATGCTCGGCCCGTTGCTCGGTGCCGCCCTCGACAACGCCCTGCGCTTCGGCGACGCCGCGCTCACCGGGCCGGTCGCGCGCGGGGACGCGGGCACCGTGGCGGCGCATCTGGCCGAACTCGGCCGGGTCGATCCGCACGGCCTGGTGCGGTCGGCGTACCTGGCCATGGCCCGGCTCACCGCCGACCGGGCGCTGGCGGCCGGACTGCTCACCACGGAGCAGGCGGCGACTCTGCTGGACGTTTTGGGCGGCGCTGTATGACCATGGCGAGCTTGGGGAACGGCCGGGTCTTAGGAGGTCTCTTGTGACGAGGGTCGTGCACAGCCGCGCGGATCTCGAGGCGGCGCGGGCGGGGCGGTTCGGCGACACGGCCGTGGTGATGACCATGGGCGCGCTGCACGAGGGACACCTCGCGCTGATCCGGGCCGCGCGGGCGTCGGCGAAGACCGTGATCGTCACCGTCTTCGTCAATCCGCTGCAGTTCGGGCCGAACGAGGACTTCGACCGCTACCCGCGCACCCTCGACGAGGATGTCCGCATGTGCGAGGAGGCCGAGGTCGACGTCGTCTTCGCCCCGGCGGTCGACGACGTCTACCCGGGCGGCACACCGATGGTGACGGTGCATCCCGGCGCGATGGGCGACGTGCTCGAGGGCGCCTTTCGGCCGGGCTTCTTCGGCGGCGTGCTGACCGTGGTGAACAAGCTGCTGAACCTGACCGCTCCGGACGTCGCCTACTTCGGCCAGAAGGACGCCCAGCAGCTCGCGCTCGTCCGGCGGATGGCGCTGGACTTCAACCTCCCGGTCGAGATCGTCGGCGTGCCGACGGTGCGCGAGCCGGACGGTCTGGCTCTCTCGAGCCGGAACCGGTACCTGTCGACCGAGGAGCGCACCACGGCGCTCGCGCTCAGCGCGGCGCTCGCCGCGGGCGCGCAGCAGGCGACCGCGGCCGGGATCCGGTCGGCGGCGCGGGCGGTGCTGGACCGGGCCGCCGCGGCGGACCCGCCGCTGGGCACCGACTACCTCGCGCTGGTCGGCCCCGACGACTTCCTCGAGGTCGCGGACGACCACGCGGGAGACGCGATCCTCGCCGTCGCCGCCCGGGTGGGCGGCACGAGACTCATCGACAACGTGCCCCTGCGGATCGCGGCCGCGCATCCGGCCGGGGGCGAGAAGAACGGGGACGAGGCGCGATGACCCAGATACCGACGACGACACCGGCACAGGCATCGGCACCGGCGACCGTCCCCTCGACGACCCGGATATCGAGGCTCCGCGCGCCGGAGCCGGGCTGGACCGCGTACGCCGACACCGTCGTGGTCGGCTCGGGCATCGCCGGGCTCACCGCGGCGCTCGCGGCCCGGCACGCCGGCTCGGTGCTCCTCGTCACCAAGGCCCAGCGGTCCGACGGCTCGACCCGCTGGGCGCAGGGCGGCATCGCGGCGGCGCTCGGCCTCGGCGACACGCCCGAGGCGCACCTGAAGGACACGCTCGTGGCCGGCGCCGGCCTCTGCGACCCTGAAGCGGTGCGGATCCTGGTCACCGAGGGCCCGGCCGCGGTCCGCAACCTGCTGATCAACCGGGGCGCGGAGTTCGACCGCCGCTCCGACGGCTCGATCGCGCTCGGCCGCGAGGGCGGCCACCACGCCGACCGGATCCTGCACGCGGGCGGCGACGCCACCGGGGCCGAAGTGTCCCGGACCCTGCTGGCCCGGCTCGACCAGCTGATGGACGAGATCGAGGTCATCGACCACGCCCTGGCGCTCGACCTGCTCACCGACCCGTCCGGGCGCGCCGCCGGGCTGACCCTGCACGTCATGGGGGAGGGCGCGCGCGACGGGGTCGGCGCCGTGCGGGCGCGCGCGGTGGTGCTGGCCACCGGCGGGCTGGGCCAGGTCTTCAACGCCACCACGAACCCCTCGGTGGCCACTGGCGACGGCGTCGCGATGGCGCTGCGGGCCGGGGCGCGGGTCGCGGACCTGGAGTTCGTCCAGTTCCACCCGACCGTGCTCTGGCTCGGTCCCAGCGCGCGCGGCCAGCTTCCGCTGATCTCCGAAGCGGTACGCGGCGAGGGCGCCTTCCTGGTCGACGCGGCCGGCGAGCGCTTCATGACCGGGCTGCACGAGCTGGCCGACCTCGCCCCCCGCGACATCGTGGCCAAGGCGATCCGCCGCCGCGCGCTCGAAGCCGGCCTCGACCACCTCTGGCTGGACGCGCGGCACTTCGGCGAGGACAAGTGGCGCGGCCGGTTCCCCACCATCTGGGAATCGCTGCACGAGCACGGCATCGACCCGGTCCGGGAGCTGATCCCGGTCGCCCCCGCCGAGCACTACGCGTCCGGCGGCGTGCTGACGGACCTTTGGGGCCGCACGTCGATTCCCGGGCTCTACGCGTGCGGTGAGACCGCCTGCACCGGTGTGCACGGAGCCAACCGGCTCGCCTCCAACTCGCTGCTTGAGGGGCTGGTCTTCGCCGACCGGATCGGCCGCGACCTGGTCCGCGCCTTCGGCCCCGACGGCGATCCGGCCCCGGGCGAACCGGCGCCCGACCGGCGTCCGCAGGTTCTGTACGCGCCGTCCGTGCGCGCAGAGACCCAGCAAACGATGAGCGAAGGGGCAGGAGTGTTGCGGAGTGCCGCCTCGCTGGCCATCACCCTCGATACGCTCGGCTCGCTCACCGAACCGGCCGGTCCGGAGCCGTGCGCGGAAGCGTGGGAGGCGACCAACCTCCAGCAGGTCGCGGCCGTGATGGCGGAGGCGGCGGCGCGCCGCGAGGAGACCCGCGGCTCGCACTGGCGCGAGGATTTCCCGGCGGCGGACGACGCGCGCTGGAGGGTCCGTCAGATCGCCCAAGCGACCGCTGACGGCGTTCGGATCGAGGAGCGGGCCGTGCCCGACGACGCGGACACGGTTTTGTGAACGAGCTCGTTGTGAATGGGCGTGCTGCGGGACGGGGGCGGCGAAGTGGGGGCTGTGAAATGGGCAGATGTGTAATGGGCGCCGGAGCCGACATGGCGTCGGACCCGAGCATTGAGGAGGAGTCGCGGTGATCTCAGCACCGATCGCCGACCGGCTTAAGGCCGCCGGCCTGGATCCAGATCAGGTCGAGCGGGTGGTCCGGCTGGCCCTCGACGAGGACCTGGACGGCGGCGTGGACATCACCAGCGCCGCCACCGTGGACGAGGACTCCCGCGCGGTCGCCGACTTCGCCACTCGCGCCACCGGCGTGGCCGCCGGCATCCCGGTCGCCGCGGCGGTGCTCGACGCCGTGTCGGGCGGCGACGCGCAGGTGGAGTTCCGCGTCGCGGACGGTGCCCGCATCGAGCCCGGCGACGTGCTGTTCACCGTCTCGGGCCGTACCCGCGACCTGCTCACCGGCGAGCGCACCGCGCTGAACCTGCTCTCCCACCTCTCCGGGGTCGCGACCCTCACCCGGGCCTGGGTGGACGCGGTGGCGGGAACCGGCGCGAAGATCCGGGACACCCGCAAGACCACACCCGGCCTGCGCCGCCTGGAGAAGTACGCGGTGCGCTGCGGCGGCGGGGTAAACCACCGGATGTCGCTCTCCGACGCCGCGATGGTCAAGGACAACCACGTGATCGCGGCCGGCGGCGTGGTCGAGGCGTTCGCCGCGGTCCGCAAGCGCTTCCCGGACGTGCCGATCGAGGTCGAGGTGGACACGCTGGACCAGCTTCTGCCGGTGGTCGAGGCCGGGGCGGAGCTGGTGCTGCTGGACAACTTCACGCCGGAGCGGATGCGCGCCGCGGTGCTTCTCGTCGGCCGCAACGAGCCGTACGGCCGCACCAGGCTCGAGGCGAGCGGCGGCCTGACGCTGAGCGGGGCCCGTGCGGCCGCCGATACCGGGGTCGACTATCTTTCGGTCGGCGCCCTGACCCACTCGGCGCCGATCCTCGACATCGGCTGCGACTTCCGCTCGCCCTGACCGCCAGTCCGCGCCCGAAGCCTTCGCATAACCGCGCTACGCACCGAACCCGCACCACCAGCGCCCCCTTACGCAACGTCTCGGATCTAAGGCCCACGCCATGCTTCTCACGATCGATATCGGAAACACCCATACGGTGCTCGGCCTGTTCGAGGGCGAGGAGATCGTCGAGCACTGGCGTGTCTCCACCGACCCGCAGCGCACCGCGGACGAACACGCCGTGCTGCTCCAAGGCCTCATGAACAACCACCCGCTGGTCGGTGACAGCGGCGTGGACGGGATCGCGCTGTGCTCCACCGTCCCGTCCGTGCTGCAGGAGATGCGGGACATGATCCGCCGCTACTACGGCGACATCCCCTCCCTGGTGGTCGAGCCCGGGGTCAAGACCGGCATCCCGGTGCTGGTCGACAACCCCAAGGAGGTCGGCACCGACCGGATCATCAACGCGCTCGCTGCCGTGCACCTTTACGGCGCCCCCTGCATCGTGGTGGACCTGGGCACCGCGACCTCGTTCGACGCCGTCTCCGCGCGCGGCGAGTGGATCGGCGGCGCGATCGCCCCCGGGATCCAGATCTCGGTGGACGCGCTCGGCGCCCGCGGCGCCCAGCTGCGCAAGATCGAGCTGGCCCGGCCGCGCTCGGTGATCGGCAAGAACACCGTCGAGTGCATGCAGGCCGGCATCCTCTACGGCTTCGCCGGCCAGATCGACGGCGTGGTCAACCGGATGGCCGACGAACTGTCCGACGACCCGAACGACGTCACCGTCGTGGCCACCGGCGGCCTGGCGCCGCTCGTGCTCGAGGAGGCCGAGGTCATCGACGCGCACGAGCCCTGGCTCACCCTGATCGGCCTGCGACTGGTGTACGAGCGCAACATCGGCACCACCTGAGCGGCGCTACCTCCGCGGCACAGGGCGGTAATGCCGTGCAGGCGGTTCTGGGCGCCCCCCTAGAATCGGACCCATGAGCGAAGCGCCGACCTCCGACAGTGGTATCCAGGACGAGCCCGAGCAGATGCGGGTGCGGCGGGAGAAGCTGGAGCGGATCAAAGCGCGCGGCGCCGACCCCTACCCCGTCGGCTACCCCAGGACCGCGACGATCGCCGAGGTCCGGGAGAAGTATCAGGGCCTGGAGCCGGACACCGCCACCGGCGAGCGCGTCGCGGTGGCCGGGCGCGTGCTGCTCTCGCGTACCGGCGGCAAGTTGTGCTTCGCCACGATCCGCGAGGCGGAGGCGGAGATCCAGGTGATGATCTCGCTGGACCGGGTCGGCGAGGCGTCGCTGGCGGACTGGAAGGCGGACGTGGACCTGGGCGACCACGTCGGCGTCACCGGCGAGGTGATCACCTCCCGGCGCGGCGAGCTGTCGATCCTGGCCGAGTCGTGGGCGATCACCGCCAAGTGCCTGCGCCCGCTGCCCGACAAGCACAAGGGCCTGGCGGATCCGGAGGCGCGGGTGCGCCAGCGGTACGTCGACCTGATCGTGAACGCGGACGCGCGCTCGATGATGCGCAAGCGGTCCGCGATGGTCCGCTCGATCCGCGACACCATGCACGGCGAGGGCTACATCGAGGTCGAGACGCCCGTGCTGGGCAGGGTGCACGGCGGTGCGACGGCGCGGCCGTTCGAAACCCATATCAACGCCTACAACATGGACCTGTACCTGCGGATCGCCACCGAGCTGCCGCTCAAGCGGCTGATCGTGGGTGGCGCCGAGCGGGTCTTCGAGATCGGGCGGCTGTTTCGCAACGAGGGCGCGGACGCCACGCACAACCCCGAGTTCACCACGATCGAGACCTACGAGGCCTACGGCGATTACCGCACGCAGGCCGAGCTGACCCGCAAGCTGATCCTGAACGCGGCGCTCGCGGTGAACGGCGACACGGTGATCCGGGGCCTGGACGCGCACGGGGTCGAGCACGAGATCGATCTGGCCGAGCCGTGGGGCGAGGTCTCGATCTATCAGGGGATTTCTGAGCGGCTCGGCGAGGAGGTCACGCCCGAGACGAGCGTCGCGCGGCTGCGTGAGCTGGCGGACAAGGCCGATGTGCCCTACGAGGCGAAGTGGGGCCACGGGCAGATCGTCCTGGAGATGATCGAGCGGCTGCTTGAGGAGAACGTGGTCGCGCCCACGTTCCTGATGGACTATCCGACCGAGGTCTCGCCGCTGGCCCGCAAGCACCGGTCGATGCCGGGTGTCTCGGAGAAGTGGGACCTGGTCATCCTGGGCACCGAGCGGGCGACCGCGTTCTCCGAGCTGACCGATCCGATCGACCAGCGCGAGCGGCTGACCGCGCAGTCGCTGCTGGCGGCGGCCGGCGACGACGAGGCGATGCAGTTGGACGAGGACTTCCTGCGCGCGCTCGAGTACGGCATGCCGCCGACCGGCGGGATGGGCATGGGGATCGACCGGCTCATCATGATGCTGACCGGCAAGAACATCCGCGAGACGATCCTGTTTCCGCTGGTGCGCCCGGGATCGTGAGCGGGTGGACGAGGAGGTGACGGTGCGGTGGTCGCGGATCTGGAGGCCCTGATACCGCCGGTGGTCATGGCGATCCTGTTCATCGCCCTGATCGTGACGATCCTGCGTGCGCAGAACCCGCGTCGCAGGGCAGCGGCCAAGGCCAGGGAAGAGGCCGCGGAGAAGGCTGACCCGCGCATCAACGGGGGCTGATCAATGCCGCCGGCCGGCCACGCCGATCTGTCCTGACCGACAGATCGCTGACTTGCTCAGGCCCTCAGGTCAGCCGGCGCACGCGAGCCATCAGTGAAGCGGGGGCCGTGTCTGCGCCGCCAGTGGCGCCGGCCTTGCTGGGTCCGGTACCAACCGGGGACGCGTTGCCGGGCGGGCGGCCCGCGCCCACCCGGGCCAGAGCGCGCGCGACGGTGAGGCGGCTGGTCGCCGCTGCGGCCGCGTCGTCGGCCAGCATCTCGACCAGCTCCGCGACGGCCGCGGTGGCGCGTCTCGCCGGGGGCAGGAACGGCAGCGCCGACTGCCAGGCCACGAACGGTTGGACCACCAGCTCGTGGCGGCCCTCCGCGTGGGCGCGCTCGTGGGCCAAGACCGCGGCCAGCTCTTCCGGGGGCAGCGCCGCGATGACGCCATCGGTAATGACGATGCGTGGATGAGGGCCCGGCAGGCAGTAGGCCAGCGGCTCGGGGTGTTCGAGCACGCGCAGGCCGCCCGCCTCGCGCCGGGCGAGCAGGTCGATCGCGATGCGCTGCCGCCGTAGATCCCGCTCGATCCGGATCGCCGAGGTGGCCAGGACCCCGGTCAGCCAGGAGAACAGCAGCGCGGCCAGCACGAGCGCGGCGAGGTTGAGCAGATCCCAGGCGCGGCCGAGCGGAGCCAGGCCGAGCAGCACCAGTGCGCCGATCGCGCTCATTCCTCCGACAAGCCCGACCGCCTGCCACAGGCCGATCGCGGCGCGAGGTCTGCGCCGCGTCCATTCAGCCGCGACGAGGGCGTCGGGCACCGGCCACGCCAAAAGGAAAGCGATGACCGCGCATCCGGCCGCGCTGATCAGCCACATGGGTCGCCGCCTGTACCGGCCGGACAAACGGGGCTGAGGGCTGGGAGTGGGGTGCGGGCGGGGACGGGGCGCGCCGACATCCGAGCGGTGCAGAGGGCTGAGCGCGGGGCACGGGTTGGAGCTGGTGGCGCCGACGTCGGGGAGAGCATGGGCGCGATCGGGCGGTCAGGCGGTCGCGGCGCGGGATGGCGCCCCGTCCGCCCCGGCGGCCTCCGGCTCCCCCAGCAACTCGCGCAGGAAGGCCTTCTCCTCCTCCGACACCGAGCCGGCGAAGTGCACCAGCGCCGAGCGCCGGTCGCTGGTCGAGCCGAGCGCCTCGAGCATGGTGCCGGCGATCAGTTCGGCCCGGCTGGTCGTCGCCGAGTACCGGTAGGCGCGCCCGTGCCGCTCGCGGGTCACGAAACCCTTGCCGCCGAGCCGGTCCAGCACCGTCAGGATCGTGGTCACCGCGGGAGCGTGCTCGCGGGGCAGTTCCTCGACGATCCGGGTCGCCGCCACCGGTTCGGGTGTGTTCCAGAGCACGTCCATGACCGCGCGTTCGAGTTCGCCGAGCCTCGCCATGGGGTCTACTCTACTCATGAGAGAACTTCTACGGTTCGTAGAAGTTCCCACCTCTCGAAGTCACCCGAGGCGGCGGCGAAAGAGCACGCGGAGGGACGCCTTTCCCCGTCCGCGATCTACAGCTGCCATCAAGCCACGGGCGGCTTCGAGAGGACCAGCTACACGGCGCTACCCGAGGAGGCCTACGACCATTGTCCGGACTCGTCGTGGCGCGGGTCGAGACCGCGCTCTCCCTCTCCTTCCACATCCTGTTCGCCGTCTTCGGGGTCGGCCTGCCGTGGCTGGTCCTCTACACCGAACGGCGCTGGCTCAAGACCGGTGACCGGGTCTGGTACGCGCTGACCCGCAAGTGGGCGCGCGTCATGGCGGTCCTCTTCGCGATCGGCGCCGTCTCCGGCACGGTGCTCTCCTTCGAGTTCGGGCTGCTCTGGCCGACCTTCATGTCCACCTACGGCGGCGCGATCGGCCTGCTGTTCACCCTGGAGGCGTTTGCCTTCTTCGCCGAGGCGATCTTCATGGGCCTCTACCTGTACGGCTGGAAGCGCCTGTCGCCGCGCGCGCACTGGCTGACGCTCTGGCCGATCGCGATCGCCGGCACCCTGTCGACGATGTTCATCGTCATGGCCAACGCCTGGATGAACAACCCGGTCGGCCTCGGCGTCGCGCATGGGAAGATCACCGCCGACCCCTGGGCGATCTTCCGCAGCTCCACCTCCTGGACCGAGGTCACGCACATGGTCACCGCAGCCCTGATGTGCACCGGCGGCATGGTCGCCGCCGTGTACGCCGTGGGCATGCTGCGCGGTCGGCGGGACCGATACCACCGCCTGGGCCTGAATCTGGGGATGGGAACGGTCCTGGGCCTCGCGCCGATCCAGTTCCTCATCGGCGACTTCGCCGCGCGCGACGTCGCGGCCACGCAACCGGCCAAACTCGCGGCGATGGAAGGGCACTACGACACCTCCGGGAACGTGCCGCTAGTGCTCGGCGGCATCTACAACGACAAGACGCACCAAGTGGTCGGCGGGATCAAGATTCCGGACGGGCTGTCCCTGCTGCTGCACTTCAAGCCGGGAGCGGTCGTGCCGGGGCTGGACCAGACGCCGGCGAATCAGCAGCCGATGACGACGGAGGTGCACCTCGCCTTCGACTCGATGGTCGGGCTCGGCACCGCGATCCTGTTGATCGCGCTCTGGGGCGCGTGGCGGCTATGGCGCAACCGGGGCGCGCAGGACGGGCGGATCAAGCCCACCCGCCAGTGGCTCTGGGCGGCGGCGTTCACCGGCCCGGCGGCGATGGTGGCGATGCTGGCCGGCTGGGAGGTCACCGAGGGCGGTCGGCAGCCGTGGATCGTTTACCAGCACATGCTCGTCGCCGACGCGGCCACGAAGACCACCGGGCTCGGCTGGGCACTGCTCGCCACGATCCTGATCTACCTCGGTCTCGCCGTCGCACTCATCCTGATCCTGCGCAGGCTCGCGACCGGAGCGCCGCCAGAACCGGCTGAAACGATCGAACCCGGCGTGCCCGCGCTGCCCGCCGTGTCCGCGTCGGCCGAAGCAGCCGGTGCCGTCGACCTGGAGGTGGCCCCGTGACCGCCGTGAACGCGATGCTCGTCGTCATCGTGCTCTCGCTCACCGCGTACGCCCTGCTCGCCGGGGCCGATTTCGGTGGCGGGGTCTGGGACCTGGTGGCCCGTGGGCGCCACGCGGACGACCAGCGGGCGCTGATCTCCGCCTCGCTCGGCCCGGTGTGGGAGGCCAACCACGTCTGGCTGATCTTCGTGATCGTGTCGGTCTTCAGCGCCTTCCCGACCGCGTTCGGGCCGATCGCCACTTCGCTCGAACTCCCGCTCGCCCTCGCGCTGGTCGGCATCGTGCTGCGCGGCGCCGCATACGTCTACCGCGCGTACGGCGGCGGAGCAGCGCTGCCGGACCGCTGGTGGGGCCGGATCTTCGCCGGGGCCTCGGTGCTCACGCCGTTCATGCTGGGCGTGTCCGGCGCCGCGCTCGCCACCGGAGAACTCGGGCCGCACAGCTCGCCGACGCAGCCCTTCAAGTCGACGTTCGCGCTCACCGCAGGAGTGCTGGCCGTGGTCGTCACGGCATTTCTGGCGGCCGTCTACCTCTGCTACAACGCCGCGCAGCACCAGAGCACCGCCCACCTCGTCGCCATCTTCCGGCGCAAGGCGATGGGCGCCGCAGTCGCCGCAGGAGTCGTCGCGCTCGCGATGCTGCCCGCCTTCTATCACGACGCGCCGACCGTCGCCGCGCGCTTCACCGACCGATCGGTACCTCTCGCCGCGCTCTCCGCGGTCTGCGGCGTCGGCAGCCTCGTGGTCTTGTGGCGAAAGCACTACGTCCTCGCCCGGGCCACCGCCGCGCTGGCCGTCGTCGGCGTTCTCGGCGGCTGGACCGCCGCTCAGTACCCTGACCTCATGGTCGGCGTCTACACGGCCGCACAGGCCGCCGCCGCACCGCAGAGCGTGGACGCCATGCTCATCGCGATGGTCTTCGGCATGGCGGTCATCCTTCCCTCGTTCTACCTGCTCCTTCGGGTCTTCAGCCGGCCGGTTGTAGAAGATCACTGACTCGTGGGGGTGGCGAGCGGACAGACCGCCGAAAACCACGCGCGGGCGCCGGGTAAGCTCACCCGGGTGAGTGACAGGGTTACGGTGACAGCGGTGGATATGACGTATACCGACACCGACGCCATGGAGCCGGATGACCGGCTGTACGGCGGCGCTGCGCTGGCGGACTGGTCCCAGGCGGACTTGATCCGGGAGATCCGCGAGAGCTTCGCCGTCGTCGAACCCCGCGGAGCCGAGGCGGCGGCCTGGTTCTACGAGCATTTCTTCGCGGCCAATCCGCGCTACCGCAAATACTTCTCCGGCGACCCCGTCGCGCAGCACCGGCGGCTGTTTCAAGCGGTACGGCGTATCGTCGACGACTTGGACCGGCTCGACGAATTCCTTCCGTATCTGCGCCGCCTCGCGCTGAGACACCGGAAATTCGGGCTGCGGGCCGCGCACTACGAGGCTTTCGGCGTCTCGCTGGTCGCCACGCTGGCGCACTTCTGCGGTCCGCGGTGGACGCTCCGGACCGCCGACGCATGGGCCACCGGATACGGATTGGTGGCCGATGTGATGCTCGAAGCCTCGGCCGAGGCGGACGCGGTACTTCCGGCGTTTTGGGAGGGCGAGGTCGCCGAACACGCCATGCTCGCACCGGACATCGCCCGCATTGTGGTGCGCCCGCTGGACGACGCGGAGCGGCCGGGGCCGTACGTGTTCGCCGCCGGGCAATATGCCGCGGTGGAATGTTCGGAACTCGTCCGCGCCTGGCGGGACTTCTCCTTCGCCGGCGCGCCGGACGGCGGTGAGCACCAGGGAGTCGAATTCCACATCCAGAGCGGGCGCGTCGGCGGCGTGAGCGACGCCCTCGTCAACCGCACCGCCGTCGGCGACCGCGTCCGGATCGCCGCCGCCGAGGGCGAACTGGCCTTCCCGTCTGCCGACCGGGTGGACCGCCTGCTCGCGGTCGGGCACGGTACCGCCGCCGCGCCGATCCGGGCCTTGGTCGAGGCGGCCCTCGTGCGCGGCGATCTGCGGCCGACGACCGTGCTGCTCGTCTCGGACGAGGGGCCGCACTATCTCGGCGGCGAATTCGAGGCGCTCGCGGGCAAGCACGGCGCCCTGTCGGTCGAGGAGGTCGACGGCGATCCGCTCGCCGCGGTGCGCGTCCACGGCGCGGCGGCCGGGCCGGGCGGCACCTGCGGCGCGGTGCTGGTCGGGCCGACCGCGATGGTCGAAGGCTGCCGCGCGGCGCTGATCGCGGCCGGCGTGGACCCGGCTGACATATCGTCAGATCTGTTCGACTAGCTGTCACCCTCCCGGTGGATGTGCACTGACCCTGTGTAACTGACACAGTGCACAGCGTGGTACTAGAAGGCCGCGCGCTCAAAAGCGGCTCGTCGAAGCTGAACGGGGCGGCGGCGAAAGATCGCGCGGCGGGAAGCGTTTTTCTCCCCGCCGCGCGATCTACATCCGCCATAAGGCCCGGTTCAGCCTCGAAGAGCCGAGAAGACACCGCGTTGGAACGCCGGACGCGGGCACGGGTCCGGCGCGTGCGGGATCGGTGCCGGGTCCGCCCGGACGGCACTGCGTGGTGCTCCCTAGCCCTCGTGGCCGCTCTCATGCCCGTCGCAGGCATCTGCCTGCTTCCAGCCGCCCTTGCGGTGCGCCTGGCCGCTGGTGTTCCCCTGTGGGCTGCATACGGGCTCTGGTGCGCCTCCGCCGTCGGTTATGGGATGCGGCCCGTCCAGCGGGCGATAGCGCGCTTGCTGTGGCCGATCCGGCGGCCGACACAGGCCGAGCGCCGCCGACTTGAGCGGGTCTGGGAGCGTGTCGTCGCGCACGCCGGGGTGGGCGGCCGCCGCTTCACGCTCCTGATCGTCGAGCTGCCCGAGGTCAACGCCCACTCCATCGGCCGGGACCTGATCTGCGTGACTACCGGCGCACTGGCGCAGCTCGGCGACCGCGAACTGGCCGGGGTGCTCGCCCACGAACTCGGCCACCACCTGCGCATGCACACCTCGGCATCCGCGTTCCTGGTCTGGGTTCTGCTTCCGCTCCAGGGCGTCGCGCTCGTGGGGAATCTGCTCGCGGCCCCCGCCGTGGCACTGGCCCACCGGCTCGCGCGGCGCCGGCCCGAGCACCGATTCGCCCACGCGTGCGCGCGGGTGTCGTCGCGGCTCGGCGACGCGATCCGGGCCGTTTTCGCCGCCCCCGGCGCCGCCGCGTTCGCCGCGAAGAACGCCGCCGGGCGCAGCGCCGAATACCGGGTGGACGCCTTCGCCGTCGAGGTCGGCCTCGGCGCCGAACTGCTGAGCGCGCTGCGCTGGTTCGCCGCTGGCGAGCGAGCTGGCGGCGAACGGTCCTGCGCCCCGGCCCAGTGCGGACGGGTGCGGCGCGGACGCGCCCGGCACGCCGCCGCGCGCATCCCCCGGCCGACGCATCCGCCGCTGGACCGCCGGATGGCCCGGATCGCCGCCCGGGTGGAACTCGCCCGCAGCGACGCATGAATTCTGGCTGACCGCGCGAGCTGGGGCGGGTGTGAAAGAGCTACAGCCGCCGACAAGCCCCGGCGAGTACGCTCACGAACCGTGGAAGACGTCACCATCCGGCGGGCGCGCACCGCCGACGTTCCGGCCATTCGCGACCTGGTCGACGTGTACGCGTCGGACCGCATTCTCCTGGACAAGCCCGTGGTGACGCTATATGAGGACATTCAGGAGTTTTGGGTCGCCGAACGTGATATCGACGCGGCCGTGGTCGGTTGTGGCGCATTGCACGTGATGTGGCGCGACTTAGCAGAGGTGCGTACGCTCGCGGTCGACCGGAGGTTCACTGGCCTCGGCATCGGGCACGCGATTGTGGAAAAACTTCTGGGCACCGCCTCATGGCTGGGAGTACGCAGGGTGTTCTGCCTAACCTTCGAGACCGCTTTCTTCACGGCACACGGATTCCAGCCACTCGACGAGAGCCCGGTGGGTCCCGAGGTCGCCATGGAACTGTTGCGGTCAGCCGACGAAGGTATCGCCGAGTTCCTCGATCTGGAGCGGGTGAAGCCGAACACATTGGGTAACACCCGCATGCTGCGGCTGTTGTAGCGGGGGCCCGCGCGGGGGCGCACGGTTCAATGGGATGCCAAATTCTGCCAACCGAGTTGAATTGCCCGCGCAAATGCGCTTGTCTAGTCCCGGGATGGCTAACCGCGCGAAAGGGACGATGGTGGCGCAGAAGACAGTAGTTGTGATGACCGATGACCTCACCGGGGGCGACGCAACTCAGACGATCCATTTCAGTCTTGACAACAACGAGTACGTGATCGACCTCAACGACAAGAACGCCGCCGCGTTGCGCGCGGATTTCGACAAGTACATCGAGGCCGGGCGCAAGCACCGGGCGGACGCGGGCTCGGCCCGGCCCCGGCGCGGCGCGGCGGTCCGCGGACCGGCCTCCGGCGTGGACACCGCGGCGGTCCGGGAGTGGGCCAGGGACAACGGGCACGAGGTCAGCGAGCGGGGCCGGGTCTCGAAGAAGATCATCGACGCCTATCTCGCGGCCAGCTAACGGCTCACCTGGCCGCGGCGGCGGCTCAGCGCGTGGCGGGAGCAGGACTCGGCGATCGCGGCCAGCAGGGCGATCACCTCGGGGGGGACCGCCAGCGGGTCGTGCAGCCAGTGGTTCCGGGAGGGAGCCGGGACCCGGTCGCCGGGCCCGTGCGCGGTGAGGCCGAGATCGATCCCGCCCCAGTCGAGCCAGTCGAGCAGCTCCGGCAGATCGTCACGGGCGCCGGGAGCGACGAAGAACAGGCACTTCTCCGGCTGCGCCAGGGCCACCGGGCCCGGAGCGAGCGCGGCCTGGCCGTATCCGATCAGCCGGCGCAGGGCACCGCGGCCGGCCTCCTCGGGGACCTCCAGCACATCGAAGTCGCGGCCCACCGGCAGCCACAGCCGGCCTTGGGCGTCGCGCTCCACGGCCCAGCCGCGCCGGAGTGTGTACCACTCCTCCAGGGCGTCCAGGGCGGGCACGGGAACACTCTCCGCGGACACAGCGTTGGTCAACATGCAGGCCCTAGTGGTGGGGTGTGGGAACGTGGCGGCACTCATGGCGTTTCACGGATTCTTCAGCCGCGTTTTGCCTTCTCTGTTGGCGTCGCAGCCAAACGTAGAGTAAGCCGGGGCCGCCCGCGAGGGTTCGGCGCCGCGCCGTTCGCTTCAGGCGTACAGCGGCCGGGCGTTACCAGGCTGAAGTGCGGGAACACCTGATCAGACAGGGTGCAACACCGACCACGCACCGTGTACCGCCACTCCACGGGGCGAGCATTCCCGTAGGGTCCGTCTCCAGGCGGGACTAGCATTCGGAAGGACAGGCCGGGTGCAGTTGCAGGGAATCCCGGCACTGCCCGACCGCTCCGGGGAGCGAGAAGAAGATGTTCGAGAGGTTCACCGACCGCGCAAGGCGGGTTGTCGTCCTGGCCCAAGAAGAGGCCAGGATGCTCAACCACAACTACATCGGCACGGAGCACATCCTGCTCGGCCTGATCCACGAGGGCGAGGGTGTCGCGGCCAAGGCGCTCGAGTCGCTGGGCATCTCGCTCGAGGCGGTGCGCCAGCAGGTCGAGGAGATCATCGGCCAGGGCCAGCAGGCACCGTCCGGCCACATCCCGTTCACTCCGCGGGCCAAGAAGGTGCTCGAGCTGTCGCTGCGCGAGGCGCTGCAGCTGGGCCACAACTACATCGGCACGGAGCACATCCTGCTCGGCCTCATCCGCGAGGGTGAGGGCGTCGCGGCGCAGGTGCTGGTCAAGCTCGGCGCGGACCTGAACCGGGTGCGCCAGCAGGTCATCCAGCTGCTGTCGGGCTACTCCCAGGGCAAGGAGGCGGCCACCGCCGGCGCCCCGGCCGAGGGCACCCCGGCCACCTCGCTGGTGCTCGACCAGTTCGGCCGCAACCTGACCCAGGCCGCCCGCGAGGGCAAGCTCGACCCGGTCATCGGCCGGGAGAAGGAAATCGAGCGGGTCATGCAGGTGCTGTCCCGGCGCACCAAGAACAACCCGGTGCTGATCGGCGAGCCCGGCGTCGGCAAGACCGCCGTCGTGGAGGGCCTGGCCCAGGCGATCGTCAAGGGCGAGGTGCCCGAGACCCTCAAGGACAAGCACCTGTACACCCTGGACCTCGGCGCCCTGGTGGCCGGCTCCCGCTACCGCGGTGACTTCGAGGAGCGGCTGAAGAAGGTCCTCAAGGAGATCCGCACCCGCGGCGACATCATCCTGTTCATCGACGAGCTGCACACCCTGGTCGGCGCGGGCGCCGCCGAGGGCGCGATCGACGCCGCGAGCATCCTCAAGCCCATGCTGGCCCGCGGCGAGCTGCAGACCATCGGCGCGACCACCCTGGACGAGTACCGCAAGCACCTGGAGAAGGACGCCGCGCTCGAGCGCCGGTTCCAGCCGATCCAGGTGGCCGAGCCGTCGCTGGCGCACACCATCGAGATCCTCAAGGGCCTGCGCGACCGGTACGAGGCGCACCACCGGGTCTCGATCACCGACGGCGCCCTGGTGGCCGCGGCGACGCTGGCCGACCGGTACATCTCCGACCGGTTCCTGCCGGACAAGGCGATCGACCTGATCGACGAGGCCGGCTCGCGGATGCGGATCCGCCGGATGACCGCGCCACCGGACCTGCGCGAGTACGACGAGCGGATCGCGACCGTGCGCCGAGACAAGGAGTCCGCGATCGACGCGCAGGACTTCGAGAAGGCCGCCTCGCTGCGCGACCAGGAGAAGCAGCTGCTGGCCGCGAAGGCGAAGCGGGAGAAGGAGTGGAAGGCCGGCGACATGGACGTCGTCGCCGAGGTCGACGAGGAACTGATCGCCGAGGTCCTGGCCACCGCCACCGGCATCCCGGTGTTCAAGCTGACCGAGGAGGAGACCTCCCGGCTGCTGCGCATGGAGGACGAGCTGCACAAGCGCGTCATCGGCCAGGTGCAGGCGATCAAGGCCCTCTCCCAGTCGATCCGGCGCACCCGCGCGGGTCTGAAGGACCCCAAGCG
>NZ_DASZGI010000144.1:0-24766 GCF_035938995.1 Actinocrinis sp.
ACGGCGATGTTCTCGGAGATCGGATTCGGCGCGAACAGCCGCCAGTTCTGCTGGAACAGCGGGTCGATCCAGGTGTCGATCTGCTTCGCGTAGCGCTGGGAGACCGGGTTGGCCGGGGCGTTGTAGAAGAACGTGGCGGCCAAGTGCACGGCGACGACCGCGCCCACCGCGACCGCCGTGCCGGCCACCAGTGCGCGCGACCACCAGCGAGTCGGCGGCGCCGCCGGCCCCGATCCCGATGCGCTCATCGTTCGCGAGCGTACCTGCCCGATCCGCTAATCTCCCGGGCAACGGGCGATTCAAGCAGCCACAAGGAAGTACTGGGGCGGCGATGATGACGGGGCCGGGGGCGGGATACTACGCCGATCCGTTCGCTCGCGCGCTGCTGTGCTGGTTCTTCGCGATCC
The DNA here is from genome assembly GCF_035938995.1 of Actinocrinis sp. Taxonomy (GTDB): domain Bacteria; phylum Actinomycetota; class Actinomycetes; order Streptomycetales; family Catenulisporaceae; genus DASZGI01. The sequence continues at coordinate 408 of NZ_DASZGI010000144.1, forward strand.
TGCCGGTGATCGATGTCTTCGCACTCGGCGGAGTGTTGTGGGGCAGCCCTACCGGCAGGGGCTGCACGAGAAGTTGACGCGGACGATCAGCATCAAGGCGTAAGCGCCATCGGCGTGACGATCTTGGGAAGCAGGCCGAGGTCGGTGAGCGCGTCGACGGCCGGCGCGATACGGTAGACGGCGAAGCCGCGCAGCAGACGCCTGACACGCCGCGCGATCAGCGGGCTCAACTCCTGCACCGCGTCCACCACGTCGACCGTGTCGGTGCGGCCGAGTTCCGCGGCCACGGCACCGGAATCGGCGCCCCGCACCGCCTGCGCGGTCGCCAGCAGGATGTTGAGAATTCCGGGCAGCGAGCCGGCCTCGGCGACCGGATCGGTGTCCTGCGGCGGCTCGGTCACCGGCTGCCAGTGCCCGCAGGACCAGGAGAACGCGCACCCTTCGGCCACTGCGGCGCGGATCGCGTCGGCCATCCTCCGCTGCCCCGGCGAGTCCGAGTTCACGTGGAACCGGACGCCGCGCCCGCGCGCCCGGATCAGGGCCATGGTGTCGCGCCAGCCGTCGCCCAGGGTGAGGCCGACGCTCACCGGCACCGCGCGCGGCAGTTCGGCCAGCATGCCGAGGCTCGAGTGCGCAGCCTCCGCGCCGCGCCGGCCGAGCCCGCGGACTATATCGATCCCGTATATACGTGCACGCCGCAGCCGGTCGTCGTCCAACTGTTCGTCGGACGCCTTGTCCGCGGCCATCGCGGACTTCCAGGCGGCGAGGGCGGCGGGCGCGGCGCCGTGGATGAGCACCGGGGTGGCCGGATCCGGCACCGTGTCAGGCTTCGCCGACACCGGGGCGCGGTCCAGGTCGCGATAGGTGTCCGCCTTGACCGCGCGGCAGGCGACTGCCGGCGACGGAGTGTGCGGACGACGACCGGAAATCTTCGAGTTAGGGCGGGTCACCTGCGAAAAGTCCTCGAGGAGAGCGCCGAGCAGCACCGATGTTGACGCGGGGGACATGGGCCTCACGCTAGCGCCGGACCCCTGACCCGACAATGGATATCTGCCCGAATAGGCGTTAATTCAACATTTCATCCGCGCACGAACGCACGTTGCACGCGCCGCGCTGTCGGGAGCGGGAAATCGGTTGCGGGCCGCGGCCGGGAGCGGACAAGCTGGGAACGTCTAATAGGGAGGGTCCATGAATATTGACGGCACCATCGTGGCGGAGGCGCTTACGAAGGTGTTCCACACCACCGCGCGCGCCCGCGGCCGGCTTTCGGCCGTCCGGTCGGTCCTACGACCCGAACGGGTGGCGAAGACCGCGGTGGACGCGGTCGGCTTCCGCGTGGAGCCGGGCGAACTGGTCGCCTTCCTCGGGCCGAACGGCGCGGGCAAGTCGACCACGATCAAGATGCTGACCGGGATCCTCACCCCGACGAGCGGACGGGTCGAGGTCAACGGCCTGGTTCCATACAGGGAGCGGATCGCCAACGCCCGCAAGGTCGGCGCGGTCTTCGGCCAGCGCTCGCAGCTGTGGTGGGACCTGCCGGCACGCGACTCGCTCTCCGTCCTCGCGGACATCCACGGCGTCGGCCCGCAGGCGCTGCGGGAGCGGATCGCCACGTTCGACCGGATCCTCGAGCTGTCCGAGTTCTGGGACACCCGCGCCCGGCAGCTCTCCCTCGGCCAGCGGGTGCGCTGTGACCTGGCCGCCGCGCTGATCCACGACCCCGCGGTGCTTTACCTGGACGAGCCCACGATCGGCATGGACGTGGTGGTCAAGGAGCAGGTCCGGGAGTTCCTGCGGGACCAGGTCGAGCAGCGCGGCCGCACCGTCGTGCTCACCACCCACGACATGACCGAGGTGGAGCGGCTCGCCGAGCGGGTCGTGTTGATCAACCACGGCCGGATCGCCTACGACGGCGACCTGGACACTCTGCGCCGCACGCACGCCGACGCCCTCGACGAAGAAGCAGATCTCGAAGACGTGATGCGGCGGGCTTTCGGCGCCGGACGCACCAGTCCGGAATCACCAGAGCCCGGCACCGGATCCGCGCAGCTGAATGAGACACAGGCCGACCGGAACACGGTGACGAGCGCCGCATGATCGACGGGCAGAGTACGACCGCTGCGACACTTGCCGCGCCGCATGCCTTCGGACGCCGCACCCGCCGTCGGCGAAGCCCGCGCCCCGGTTCTCCGCCCCGCGGACCGCGACAACCCCGCCGCGCCTGGCTGGCTGCCCGGGTCACCCCGCTGACCGAGTTCTACCAGGCGGGCCGGCTCGCCTCCGCACTGTTCATGCTCACCGCACGCGGCGCGCTGACGTACTGGCTCTGGCAGGCCCTCTATCGCTCGACCTCGACGAGCGCCGGACTCAACGTGCGCCAGGCGACCACCTACGCCATGCTCGGCGTTTTCTACATGTCGTTCCGCACGGTAAACCGGTGGGGCTCCCGGGACACGATGACCCAGCACATGCTCGAGGGCACGATCGCGTACTGGTTCCTGCGCCCGGTCACGCCGCGCCGCTACTACTGCATCAGGGCCACCGGCGAACTCGCGTACGGCGCCTGCTGGGCGGCGCTGGCATACGGGATCTGTCTCACTGCCGGAGTCATCGCCCCGCCCGCCTCGGCCGCCGCCGGCCTGGCCGCCCTGGCCACCGTCGGCCTTGGCCTGGTGATCCTCTACTACCTCCAGCAGCTGATCGACCTGGCCTGCTTCTGGACCGTGGTGAACAACCAGCTGGTCCTCATGTACGAGATCGTGCAGAACGTGCTGGCCGGGGCGCTGGTGCCGCTGTGGTTCATGCCGGCCTGGTTCGTCGCGTTCGACGGCTGGCTGCCGTTCCAGGGCACGCTGAACATCCCCCTGTCCCTCTACGTCGGCCGGACCCCGGTCTCCGTGCTCGGCCGCGAACTCGCGATCCAGGCCGCGTGGATCGCCGTCCTCGCCGTGCTCGCCACGCTGATCTGGCGCCGCGCTGCCGCGCGCGTCACCGTCCTGGGAGGCTGACCTGAGCGGCGAATCCCTGGCCCCGGCCCCGTCCCCCGCCGCGCGCCTCTGGCGGCCCTGGGCCCTCTACCTGCGTATCAACCGTCTCAATCTCAAGGCGCAGGCCGCCTACCGCGGCGAGTTCATCCTCGGCGCCGTTTTCGGCGTTGTCTGGCAGGGCTCGATGATCCTCTTCGCCGGGGTGCTGCTGCTGCGGTTCCCCGGCCTCGGCGGCTGGAAGCAGGGCGATGTGCTGTTGGTCGCCTCGATGCGGCTGATCTCGCACAGCGTGTACGTGGTCTTGTTCGCCAACATCGCCAGCCTGAGCGTCTTCGTCCAGGAGGGGCGGATGGACGGTTTCCTGCTGCGCCCCATGCCGGTATACCGCCAGGTCCTGCTCACCCAGTTCCGGGTGAACGCGTTCGGCGACATGCTGGCCGGCGCCGGGATCTTCGCCGTCGCCCTGCTGCGGCTCGACATCGGCTGGACCCCGGCCAAAGCGTTCTACGTGGTCGCCGGGGTCATCGGCGGGGCGCTGGTCGAAGCCGCGCTCCAGACCCTGCTGTCGATCGCGTCGCTGCGCTTCACCGGGCTGATGACCTGGACCAGCTGGATGGACCAGACCATCTCGACCTTCGGCAACTACCCGCTCAACGTCCTGCCGGGAGCCGTGCGCGGCGGCCTGACCTTCATCTTCCCGGTCGCCTTCGTCGCGTTCCTCCCAGCGGCCGTCGTCACCGGGCACACGGCCACGACCGGCGTGCCCGTCTGGCTGACCGCCGCCTCCCCGGCAGTCGGCCTACTGCTCTTCCTCGGCGCGAAGGCGATCTGGTACCGCGCGCTGCGCTTCTACCAATCCATCGGCGGCTAGCCAGACGGCACGTTCAAAAGACAGCGCGCTTAGCGCCTAAGAGTTATAGGCAACAGTGGCGACCCCGGCGTCCGCGAAGTCCGCGAGGGCCTTCGCGAGACTGTCCGGGGCCACCGCCGCTGTCTTGTCCAGCAGGACGCGCGCCGCGAAGCCTTCGCGGACCGCGTCGAGCGCGGTCGCCCGCACGCAGTAGTCCGTCGCGATGCCCACGACATCGACCTCTGTCACGCCGTGCCCGCGCAGCCATTCCGCCAGACCCGCGCCGTCCGGGGTCGCGCCCTGGAACCCGGAGTATGCCGCCGCGTGCTCGCCCTTGCGGAACTCCGCGTCAAAGGGGAGCCCGGCGACCGCCTTGTGGAAATCCGCGCCCGATGTCCCAACGACGCAGTGGACCGGCCACGTACTCACATAGTCCGGACCCTCGGGGCCCGTAGCGAAATGGCTGCCCGGATCGACGTGGTAGTCGCGGGTGGCGACGGTGAACTCGGCCCCACCCGACCCGGATGCCACGTACTGCGCGATCTGCTGCGCCGCTGCCGTCCCGCCTGCAACAGGCAGCGAGCCGCCTTCGCAGAAGTCGTTCTGCACGTCCACCACGATCAGTGCCCTGCTCATCCCGCTGCCTCCCGACCTTCGCGGACCGTGCTGTCTTTATTGGCGGCTGTCTCTATCGGCGCTGCCTTCGATGTCCTCATGCGGAGCCCTCTTCAGCGGCGCCTCTTTCATACACGGTCGGGATCACCGGCTCGCCGCGGGAGAGCTGGGTCACCGACAGCGGCAGCTCGGCCAGCGCCGCCCGGTGCAGCGCCCGGCCCTCGTCCAGCGTCGGCGACTCGACCGGTTCGCCGTCCACGACGAACGTCCTGATCAGATTCCTGCCACGGTCGGCGAAGTCCGCGGGCGCGACGCCGATTCCGACCACCTCGTCCGACGCCACACCGTCCGCGTCTTTCCGCCGGTACGCGTACTTCACGCCGCCCAGGCTCGGCTTGTCCGGCGCCTTCTTCGCCACAGGCACCAGCGGCGCGTGCGGCGCCTCCGATTCGGCCCGCGCCACCAGCTTGTAGACCATGGACGCTGTTGGCGCCCCGCTCCCGGTAACCAACTGTGTGCCCACTCCATAGGCATCCACCGGAGCGACCGCCAGCGCCGCGATGGCGTACTCGTCCAGATCGCTGGTCACCACGATCTTCGTGGCGTGCGCGCCCAGTTCGTCGAGCTGCCGCCGTACCCGGTGCGCCATCCACAGCAGGTCGCCCGAGTCGAGCCGCACCGCGCCGAGATCCGGCCCGGCCACGTCCACCGCGGCCCGCACCGCCTCGGCGACGTCGTACGTGTCCACCAGAAGCGTCGTGCCCTTGCCGAGCGTCGCGACCTGAGTCTGGAACGCCTGCCGCTCCGTGTCGTGAACCAGGGTGAAGGCGTGCGCCGCAGTGCCCTGCGTCGGGATTCCGTACCGGAAGCCCGCCTCGAGGTTCGAGGTCGAGGCGAATCCGGTCAGATACGCCGCCCGCGCGCTTGCCACCGCCGCCTGCTCGTGCGTGCGCCGCGATCCCATCTCGATGCATGGACGCCCGGCTGCCGCCGACACCATCCGCGACGCCGCCGCCGCGATCGCCGAATCGTGGTTCAGCACCGACAGCACGACCGTCTCGAGCAGCACCGCCTCAGCGAAGGTCCCCTCCACCGTCAGGATCGGCGACTGAGGGAAGTAGCACTCACCCTCGGCATAGCCGCGCACGGTACCGCGAAAGCGGTAGCCGGCCAGCCAATCCAGCGTCGGCCGGTCGACCACGCCGGTCCGGTCGAGAAAGGCGAGCTGCGCGTCGTCGAACCGGAAGGCGGCGATCGCCTCCAGCACCCGAGCCGTCCCCGCCACGACCCCGTACCGGCGGCCGTCCGGCAGCCTGCGCGCGAACACCTCGAAGACCGAGCGGCGATGGGCCGCGCCGCTGCGCAGCGCCGCCTGGAGCATCGTCAGCTCGTAATGGTCCGTCAGCAGGGCCGAGGAAGGGGCGTCCGCCGCCCCACTTATCGTCACCATGACGCTAAGCCTACCCCTCGGCGCCGACTCTGTCGCGCCGCCCATCGCCACGGGTGTGAGACGCCGCTCGGATGATGCAAAGATGGGACGGTGACCAGTGCACCGGTTGAAGTCGAACGGCCGGACGTCGAAGGTGTGACCGAACCCGTCGAGGACGCCGAACGGTCGTGGACCACCATCGTGTGGAACGACCCGATCAACCTCATGAGCTACGTCACGTATGTCTTCGAGACGTACTTCGGTTATCCGAAGCCGAAGGCCCACAAGCTCATGCTCGACGTACACCACCGCGGCAAGGCCGTCGTCGCGAAGGGCGGCCGCGAGGAGATGGAGCGCGACGTGTCCGCCATGCACTCCTACGGCCTGTGGGCCACCCTCCAGCGGGCATGACCGTCCCGACCGATTGAGGCGCGCCGATGCCTTTTTTCCGAAAGGACAAGCCATCCGTGATCGCGGCGTTCACCCGCGGCCCTGAGCACACGGTGCTCGTCGACTTCCGCGCGCCCGAGGCCGGGCTGCTCGCGGACCTGCTGCGCGACCTGCTCGCGCTGCTCGACGAGGACAGCCTGTCCGCCCCCGCCGCCGCCGACGCGCCCTCCCGGAACACCGACCCGCTCGCCGCCGAACTCGGGCTCGAAGACCTCGGCGACGATCTCGGCCTGGGCGACCTCGGCTCGACCACGCCGGTCTCGCAGCCGCAGGACCCGGCGCTGGCGCGGCTGTTCCCCGACGCCTACCCCGACGACCCGGAGGCCGCGGCTGAATTCCGCCGCTACACCCAGGCCGACCTCGGCGCCGAGCGCCGCCGCCGGGCCTCCGTCGCGGTCGCGTCGCTGGCGCGCATCCACGGCGGCGGGCGGCTGAGCCTGTCCGAGAAGGAGGCGCTCGCCTGGCTCGGCGCGCTCAACGACATGCGCCTCGTGCTCGGCACCCGGCTCGAGATCACCGACGACGACCAGGAGCCCGGCCAGGAGTTCGGCCCCGACGATCCGCGCTCGGCGTACGTCCCGGTCTACTACTACCTCGGGTACCTCCAGGAGACCCTGGTCGAGGCACTTTCCCCGTAAAGCCCTACGCTGGACGGGTGTTGACCATCGATCAGGCGATCTACGACGCCATCGTCGCCCACGCCCGCGCCGACCATCCCGACGAGGCGTGCGGCGTGGTGGCCGGCCCCGAGGGCTCCGATCGGCCGACCCGCCTCGTGCCCATGGCCAACGCCGAGCGCTCGCCCACCTTCTACGCCTTCGACTCCATGGAGCAGTTCAAGGTGTGGCGCGAGATGGACGACCGCGATGAGGAGCCGGTGGTCATCTACCACTCGCACACCGCCACCGAGGCGTATCCGTCGCGCACCGACGTCAACCTGGCCTCCGAACCGGGCGCCCACTACGTGCTGGTCTCCACCCGGGACACCGACGGCCTCGGCGAGTTCCAGTTCCGCTCGTTCCGCATCGTCGGCGGCGAGGTCACCGAGGAAGAGGTCACCGTCACCGGATCGGACCTGGGGGGTGCTTGAAAAGTCTCGTCGGGCCCGCGACGCCTGCTGTGTGTTCGGCTCGCGGGTGGAACCGGGGTTGTGGGGCGGCTGTAGCTCGTGCCGCGGGGAAAGGCGCCCCGCGGCACGAGCTTTCGCCGCCACCCCGGCCCCACCCGCGAGCGGCACGCTCGCTGCGTTGGCGAAGCGCCCACATATTCCCGATATGAGGGAGCTCCGCCGCCTTGCGATCGCACGCGTCAGACGCCGCGGGCTTATCCGACGATACTTTTCAAGCACCCCCACCGTGACGGTTCGGCAACGGTCCGGGCACTCGCCGTTCCCCGGACGGCGCCGCGACCGTGCGGCCCCGTACCATCGTCACCGGGGGAACCGGCCGACTTCTCGGAGGGGTTGAGCGCTATGCGGCGACTCGCCTCGGTGCCAGTCTTCACAAGGCGGTATCGGCGCGCGACCTGCTGGTGGGCCGGTACCCGGCTGCTGCTTCTGCTGTGGTCGCTGCAGGCGCTTCCCTACTTCTCGCGCGGGTCCGTGCTCGGCGACGTGGTGATCTACAAGGGTTGGGCTTCGACCCTGACGGCCGGCTCGTTCCCCTCGGGCGACTCCCAGTGGCAGTACCCGCCGGGCGCCGCCTTCGTCATGCTGATCCCCAAGCTCCTGGCCAAGACCGGGATCGGCTACGTCAACTCGTTCTTCTTCTTCGCCCTGGCCGCGGACGCGGTGGTGTTCCTGCTACTGATCGGGCAGGCCGAGCGGATCGCCGCCGAGTCCCGGCGACTCCCGCACCAGGCCGGGGTGTGGGCCTGGGTCATCGGCGGCGTCGCGCTCGGCCCGATCATGTTCATGCGCTACGACGTCATCGTCACGGCGGTCGCGGTCGCCGGCCTGCTCGCGGTGGTGCGGACGAACGGGAAGCGGTCCGCCGAGCGGGCCGAACGCCGCACGTGGGAGCTGCGCGGCGCACTGCTCGGCCTCGGCGCGATCGTCAAGGTCTGGCCGGCCGTGCTGCTGCTCGGGCTGCCGCCCAAGCCGCGTGGGCGCCGCGCCCTCGCCTCCGCCGTGGCCTGCGCGGTCGTCGTCTCCGGGCTGCTGGCCGCGGCGCTGCCGGGCGCGATGTCGTTCCTCGGCCACCAAGGCGACCGCGGCATCGAGATCGAGGCGGTGCTCGCCTCGCCGTTCATGATCGCCTCCTGGTTCGGCTATCCGGTGCACACCGTGCACAAGGACGGCAACTTCCAGCTCGCCGGGCACGGCACCGGCCTGGTCGGCTCGGCCGCGATCTTCCTGACGCTGGTCGGCTTCGCGGTCGTGCTCTGGTGGAGGGTGCGTCGCTTCCGGCCGGAGCGCTGGACCCCCGGCCTCATGTACGACATCGGCTTCACCACCCTGCTCATCATGGTGGTGACCAGCCGGGTGCTCAGCCCGCAGTACCTCATCTGGCTGATGGGCCTGGCCGCGCTGTGCCTCGCCGAGGACGGCCCCGGCCGCCGGGGCACGCTCATGGGGGTCCCGGCGCGCATGGTCATGGGCTGCACGCTGGTCAGCCAGATCGAGTTCCCGCTGCTGTTCGCGCAGGTCATGTACCACGGCTTCTGGGGCACGGCGCTGGTCGCGGCGCGTAACCTGGTGCTGCTGGCGGCCACGCTGATCGCCTTGCGCAAGCTGTGGACCGCCACCACCGTCGAGTCCGAGGAAACGGCGCCCGCCCCCGAGGCACCCGGGGACGACCACCCCGTCCTGGCTCCGGCTGGGGCGCCGCGCCCACAATCCGGGAGCGTCCAAGAGGCCTAGGCACTATCATCACGCGCGGATCTGGGCGGACTTGGCCCAGGGCTACGGGGGCCACTGAGAGGGAGCGATGAGCGAATCGTCAACCCGGCACGCGGTCGGCGGCACCGCCACCGCGCCGGGAGCGAGTCCGCCGTCGCTCGACGCGTCTCTCGGCCGCGGGGGCGGCTCCAGGCGTTGGTCCGGGCCGCGGCGCTGGATCAGCGAGGTCATCGAGTTCGTCTACCGGCTGGCCGGATCCACCCTGGCCACGCCAAAGGTAGCGGTCGGCGTCTCGCTCGCGGGCATCGTCCTGATCATGATCGTGGGCATCCTCTCGCCCAACTTCAACACCCTTCCGCCCAACTACTCCGGCGACCCGACCAAGCTCAAGCCGGTGGTCCTGCCGCTGTCCGGCCACCTGTTCTCGCTGCCCTGGTACTTCTCGTTCCCGCTGACCTACCTGGCGATCGTGGCGCAGTGCCTGGGCCTGGCCGGGCTGCTGTGGGCCAACAGCCGCGGCTGGCGGCCGAACCCGCGCCACCTGTTCCTCGCCGCCTGCGTGATCGTCGCCATCATGGTCAACATCACGCCGGTCGGCTCCTCCGACGCGGCGAGCTACGCGGCTTACGGCTGGTTGGCGCACCACGGCTTCGATCCGTACACCAACGGGCCGATCATCCTCGGGCAGGGGAACGAGTACACGAAGGCCGTCGGTCCGATGTGGACATCGACCCCTTCCGTGTACGGGCCGCTGGCGACGTGGATCCAGGAGTTCGCCGCCGGGCTGGGCGGCATCGGGCGTCCCGGGGTCACCGTCCACTACCTGATGATCTTCAACGGCGCAGTCTTCCTCGCCGTCGGCTACTTCCTGCTCAAGACCTCGACCGACCCGGTCCGCGCCTCGCTCATGTGGGTCGCGAACCCGGTGCTGATCCAGCAGCTGGTCGCCGGCGGCCACCTGGACACCTACGTCGCCGCCGCGTGCGTCGTCGGGGTGCAGATCGCCCGGGGTGGCAATCGCGGCTGGCGATATCTGGCGGCCGGAGCGGCGGTCGGCGTCGCGTGCGCCTTCAAGGTCAACGCCGGGCTGGTGGGCGTGGGCCTGGCCTGGGCACTGGTGATGCGCCGGGACTGGTGGAACATCGTGCGCCTCGCCGTCGGCGGGATCGGCGCCGTCGTGGCCTTCTACTCCACGTACGGGCTGCATGCGTTCAACCAGTTGCTCTCGGCGTCCGGACTGGTCGCGACGCCGTCCCCGTGGCGCGCGTTCCAGCTGGTCACGCAAGGGGTCTTCACCGTCTTCGGGCACGAGTCGCTGGGCAAGTCGATCGGCGGGGTGGCCACCTCGATCGCCTGGCCGATCTTCATGGTCGTGCTGGCGGTCTTCATCTACCGCAGGTTCTCGCCGGACCAGCCCGCCGTCGTCACCGTGCCGTTCGCGCTCGCGTTCGCGTGGATCGTCGCCGCACCCTGGTCGCTGCCCTGGTACGCGGCGCTGGCCTGGGTCATCCTGGCGCTGCTGCCGCGCAACCCGATGACCAGATGGCTGACGCTGGCGACGGTGTTCCTGGCGCTTATGCACTCCTCGGGCGGCGGTCCCGCTCCATGGGCGACCACGTAGCCGACAGGCCGGAATCGATACGATGGTGGCCGCGTTCCTTTTCGGTGTGCCCCCGGCCGCCGTGCGTCCGAGTCCACCCCTAGGAGCAGTCAGCTATGTCCGTCCAGGTCTCCATCCCGACCATCCTGCGCAGCTACACCGACGGAGCGAAGCGCGTCGAGGCCGAGGGCAAGACCCTCGACGAGCTGATCGCCGACCTCGAGACCCGGCACCCGGGCATCGGCGCGCGCCTGATCGAGAACGGTGAGCTGCGCCGCTTCGTGAACGTGTACTTGAACGACGAGGACGTGCGTTTCACCGGAGGTCTGGCCACGCCGCTGTCGGACGGCGACGCGGTCACCGTGCTGCCCGCCGTGGCCGGCGGCGCGCGCTAAAGCCACGCCGGATCCGGAACCGGACGGAATCGCGACCATGCGCTACGACTCCCTGCTCGACTCGCTCGGCCACACCCCGCTCGTCGGCCTGCCGCGCCTGTCGCCCTCCCCGGAAGTCCGCATCTGGGCGAAGCTGGAGGACCGCAACCCGACCGGCTCGATCAAGGACCGCCCGGCCCTCGCCATGATCGAGGCGGCGGAAGCCGAGGGACGGCTCACGCCGGGTGCCACGATCCTCGAGCCGACCAGCGGCAACACCGGGATCTCGCTGGCGATGGCGGCCAAGCTCAGGGGCTACAAGCTCATCTGCGTGATGCCGGAGAACACCTCGGAGGAGCGGCGCCAGCTGCTGCGGATGTGGGGCGCCGAGATCATCCCGTCCCCGGCGGCCGGCGGGTCCAACGAGGCCGTCCGGGTCGCGAAGGGACTGGCAAAGGAGCATCCCGACTGGGTCATGCTCTACCAGTACGGCAACCCGGCCAACGCGGGATCGCACTACGCGGGTACGGGCCCGGAGATCCTCGAGGACCTGCCGACCATCACGCACTTCGTGGCCGGACTCGGCACCACCGGCACGCTCATGGGTGTAGGCCGCTTCCTGCGCGAAAAGGTCCCCGGCATCCAGATCGTGGCCGCCGAACCGCGCTACGACGACCTGATCTACGGCCTGCGGAACCTCGAAGAGGGCTTCGTCCCAGAGCTCTACGACGACGACGTCCTCACCACCCGCTACTCCGTGGGCTCGGCGGACGCGCTGCGCAGAACCCGCGAACTGCTCGCGGTCGAGGGCATCTTCGCCGGGATCTCGACCGGCTGCGCCCTCCACGCGGCACTCGGCCTCGCGAAGAAGGCGCACGACGCGGGCGAACGCGCCGACATCGCGTTCATCGTCGCCGACGGCGGATGGAAGTACCTGTCCACCGGCGCATATGAGGGCACGTTGGACGAGGCCGAGGACCGCCTCGAGGGTCAGCTCTGGGCCTAACAGGCTCCTGAGCTCAGGCCTCTGCCCCGCATCCGTGCCACCTGCGCACTCGCCTGTCCGCGACCCCTGCCTCCTGTCTCCCGCTCCCACCCCCCATTTCCCCCTTACCGTCCCGCTTGTCCTATGGTTTGCGGGTGGCTGACGCACCAATCGGAATCTTCGACAGCGGCTTCGGCGGCCTGAACGTCGCCCGGGCCGTCCTCGACCAGCTCCCGCACGAGCCGATCCTCTACCTCGGCGACACGGCCCGGCAGCCGTACGGTCCCCGAGCGATCGCGCAGATCCGCCGGTATTCGCTCGAATGTCTCGACCTGCTGGTCGACCACGGCGTCAAGATGCTGGTGATCGCGTGCAACTCGGCGAGTTCCGCGGTGCTGCGCGACGCCCGCGAGCGGTATTCCGTGCCCGTGGTCGAGGTGATCAATCCGGCCGCCCGGCACGCGGTCGCCGCCACCCGCAACGGCCGCGTCGGGGTGATCTGCACCCAGGCGACGAAGACGTCGATGTCGTACGAGGACGCGTTCGCCGCCGCGCCGCACATCCGGCTGACGATCCAGGCCTGCCCGCGCTTCGTGGAGTTCGTCGAGGAAGGCGTCACCGCGGGCGAGGAGCTGATCAAGGTCGCGCACGAGTACCTCGACCCGGTCGCCGAGGCAGGCGTCGACACCCTCGTGCTCGGCTGTACCCACTATCCGCAGCTCACCGGCGTGATCTCGTACGTGATGGGCGAGGACGTCGCGCTCATCTCCAGCGCCGAGGAGATCGCGAAGGACGTCTACCGTCGCCTCGCCGGGCTGGGCCTCATGCGCGACGAGACGCTGCCCGCTCCGGTGCACGAGTTCCGCACGACAGGGGATCCCGAGCAGTTCAAGGAGATCGGCAGGCGCTTCTTGGGACCTGAGCTGAGCCACGTCTCGGCGGCGACTACGCTCGACCCATGACTCAGGGAACATCCGCCGCGTCGTCGGGGGCCGGCACCCGTGCCGATGGACGTCTTCCGGACCAACTGCGCGCCGTCACCATCACCCGCAACTGGCTCGACCACGCGGAGGGCTCGGTGCTGGTCGAGTTCGGCCGCACCCGGGTGCTGTGCGCCGCGTCCGTGACGGAGGGCGTTCCACGGTGGCGCAAGGGATCCGGGCTCGGCTGGGTGACCGCCGAGTACTCGATGCTGCCGCGCGCGACCCACGAGCGGTCGGACCGCGAGTCGGTGAAGGGCCGGATCGGCGGGCGCACCCACGAGATCTCGCGGCTGGTCGGCCGGGCGATCCGCGCCGTCGTGGACTACAAGGCGCTCGGCGAGAACACGATCGTGCTGGACTGTGACGTCCTTCAGGCAGACGGCGGCACCCGCACCGCGGCGATCACCGGAGCCTACGTCGCGCTCGCTGACGCGGTGACCTGGCTGCGCGAGCACGGTGCTCTGCGCGCCGGAAAGGAACCGCTGACCGGCTCGGTGGCGGCAGTCTCGGTCGGGATCGTCGGCGGCGTGCCGATGCTCGACCTCTGCTACGAAGAGGACGTGCGGGCCGAGACGGACATGAACGTGGTCTGCACCGGCGACAGCCGCTTCGTCGAGGTCCAGGGGACCGCCGAGGGCGCCCCCTTCGACCGCACCGAGCTCGATGTGCTGCTCACGCTGGCCACCGCCGGCTGCGCGGACCTGACGGCCCTTCAGCGCAAGGCCCTCGGCCAGTGACGGCTCCCGAGGTCGTGCTCGCCACCCGCAACCCCCACAAGATCGTCGAGTTGCGCGAGATCCTGGCCCAGACCGGCGTAGAGGTGCGGCTAGTCGGGCTCGACCGTTTTCCCGATCTGCCGGAAGTCCCGGAAACGGGTCTGACCTTCGCCGACAACGCCTTGCTCAAGGCGTCCGACGTGGCGCACCGAACCGGCCTGCCCGCGATCGCGGACGACTCAGGTCTCTGTGTCGACGTGCTCGGCGGAATGCCGGGGATCTTCTCGGCGCGCTGGTCGGGCAAGCACGGGGATGACGCAGCGAACCTGGACCTCCTGCTCGCCCAGATCTCCGACGTCGCCGACGAGCACCGCCAGGCCCACTTCGCCTGCGCCGCCGCTCTCGTCATCCCGGAAGTCCCAGGGCTAGGGCAGTCAGGCTCGCCGGCGCAGGTGGTGCGCGAGGGCCGCATCCACGGCACCCTCCTGCGCGAGCGCCGGGGCGAGAACGGCTTCGGCTACGACCCGATCTTCCTCCCGGACGGCTACGACCGGACCACCGCCGAGATGCCGCCCGAGCAGAAGAACGCCATCTCGCATCGCACCCGCGCGTTCCAGGCGCTCGCCAAGGACCTCGCCGAACTGCTCTGAAGCCACATCCCGAGCCGTTGCCTCACGACCGCCCGTCACTCCGCCCGCCGGGATGACGGGCGGTCGTCTTAAAGCGTCCGTTTAGCGGACGTTTCCCCGTGTTCACGCTCAGATGGTCACAGTTTCATAACTGGTCTAGACCGCGACGCCATCTGGTATAGACCAGACCGGACCGCCTGGCCTACGGTGACGCTCACTCCGGCAACTCGGGCATCCCCTCGGTGAAAGGCAGTCCCAATGAAGCGACGTCTCGCTGCGGCAGCGGTGATCGGGCTAAGTGCTTCGGTGACCATCGCGGCTTGCGGTTCCTCTTCTCCGGCGTCGTCGAGCGGCAGCGGCTCCGGCGGCAAGACCACCATCAAGATCGTGGCCGCGGACTACGGTACCGGGGCCTCCAACACCTCGCAGACCTACTGGCAGAACGTCGCCAGCGACTTCTCGAAGCAGAACCCGAACATCACCGTCGACGTGCAGACCATCGACTGGAACGACCTGTCCTCCAAGGTCCAGACGATGGTCCAGAACAAGCAGTACCCGGACATCCTCGAGGGCCTCACCTTCGCCCAGTACGTGCAGGACGGCATCGCGTATAAGGCGTCGGACGTGCTGGACTCGGCCACGCTCTCCAACATCAGCCCGATCTTCGCGAAGGCCGGCCAGGTCAGCGGCACCGAGTACGGCATCCCGTGGACCACCTCGTCCCGCGCGTTCTTCTACAACAAGAAGCTCTTCACGCAGGCCGGGATCACCGCCGCGCCGACCACCTGGGACCAGCTCAAGGCCGACGCGCTGCAGATCGCGCAGAAGACCGGCAAGACGGGCTTCGGACTTCCGCTCGGCTCCGAGGAGGCCCAGGCCGAGTCGCTGCTGTGGTTCCTCGGCAACGGCGGCGGTCTCACCGACGCCTCCGGCCAGTACGCGATCAACTCGGCGCAGAACGTGGCGACCTACCAGTACCTGCAGGGTCTGGTGAAGGCCGGCGCCACCGAGCCCGACCCGGCCACCAAGAACCGCACCGACCTGTGGCAGCAGTTCGCCCAGGGCAATATCGGCATGATCAACGGCTCGCCGGCGCTCATCCCGATCATCCAGAAGGCCGGCGTGCTCGCCGACTCCGACTACGGCGTCGTCGCGGTCCCGGGTAAGACCGGCCCGCTGACCTCGACCGTCGGCGTCGCGGACTACGTGGTCGCGCTCAACACGAACAGCCACCAGGACGCGGTCAAGGCGTTCCTCGACTTCGCCTACAACGACACGAACCAGCTCGCGTTCGACAACGAGTACGACCTGCTGCCCGCCACCACCTCGGCGTCCAACACCATGGCGCAGAACCCGCTGTTCGCCGGCTTCCTGAAGAACCTGCCGACCGCGACGCTGTACCCGAGCGCGCAGGCCAACTGGTCCACCGTGCTGACCGCGATCCAGAAGCAGATCGGCACCGCGATCACCGGCGACCCGAAGACCGTGCTCGACCAGATCCAGCAGACCGCGACCTCTGGTCAGTAAGCACCAGCGGACGAGGTCCAGATGACTCCGCACCGGGCGCGAGGCACGCGGTCAAGTGCCGCGCGCCCGGTCAGAGCAACCCGCGCACGCCCGGTCGGCCGACGCCCGGGCGTGCGCGGCCGCCGGATCCCAGACGGGGCCGGTTGTTCGGATGCCGCGTTCGGCAGTTCGACCGGCGGTAGCGGTCGCCGGACGTCGTGTGTGGCGCGGTGCTCGATGCGTCCGCCCGGCTCGATCGTGATCCTTTGACCCGCCGCGCGTCCGGCGCGGTCACTTCGGGAGTTGACATGCTCGAGAATCCCTCGCGGTCGCTGCCCGCGCCGTCGCCCGCGCGACGACTCGGCCGCGCCGCCGCCTCCGCCGCCACCACCATCGGCTGGGTCGGACCGGCGACCGCGCTGATCGCCTTCGCGGTGGCCTGGCCGGTCTACGAGATGTTCAAGATCTCGTTCCAGCACTACAGCCCGGACGGCTTCCTGCTCGGCTCGGCCGGCGGCAAGAACTACACCAAGCTCTTCCAGGACCCGAACTTCGGCCCCGTCATGGAGCGCACCGTCGTCTGGGTCCTCGCGGTCGTCGGTCTGACGGTGCTCATCTCGCTGGCCGTGGCTCAGCTGTTCAACCAGCGCTTCCCGGGCCGCCGCGTCGCTCGGTGGGCCCTCATCGCGCCCTGGGCCGCGTCGGTCATGATGACCGCCATCATCTTCCGCTGGATGCTCGACCCGAACACCGGCGTGATCAACGTCCTGCTGCGCCAGCTCGGCATCGTCTCCAAGCTCGGCACCACCCAGGCCGACTGGCTCGGCCGCCCCGACGCCGCGTTCGCCTGGATGATCGTGGTCGCCGTGTTCGTGTCGATCCCGTTCACCTCCTACACCCTGCTCGCCGGGCTCCAGACGATCCCGGGCGAGGTGTACGAGGCGGCGAAGATCGACGGCGCCTCCGCGCTGCACACGTATTGGCACATCACGCTGCCGCTGCTGCGCCCCGCGCTGACCGTCGCGGCCCTGATCAACGTGATGAACGTGTTCAACTCCTTCCCGATCATCTGGGAGATGACCCGAGGCGGCCCCGGCTACGAGACCAACACCTCGACGGTCTACATGTTCAATCTCAAGCAGAACTTCATCGGTGAGTCGGCCGCGCTCTCGGTCGTCAACTTCGCCGTGATCATCGTGATCGTCGCGGTGTTCCTCCGGGCGAGCAACTGGAAGAAGGAGGTGGCCTGACCATGGCAGCGACCACCGCCGTCGCCCCGAAGGCCGCGGCCCGCCCCGTCCAGCAGGCCCCGCGCCGCGGCCTGCCGCGGCTGCGCACCATGTTGATCGCCGCCGCCGCGTACATCGTCGCGGTCATCTTCATCCTGCCGTACCTGGAGATGACGCTCACCGCGCTGCGCCCGCCGAACGAGCTCCTCGACGCCGACTACTTTCCGCACCACCTCGCCTGGTCGAACTTCACCTCGCTCTGGTCGACCGGTATCGGGACGAATCTGCGCGTCTCGCTCGAGGTCGCCGGGGGAGCGACCGCGCTCGTGCTCCTCGTGGCGATCCCGGCTGCGTACCACACGGCGCGCCGCCGGTTCCGCGGCCGCACCGCGTTCCTGCTGGTCGTGCTGATCACGCAGATGTTCCAGCCCACCGCGCTGGTGGTCGGCATCTACGGCCAGTACAACGCGCTCAATCTGATCGACAACGTCGGCCCGCTGATCCTGATCAACGCGGGCTTCAACATGGCCTTCGCGATCTGGATCCTCAACGCCTACTTCGGCGCGATCCCCAAGGAGCTCGAAGAGGCCGCGCTGGTGGACGGCTGTACCCGGCTCGGCGCGATGTTCCGGGTCATCCTCCCGCTGGCGCTGCCCGGCATCGTGACCGCCCTGATCTTCACCTTCATCGCGGCCTGGAACGAGTTCATCGTCGCCCTCACCCTGACCTCGAGCCCTGCCAACGAACCGCTCACCGTTGGTCTGAACAACTTCATCGGCGCCTACTCGGTCGACTGGCAGCACCTGTTCGCCGGCTCCGTGATCGCGACCATCCCGGTCATCGTCCTGTTCGCCCTGATCGAGCGGAAGGTCGTCTCGGGCCTGACCGCGGGCTCGGTCAAATAGCGAATGGCCGCCAGTTAGCAGCCCGGTACGATGACGGTGCGCGCGAGTGGTGTAACGGCAGCCACGCCAGCCTTAGGAGCTGGTGTCCGAGAGGACGTGCGGGTTCGAGTCCCGCCTCGCGCACCCGCTTCTAAACGACCGCCTGCGCACGAAAACCGGCTCGGCACGACGCAATAACGATCCTGGCTTGCCGCCAGGCGGACGTTGGCGCAGATGGCAGCGGCCCCGCAGGCGGATCGAGGGGCCTGCGGGGCCGCTGGCGCGCGGGGCTGGGGGCCGCGCCTGTGGATATTCGGTGACGAGCTTCGGTCAGTGGCTCACACGGTCTGGACGACCTGGTCGAACTCCAGTCGCGGGTTGCGCGGGAACCAGGCGTTCTCGCCCGGGCGGCCGACGTTGACCACGACCAGGCTCTTGAGGTCGGAGCCGGCGAAGAACTCCTTGTCCACGCCCTCGGCGTCGAAGCCGGTCATCGGCCCGGCGGCCAGCCCGGCCGCGCGCACGCCGAGGATGAAGTAGCCGACCTGGAGCAGCGCGTTGAACTTCGCCGTCTCGAACCGGCGCGGCTGGTCCTTGAACGCGGCCTGAGCCCCGGCGAAGTGCGGGAACTGGGTCGGCAGGTGCTCGTGGAACTCCGGGTCGTAGGCCAGGATGACGCTGAGCGGGGCCGTACTGGTCTTGGCCTTGTTGCCCTCGGACATGTGCCGCACCAGGCGCTCGCGGGCCTCTGGGGTGCGCACGAGGACGATGCGGAGCGGCTGGACGTTCATCGACGTCGGGGCATACTTCACGAGGTCGTAGATCGCGGCGACCTGGTCGTCCGACACCGGCTCCGCGGAGAAGGCGTTCGCTGTCCGAGCCTCACGGAACAGCAGGTCCTGCGCGGTCTTGTCGAGCTCGAGGACGTCGGTCGTGGCCTGCATAGTGTTTCAACTCCTTGTTGGGCGGCGCGTTGTTCGACCCTCTCAACTAAGTTGAAACTTGAACTATTCCCGAGGTGGAGGGCGGGCCGTCAGCCGGAGATGGCGCCCCGGGCGAGGGCGCGCGAGGCCCCGGCGACGATCGCGATGCCGAGGATCCAGCCCAGGTAGGGGAGGCCCATCGCCACGACGGTCGCGAAGCCGTGCGACTGGAACGCGTCCGCCTGCCCGAAGTGGACGATCGGAACGAACAAATCCGCGGCGTAGAGCGCCGGGTAGTAGACGACGTGGTCGTCCGGGCGGATCTGCTCCGGGCGCCAGACGGCGAAGAAGAAGCTCGCGGCGACCTGGATCATCAGGCTGAAGCCGATGGCCCGCGCCGGCCGGTAGCCGTATCCGACGAGTGTGCCGAAGATCACGCTGACGAAGCGCTCCCACGGGGTGCCGGTGGCCCGGCGGGCCCGCTCCTTCTCCATGAGGATCAGCCGGGCCTCTTCGTCGTGCCCGAGCGCGCGGTAGTAGGCGGCCATGAACTCGAATGGCTGGGCGCGATACCCGCCCACCTGCCGCCTGAGGAGGTCTATGCGCTCCTTAGCGGGGCGGTAGGGGTCGATCGCGTTGTACGTGAGGCCGTCGAGCAGTACCTCGCGCGGCCATGCATGGGAGCCCTCGTCGCGGATCGTCGCGATCGTGGCGTGGTAGAGCGAGAGCGGCCCGGTGTCCCTAGCCATGCCGAGTAGGTCGAGGTGACCGCCGATCGTCACGCCGATAAGGCGCACCTCTCCCTCGGACCGGAATCCGCGGTTCAGGTACAGCCCGCGCGAGATCTGCATGCCACCGCAGTGCAGCGCCGGCTCGTCGTCGTTCGAGCGCACGTTCGAGCCGCGGAACGTCACGATCCCGCCGAACCGGGCGCCGACCAGGATGACCGCTCCGTCGGCGGAGAAGCCCTGGTCGAACAGGCCGTCGCCGACCGCCTCGAAGGCTTCGCCGACGAACGCGAAGCTCGGTGTGTCGGTGATTCGCGTGCGGCTTAGGTACAGCTGGCTGCCGCACGACGCCCCCGGCATGCGGACCTGACCGTGGATCGTCGCGTCTGACATGATGATCGACCGGCCGACGCGTGCGCCGCCCATGGTGAGTGCCTCGCCGCCGGGCTGGGAGAGCTCGCAGCCGTTCATCCGGAGAATCGCGCCGATGTTCGCGCCGATCAGCCGGATCGGACCGAAGCACCGCAGGTCCCGCGCGGACAGATCGGTGTCCACGGTGATCTCGTCCAAGCGCAGCGCCAGCGCGGAATCGCCGGTGACCGTCGCGCCGTCCAGCTTGAGGGAACCCCGGATCCGCGCACCGTCAGCGATGATGCGGCCGGTATGCGAGCCGGTGAGGTCTATGGACATAGCTACCGACTCATCGATGCGCACCGTGTCTTCGATCCAGCTGTGCCTCAGGGTGAGCGGGACGTCGATCCGGCCGTGTCGTAGTTCCATCTGCCCGACGACGCGGGCTCCGACGACCCGGACCCCCGCGGTCCGCCCGGGTATTGGTGCTCGGGCGCCGAGCAGCAGGGCGCAGATTACCTTCGCCTGGATGGTGCGGTCCGGGCCCCATTCGGCCGCCCGTGCGGGATCGTCGAGGGCGGAGTCGCCCGAGGAGTAGTTGACCGTGTCGCCGTACGGGAACGCCCCCCAGAGCCGCTGCTCGGCCTCTGAGAGCTGGCCGAGCCACTCGGGTATCTCAGACCCATCCCCCGCCTCTCGCTCCTGCCCCGGCCCCTGCTGGCTCTCCGCCGCGATCGTCACCCGGATATGGTGGCGCATGATCGTCCTGAGAGCTGACCGGGACCCGAAGGCGGCTGTTAGATCGCGCGGTGGGGAGAAAGACGTTCCCCGCCGTGCGGTCTTTCGCCGTCGCCCTGGTCAGCTCTAAGGACCCGCACGACCAGCCGCGTGCGGCGCCGGGAGCCCCGTCGGGGGCCTCCGATCGGGGCGGGTTTCTCCGGGGCCTGTCATGGGCCCCGCGTTCCCGCACGTTGCCGACTCAGGCCACTCCGCCGGGGGAAACCCGATTTCATCTTGGCGTGCCGGACGTGTATGGTTTTCCTCGCTTGCCCCAATAGCTCAGTCGGCAGAGCGTCTCCATGGTAAGGAGAAGGTCTACGGTTCGATTCCGTATTGGGGCTCTGTGATCGGCGGCCCGCCCTGACGTTTGACTTACGACGAGCGTCGCCCGGCGGGCTTTCGTCGATCATGGCGGTGTAGCTCAGTTGGCAGAGCAAGCGGCTCATAATCGCTGTGTCACCGGTTCAAGTCCGGTCACCGCTACCCGTAGCAGCGCGGACGGCTAGGGCACCCTGGTGGATCAGGTAGCCTAGAGCAGTTCGCTTATCAGTCAAATCCGTCTGCCCGTAAGTAGGAGTCGCTCCCGTGGCCGCTACCGACGTCCGCCCGAAGATCACGCTGGCCTGCGTGGAGTGCAAGGAGCGGAACTACATCACCAAGAAGAACCGGCGCAACAACCCGGACCGTCTCGAGCTGAAGAAGCACTGCCCGCGGTGCAACAAGCACACCGCGCACCGCGAGACCCGGTAGTCTTCCGCCGGCGCGAGCCTTCGCCTTCCAGGAGCCGTCCACGCAGCGCGCCGCGTGGGCGGTTTCTCGTGCGCCGAGTGCGTGCTTGGGACTCGTGGACATGCGCTGCGCATAGGTACCTGCGGTCCGCTGGGAGTGGCGCCGCGGTAAGGGAGTGGAGAGGGGCCGGGCAATGCCGTTGGACCCGTCGTACGTGGGCCGCACGTATCCCCCGACTGCGGAGTACGAGGTCGGCCGGGAGAAGATCCGCGAGTTCGCCAAGGCTGTGGGCGACCTGCATCCGGCTTATCTGGACCCGGAGGCGGCCAAGGCGCTCGGGCATCCGGACGTGATCGCCCCGCCCACTTTCCCGATCATCATCTCGCTGCCTGCCGCCCAGCAAGTCGTCGCCGATCCAGCGCTCGGCCTCGACTGGGCCCGGGTCGTGCACGGCGACCAGCGCTTCGTGTACGAGCGCCCGATGCGCCCCGGGGACCGGATCAGCGCGGTGGTCCGGGTCGACTCGATCAGGAGCATGTCGGGCAACGATATGATCAACCTCATTGCCGAGTTGCGCACGCCTGAGGGCGAACTCGTCTGCACGGCGTACACGCTGCTCGTCGCCCGCGGCCCCGACGACGAGTCCGAGTCACCGTCCGGCGCCGCCGCGGCCGGCGCGGGGGAGGACTGATGACTGCGCCCCGGTATGAAGAGCTGACGGTCGGCACTCAGTTGCCGCCGCGCGACTTCCCGGTCCGCCGCGCCGATCTGGTGCGCTACGCCGGTGCGTCGGGCGACGACAACGAGATCCACTGGAACGAGCGGGTGGCACGCGAGGTCGGGCTGCCGAACGTGATCGCGCACGGTATGTTCACCATGGCCCAGGCGGTCCGGCTGCTCACCGACTGGACCGGCGACCCGAGCGCCGTCGTCGAGTACGGCGTCCGGTTCACCAGGCCGGTGATCGTCCCGGACGACGGCGTCGGAGCGGTGATTCAGGTCTCGGGGAAGGTCAGCGCGCTGCTCGGGGACAACAAGGTGCGCGTGGACCTCACCGCCATCAGTGATGGGCAGAAGGTGCTCGGCAAGGCCGTTGCAGTGGTGCGGCTGCCTTAGGGAGCCGCAGCGCTGCGAGAAAGCAGGCAAGACGCGAATCAGGGCCGGGGATAACCCGGCCCTGATCCATTCAAGATCGACGTCCGCTCAAGATCCGTTGACGTTGGAGTCAGCGTCGACCGTCGCGGGCTCGTCGACGCGGCGCGAACGCAGCTGGTGTCCCACGCTGGTGAGGCACTTCCCACTGGCGAGGTCGAACTTCCAGCCGTGCAGCTGGCAGGTCAGCGTCTGGTCCTCCACCACGCCGAAGCGGGTCAGGTCCGCCTTAAGGTGCGGGCAGCGCCTTTGGACAACCCAGTCGCCCATGGTGATGTCTTCAGCGTCTGAGCTGCGTTCGTGCTCGTCGTACCAGCCTTCTGCGTATTGCAGCCGTTCCTCGGACTGGCACTTGAAGAACGAGTAGACGAATTCGTTGTACTGACCGATTCGGGTGGCGGTGAACCGACAGGACAGGAACAGCGAGTTCGACCAGTCGACCTCGCCGGTGAACAGCAGGTGCTCAATGAGGCGCTTCTCGGTGCGGAACTTGTAGCGCACCTTCTCGTCGGCGTACGGGCGCACCTCGCCGTTCGGGAAGTCCACCACGATCGACTCGACCACCTTGCCGTCCGGGTCCGTCAGCTCGAGCTGCACGGGTCCGCCGACGCCCTTGGCCATGTAGATCGACTCTTCCAGCAGCGGTTCGATCTGCCGCTTCAGGCCCTCCAGCACGTCGATCTCCGGATGCGCCCAGGTGAGCTTGGCCGCCTCGATGACCGGCCGCTGCCGCTCCTGGTACGCGCGCAGATGACGCTCCTTGTCCGCGAAGAACGCGTCCACGTCCGGGACGGGGTGGATGGTCGAGCAGCCGCCCGCGGTGAGTTGAGAGACTGAGCCGGGCAGCAGGATGTGCGCGTTCTCGCCGCCGACCTTGGCGTATTCGACCACGAACTCGTGCTGGTCGGGGAAGATGTTGCCCTCGTCGCCGAAGATGTCGTTGAACTGCCAGAGGCTGTCGTCCAGGAAGCACGGCGGCCCGGCGATCGGGAAGACGTGGGCGGCCTTGAGGTCGTCGATGTACCGGAAGGTGCGGTCGTACTGCCGCTCCCGCTTCTGCTTGCCGAACGCCGTCTTCGCGTTCTGCGGCAGGTCGTAGACCATCGGGTACCAGATCGCGCCGGAGAACTGGAGCAGGTGCGCGTGCACCGGGCCGAGCTCGGCGAAGCGGGTCAGGTCGCTCGGGCGGGCGTCGTTCTGGTTCAGCAGGCGCACGCCGTCGTATTCCACCCAGAGCGACGAGTCGCCGATCGGCCCGTCGGTGGGCGAGATCAGCGCCTGGACCATGACGTTCAGGCCGCCGTCGAGCTCGACCACCTCGTCGCTGACGGTCCGCAGGAAGCGGGTGAAGCCCAACTCGCGCAACTCGTTCTCGAGCTCGTCGGTCGGGTACTCGGGCAGCAGGACGGTGGCCTGCTTGGAGATGTACCGGCTGAGGTGTGCCGCGTCGAAGTGGTCGCGGTGCAGATGGCTGACATACAGGTAGTCGACCCGGCCCAGCGCTTCCCAGTCGAGCCCGGAGTTGTCCGGGAAGGGGAACCACGACGCGAAGAAGGCGGGGTTGACCCAGGGGTCGCACAGGATGCTTCCGGCGGGCGTGTCGATCCGCATCCCGGCATG
>NZ_DASZGI010000145.1:0-41192 GCF_035938995.1 Actinocrinis sp.
ACCGGCGGGGCCGAGGCCCCGGCCGTGACCGCGATGGTCCCGGCGTTCCGGAGCCAGGCCGGGTCGATGTCGTCGGCGCCGTCGATCAGGTGAGCGGCGACACCGTGGCGGGCGGCCAGTTCGACCAGGCGCCGGGAATTGGAGGAATTGGAGGAGCCGATCACGAGGAGAAGGTCGCATTCATCCAGCACCGCGCGCACGGCATCTTGCCGATTGGTGGTCGCATAACAGATGTCGTCCGATGGCGGCTCCTGCAAGAGCGGCAGCCGTGTGCGCAGGGCCTCGATCACCTCAGCGACCTCGTCCATGGCGAGAGTCGTCTGAGTCACGTAGGAGACCCGGGACGGGTCAGGCACCTGGAGACTGAAGGCATCTGCGACGTTCTGGACGAGGACAGTGGCCTGAGGTACCTGGCCCAAGGTGCCCTCAGCTTCCTCGTGACCGGCGTGCCCGATCAGCACCACGGTGTCCCCGCGGGCGGCGAACCGGCGGGTCTCGGCATGGACTTTGGAGACCATGGGGCAGGTCGCGTCGAGCACGGTCAGGTTCCGGGCCGCGGCCTGCTCCCACACCGCCGGGGCGACGCCATGCGCGGAGAACACGACGGTCGCCCCGTCGGGGACTTCGTCGAGTTCGTCGACGAACACGACCCCGCGCTCCTCGAGCTGACTTACGACGTGGGTGTTGTGCACGATTTGCTTGCGGACGAATACCGGCCCGACCGCGGCGTCCACGGCGTTCTCGACCATTTGTATGGCGCGCTCGACCCCGGCGCAGAAGGAGCGGGGCGAGGGCAGCAGAACCTTTCGCTGCTGCTGCTGCGGAGACTCTGTCTGCGTGTTCATCTCAATCACCAATCCCGGTGGGCGATCAACCCGGCCGACATAGGCGGGAGGTCCGCTGTCCATCCGACGGCGGGAGCATGCCTTTGGCCGAAGCCTCGCTACCCCCACCGCCGCCGTCAACGAAGCGGACCAGGTTGAGGCCGATCGACGCCTCTGCCCCACACGGCGGCGCATCCCTCAGCCACATCTGTCAGGCACAGTGCCCCTTCGCGTTTCCGGTCCGGTCCCTGGTCATGCTCTGGGTACGCCGAACACGGCCACCAGCAGGGTGACGCGCTCGAGCGTCGTCGGCTCAGTCCCTGGCACGTCGCGAAGCAGGACCCGTTCTTCGAAGACGTGATCGCGAAGCTGCGCAGGGTCCTGATCTACGTGCACATATCCGGTGCCGCTGCAGGCCACGACAGCCCGTCGGAAAGCCACGTCTACCGACTGGCCAGCCAACTCATCCCAGCGTGACCGCGAAAGTCGAGAGACTGGGCCGGGCCCGCTGACGCCGAACTCCGCGACGATGACTGTCATCTGGCGGATGTCTGCGCCGGCGCGCTTCGGCACTCTGAAAGGGCTGACCGTGCACGACCTGCCTCACGCACGGAAGTGCTTCAACCGACGACATGGCCGTGTCCGACCGGGGTTACCCGGTCTGAGAGGTGTACTGATGCAACGCTTTGCGGCCGAGGCACGCGAACAGCGTTTAGGGCAATGCTTCGACGTCATAGACATCGACGGTGACGGGGTCACGACTCGCGGAGATTGGGAGGATTTCGCCTCCTACCTGTGCTCCCAGTTCCAGGCTCCGATCGATTCCCCGAACGGGGTCCAAGTACGAGACGCCGTCCTGGATTGGTTCCGCGGGATCTCGGGCCGCGCGGACGACGGCGACCGCGAGGTGACCCGGTCGGAATTCACCGCACGCTACAGCGGCGACGTGGAGGATGAGCTGGCCGAGCTCATCCTCCGGTGCATCCACGCGGTCTTCGCGTTGTGCGACCGAAACGCGGACGACCGTCTGTCCCAGCAAGAGTTCGCCGGGTTACTGCGGGCACAGGGCGTACCCGAACGTACGCTGGCACTGACGATTCAGCACTCGATCGCGAACAATACCGGGATCTCCAAGAAGGAGTACGCAGCCCTCGTGTTCGACTTCTTCCTCATGGCTGAGGGGCCGAACGTGTCTGGCGGTGCGCCGCCGGTCCGTCCTCCGCCGGCTCCTCACCCAGTCCCCGGCGAAACGCCTCCCGCGCAATTTCCACCCGGCTGCGCGCCCCCAGCTTCGTGAGAATGTGCGAGATGTGAGTCTGCACGGTACGCCGGGACAGGGACATGCTCTCAGCGATCTTCGGCGTCGACATGCCCTGGCCGACGTGGTATGCGACCTTGACCTCGGTGCGGGTGAGAGCCTCCCAGCCGAACGCGGGACGCCGCGTCCTCGGCCCGTGGACGCCGCGACGGATACCGAGGGTGCGAAGCCGCCGTTCGGCGCGGGCGATGTCCCAGGCGGCGCCGAACCTGTCGTAGAGCTCCACGGCCTCGTTCAGGGCATTCCTGGCTTCGTCCATCTTGCCGTGCGCGACGAGCGCCACCGCGAGATCCTCGAGCGTGCCGGCCAGGTCCACCACCGGTCCGGTGGCCCGATAGTGCTCGACGACCCCGCCAAGCACCACCGGGTCTCGATCGACCAATCCCACGCAGCGGTTTCCGGCTGCATCCGCCCTGGCCGGCCTGCTTTCAGCCGCCGCCTCCTCGCGGCAGACGCGCAAGGCGTCCTGGACGGCAGAACGATCCTCCACGGAGAGCGCGAGCCGCACGATGTCGGGCAGCCACTGGTGGACCAGCGTCATCTCACCGGGACGTCGTTGCAGGAACACCGACAGAATCGACAGCGCGTGATGCGGATCACCGTCCTGCTCCGCGACGAGCGCATGCGCCGCGATGAGGAAGTCGCTGTTCTCACGGTCGCTCGTGTTCACAGGAAGGTTCAATCCGGCGTTCAGCAGGTCTGACGCCGATTGGCGTTCGTCGCGACGTGCGGCGATGAGCGCGGCCACCCCGCGCTGGAGCAGAGCCGGTCCCCGCTCGCGAAGGCCCGAGTAGGTCACCTCCGCGAGTTCGTCGGCGACCGGGCTCAGCTCGGCCAGCGCGTCGTCCCAGCGTCCGAACCAGTACATGAGCACCGCTGCGGTGATGCTCGGAGCCACGAAACCCGAACTGTCGCCCTGGGCGAGTTTTCGCGCTCGGAGCAGAGTCGCTTCGGCATCGCGCCAGCGGTCGAGGTTCTGCATCGTGAAAATCCGGCTGTCGAGGACGAAGGTCCGCAGATCGGCGTCGTCGGCGCTCATGCCCAGCGTCTCCAGCGCCCGGTCGACATAGTCCAGCGCGGCGACGTGATCGCGTCGAACGGAACTGATCATCCACAGCGACGTCAGGGCGTACGCGATGCCGAAAGCGTCTCCGACGTCCTCGCCGACCCGCAGCGCCTGACGCGCGGAGATCTCGGCGGCATCCAGGTCACCGGTATCCGCTCGCTGGAACAACGCCAGCGACGCCAATAGCCGCGCCCGCCACACGCCTGGCACGTCCGGCTCCGAAAGCGCGCGTTCCACCGTCTCCAAAGCCTGGTGGTTGCGCCCCACGCTGGAGAACGAGCGCGCCAGCAGCCAGTGGATCTCAGCTCGGGCCGCCGGCTCGGTCGCCACGACGAGCGCTTGACGCGCCCGCCGTGCACCTTCGACGCTGTGGCCCATTGCAAGCAGGGATCGCGCGAGAGTCACGGTGAGCGATGCCCACTCGCCATCGTGCACCTGTGCCTCGTCAACCTCTCTTTGCAGGAGCTCCAGGCCCACTTCCGGCGCCCGCGCCAACAAGCGCGGTGCCGCCGCGAGCAGCCAGCGCCGGGCCCAGGCTCCCCCGGCACGTCCGGAGGCCGACAGCTGCTGCGCCACCACCAGCACTTCCGCGTTCGCGTCGGCCAAGGCCTTCGCCGCGTCCTGGTGCAGCGCCGCACGCATCGCATGGGACGAGCTGTTGTAGAGGATGTTGCGAACCAGCGGGAGGCGAAACGCCAACTGCGAATTGACCTCGGTGATGACCCCGGCGGCCAGTGCGTCCTGCACCTCGCCTTCGATCTCGAAGGCCGACCGGCGAAGGAGTACGGCCAAGTCTCCGACCGTGAACTCGCCGCCGAGCAGTGCCGCGACGCGCAACAGCTCCATC
This sequence comes from Actinocrinis sp., assembly GCF_035938995.1. Classification (GTDB taxonomy): domain Bacteria; phylum Actinomycetota; class Actinomycetes; order Streptomycetales; family Catenulisporaceae; genus DASZGI01. The sequence continues at coordinate 4,056 of NZ_DASZGI010000145.1, forward strand.
GTCGCCGGCGGTATGAAGCTCAGCCGGTCGCGCAGCGCGGCCACGAGTGACGGCGGCATCTTGGCGGACAGGTCGGACAGGCCGCCCCCCGTCGCCGCGGTGTTCGCGAAATGCACTGAGCTCAGAGTTCTGATCAGCTCGCGCAGGTACAGCGGGTTGCCCATCGCGCTGGCCACCAGTGGCGTCATCGATTCTCGCGGGGCGGCTCCGATCATGTTCATCACCAGGGTGTCGACCTCGGATCCGGTCAGCGGCCCGACCGGGATCACCGTGGCCCCGCGCCGGGCCACGGCTCCGCGGAGTTCCTGCACCGCGGGCCGGCGCGAATTGCGGTGACTCGTGCTGAGGAGCAGCAGCGGCAGCTGGGCGACTTCGAGCGTCAACCGATGCCACACGGCCAGCGACGCCTCGTCCGCCCAGTGCAGATCGTCGAGCACCATCAACACCGGAGACTCCGCGCAAAGCTCGTCTACGAGCACATGCAGCATCTCCGAGGCCGTGTGCACGACATCGTTGACGACCAGGGAGCCGGATCCCTGACGCCGGAGATAGTCGGCGATCGCCCGGCACCGTTCATCGGAGGAGTCATGCCGGATCCGAAGACAATCGAGCATGGCGCCGAGCGGAAGCCGTTCGGACAATTTGTCCGCCGTCCCCCAGAACACACTCCAGCCCGCCTCATGCACTGCTTCCGCGCAGGTCGCCGCGAGAACGGACTTTCCGATCCCCGGGTCGCCCTCCACCCATGCGACCGAACCCTTGCCGCCCGCGACGGACTCCACAGCGGCATTCAACATCTCGAGCTCTCGCTGCCGTCCTACCCACACGCTCGGGGGATCGACGGGCCACGCGTCCAAAGCGGCCATCACGCCTGCCCTGCGACGGCCGCAGCCGACCGGGCTTCATCTCCGACTCCGACGCCCCAGAAGATCCCACCGGGGAACGTGCACTCCGCATAGATGGCGGTTCTCATTCCCCGGGCGGTCCGCTCCCTGATCGCGTCTTGGTGCGAGCCGGAGAACCTCACGGCTTCGCAGACTTCGAGCGCGAACTCCGCGGTTCGGTGTCGTCGATGATGTGGGCGCAATGCGACTCCAGATGGCCTGCAAGCCATGTTCGACTCACCGGACCCGGGTTGGCCTCGATCTTGGCTTGGCAACCTGACGGTGTCCACCCCAAAGTAACGGTGTCCACCTGAAAGTAACACTGTTGGACCGGGTAGTGAACAGCGAGTAAGGTAATGGCCTGATACACCGTGACCGTCCGAGCAGCCGGACGTCCCGGTGCCAGCTACCGAGACTGACTGCTCGGCCCGACTTTCCTCGGACGCTCCGTCCGGATGACCTTATCGGCGCTCAGAGCATGGAGACCGCCCAGCGGGCGTGCCACCTTCATCTCGGAGACGTCGGGCAATAAGCCCCGTGTGCTCGCCGTTTACCCGATGTTCTTCCCATCATGAGGCGGGAACGAGTGCTGGCTACAGAAAGAGCACGACGCGGGCGAGCTCGGTGGCGAACTCCGGGTCGCCCTGGAAGAAGTCCCCGGTGAGCTGTGCTACTTGCTCGTCATCGGTGACGTGATGGTTTCCGCTCAATTCATGATCAGCCCCCTGGGCTCGGGTCGGGCGGGCATGGCGGCGCAGCTCGAGTCAGTGAGGCGAGGCGGCGTGGTGGAACACGATCGCGGCCTCGACGCGATTGGAGCAGCCCATCTTGGTCAACAGCCGGCTGATATGGGCCTTGACCGCGCCCTCGCTCATGTAGAGCTCCCGGGCGATCTTCAGGTTGGCCAGCCCGCCCGCCAGATGCGCCAACACCTCACGCTCACGTTCGGTCAGGCTGTCGACCAGCGCGCGAGACTTCTTGGCCCGCTCCACGTCGAATCCGGCGAACCTGTTGATCAGGCGTCGGGCCACACACGGCGTGAGCACCGCGTCACCGGCCACTGCCGCCCGTACGCTGCCCGCCAGCTCGGCCGGGTCGCAGTCCTTGAGCAGGAAGCCGGTGACCCCCGCGCTCAGCGCCCGGAAGACCAACTCGTCGGTCACGACGGCCGCGAGCGCGACCACACGCGTCTGCGGAATCTTCCGCCGCAGCATGGCGACGGCGGACACCATGTCCGAGTCCGGGATCGAGACGTCGACGACCAGCACGTTGGGCCTCGAGCGCAGCACGAGATCGATCATGCTGTGCGCGTCGTACGCGTCCCCTATCACCGTCATGCCGGCGCCGGCATCCAGGATGCTCCGCATGCCCGCACGGGTGAGTGCTTCCTTGACCACGATTCCGACCGTCGCCGGCTCGGACCCCGGGCGTTCCGCCGGAGCCTGTGGGCGAACCTTTACCTGCGACGACACCGGCGCCCCGGCCATCGGCCGCACCGAACGGCCAGGGGCCGTGATCAATGCCGATCCAGCCATATCTTCCACCCTGCCCCTCATTCGACTGCCGGCCGGCCTCACATCCGACGAGATATCTGGCGTCCGGTCTCTCCTGATGACGATCGCGGGGTCCTGCTCCGACGGCATCGGCGAGTAGACGTAGGTTTCCTGCTTGTTCGAATCGGCGCCGGACCCCTCCAGACCGGTGCGGCGGTCAAGGCCGCTATACCTCATTCGGCCGGTTGACCTGCAGCCATGCGGTGAGGCGGCATAGGAACAGTGAGCGGCGCAGGCGGCTGGACAAACCGATGCTGCAACCGATGTAGGCCATCTGGCGGATACGACGCCCCGCTGCCCGTACTGCACCGTCTTCGACGCGTGCGCGGGAGCCGAACCCGAGGGGGTCGCGAGGTGCTCCCGGAGGTGCACTGGATCAACGTTGGTCCGGTCGGCTGGGGTTCGAAGAATGAGGGTACGGTCTCTTGCGCTCGGCACTCGGCGATGTCGATCAGGGGCGTGGGGTGCCGGTGTCCTGGGAAGGTGCCGTCCCAAGAAATAGGTCACCTTACGGATGTTCCGGCTGCCATCGGGCCGCACGCTGACAACGAGGGTCGAAGTGGCTCTCGAAGGCCCAGGCACCCCACAGAGATGAGGTCCTCTCATGAGGCGAGTCCGGATCCGCGTGCCACGTCGCCCCACCCCCCTTCCGCCCCTGGATCTGCGGACGCCCTCGGGCCGCAGACTGCCGTACTGAGGAGTCGATTCCGATGGCCGTGATGAGTCCGGAACGATCGCACCCGACGTCGGTGCCGAGGCGTACGTCAGCCATCTGGCGTGGGCGCTTCCCGGCCACCGCGGACCAAGTCGCCGTTGCGCGCCGGGCGGTGAGTACCGAGCTCTTCGGGTACTCAGAACTCGACGACGTGGTCCTCATCGTGAGTGAGCTCGCGACGAACGCGATCCGCCACTCGCGATCCGGCCAGGGAGGATTGTTCGAGGTCATCTTGCGCGACCTCGACTCGGCGGTGCGCATCGAGGTCCGCGACGAAGGCAAAGACGGCCTCCAGCCGCTGCAACCGCTTCCCGGTACGGACGAGGCGCTGGCCGAATCACACCGAGGCCTGGAAATCGTCCAGCTGTTGGCCGACCGCTGGGGATGCATCCGCGAGGAATCGCACACCGTCGTTTGGTGCGACGTGCGGTCGGCCGTAGGACGAGGCGTCGCCTGACAGCAGCGGGAGTTGGCGGCTCGGCCTGTCCCGCGAGCGCCGCAGGGCCTATCCGCCAGATGACCTCACCCGATTCGAGCAATAGATGATCGCCTGATCGCTGCAGAGAAAACCTCAATGCTCACATGACGTCACCGACCGATCACCTGTATTGTTGATGCGTAAGCAAATGTTTCCAGTGCGCATCACCGATGCTGCGTGAGCAGGCCGGGAAGCAGGAGCATATGCCAGCGCGTCAGGCGGCGAGCGAGGGTGCGGAGCTCATCGGCCGACGCGGCGAGTCCGAGGCGCTGGACCGGCTCCTGGGCGATCTGCGATCGGGGCGGGGCGGCGCGCTCGTGCTGCGCGGCGAGGCGGGCATCGGCAAGACAGCCCTGTTGGAGTCGGCCTCAGCGGACGACCGTATCAGGACGCTGCGGATCAGCGGCATCGAGTTCGAGACGGAACTGGCTTTCGCCGCGCTCCATCAGCTCTGTTCACCGGTCTTGGACGGGCTGAAGAAGCTCGCCGCGCCGCAGTCCGATGCCCTGAGCGTGGCCTTCGGGATGGGTGGCGAGGGCATTCCGGATCGCTTCCGGGTCGGTCTGGCCGTGCTCGGCCTGCTTTCAGAGGCTGCGGCGGTGCGGCCGCTGCTGTGCGTCGTCGACGATGCGCAGTGGCTGGACCAGGCGTCCGCCCAGACGCTGGCCTTCACCGCCCGGCGCGTCCAGAACGAGCACGTGGCGTTCCTGTTCGGGGTGCGCGAACCCGAAGGCAACCGGGAGCTCGCGGGGCTTCCCGAGATGCGGCTCGGCGGCCTACCGGACCAGGATGCCGCCAGACTCCTGAGATCCAGGATCCGAGCGCCCCTGGACGGCCGGGTCCGCGACCGGATCCTCGCCGAAGCTCGCGGCAACCCCCTGGCCCTCCTGGAACTGCCGCGCAGCGCCGACCTGGCTGGAGGCTTCGCCCAGCCCGGCGCGACTGCCGTCTCGGGGAAAGTGGAGATGAGTTTCCGGTCGCGGTTGCGCGACCTCCCGCCGGACAGCCGTCTGCTGTTGCTCGTGGCCGCCGCGGAGACGACAGGGGACGCGGTCGTCCTGTGGCGAGCTGCCGAACTCCTCGGTGTCGGCGCCGGTGCGGCGGCGGCTGCCGAGGACACGGGGCTGATCAGGTTCGGCCTGTGGGTGCGGTTCCGGCACCCGCTGGTCCGGTCGGCGGTCTACCGCGACGCCTCCGTCGCCGATCGCCGGGCCGCGCACGGCGCGCTGGCCGAGGCCATGGCAGACATCGACGAACCAGACCGCCGGGCGTGGCACTATTCCCAAGCAGTCGCCGGACCGGACGCCGAAGTGGCCGACGCACTCGAACTGTCGGCCGGCCGCGCCTGGGCACGCGGTGGCATCGCTGCCCAAGCCGCGTTCCTTGAAGCGGCGGCCCGGCTCACGCCCGACCCGGCGCGCCGGGTCGAGCGGGCGCTGGCCGCCGCCGGGGCGAAGCGCGACGCCGGGGCGGCCGACGCCGCCCTGGACCTCCTCGCCGTCGCCGATGCCGGGCCGTTGGACGCCCTCTCCCGTGCGCGCAGCACGACACTGCGGGCCCGGATCGCGTTCGACCAGGGCCGCAACGACGCGGCGGTGGCCCGGCTGCAGACCGCGGCCCGGCTCTTCGTGCCTCTGGACGCGGCGTCGGCCCGGGAGATCTTCCTGGAGACCCTCGCCGCGGCGGTCTTCGTCGGACGGTTCGCCGACGGCCCACGGCTGTTCGAGACGGCCGATGCCGCTCGCGCGGTGCTGCCGGCACCGGACCCGCCGCGGCCGCTCGACGTCCTGCTCGACGGTCTGACCACCCAGGTCCGGGGCGGCTTCCTCGAAGCCGCGCCGCTGCTCCGGGACGTGGTGGACCTCTATCTCAAAGAGCTCGGGGAGCAGCACGCCGACGCGTTCTCGCCGGGCGAGTTGTGGCTGGCGTGCAGCGCGGCGCTGGACCTGTGGGACAACACGGCGCTGCGCGTGCTCGCCGAGTATCAGGTCGGTTCGTCGCGTGCGTCCGGCGCCGTGGCGGCGCTTCCTGTGTCGCTGAGTTACCGGGCGTTGGCCCATCTCCACGCCGGGGAGTTCGACGACGCCGCCTCACTTATCGCCGAGGCGTACGCGATCGCCACCGAGATCGGAGCGCCGGGCATGGACTATGTCGACGTGTCTCTGGCGGCATGGCGCGGCGAGGCCCGGACCATCGAGCGCGCCGAGACTTTTCGGCGCGGCGCGGTGGAGCGCGGCGAGGGCCGGCTCGTCACCGCGATCGAGTATGCCCAGACAGTGGTCCTCAACAGTCTCGGCCGCTACGAGGATGCGCTGGAGGCCTGCCGGCCGTCAGCCGACCTCGACGAGATGGGCTTCAGCTCGACGGTCCCAGCCGAGTTCGTGGAAGCGGCCGTCCGCTCCGGTCATCGGGAGCTCGCCGTGCCGGTCGTCGAGCGGCTCGTGGAGCGGACCGCGCTCAGTACCACCGACTGGGCCGCGGCGGCGGGGCTTCACTGCCGGGCCCTGATGTCCGTCGGCCCCGAGGCCGACGAGCTCTACCGGGAGGCGATCCACTTCTTCGACCGCAGCGAGGGGCGGGTGCACGCGGCGCGGACCCGCCTTCTCCACGGCGAGTGGCTACGGCGGGCCGGCCATCGTCAGGCCGCCCGCACCCAGCTCCGGGAGGCCTTCGACATGCTCACCCAGATCGGCGCCGCCGGGTTCGCCGCGCGCGCGGCCCGGGAACTCGACGCGCTGGGCGAGCATGTCAGCAGCCGGATCTCCACCGGAGCCGCGGCCGCCCTCACCATCCAGGAGTTCCAGATCGCCCGGCTGGTCGCCACCGGCGCGACGTCGAAGGAAGTGGGAGCCCAGCTGTTCCTGAGCCCGCGGACGATCGACGCGCATCTGCGCAGCATCTTCAAGAAGCTCGGAATCACCTCGCGCCGGCAACTGCGCGACGTGCCGCTCGCGCGGTGACGATCCTCTCCGTCACTCCTGGGTCAGGGCGTGCAGCATCCGGTCGAAGAAGCCGCCCAGCGTCTCCATCTCGTCCCGGCTCAGCGGGCTGAAGAAGTACTTGCGGACGGTGTCGACGTGGCGCGGCGCCGCGGCCACGATCGCCGCCCGGCCGGTTTTGGTGAGTCGCACCATCGACCCGCGCGCGTCGTCCTCGCAGGGTTCCCGGGCCACCAGCCCGCGCCGCTCCATGCGCCGGACCTGATGGGAGACCCGGCTGCGGTCCCAGCCGACGTCGGCGCCGAGATCCCGTGCCCGCAGCACGCCGTCGGGCGTTTCGGAAAGCGGGACGAGCAGAGCGTATTCGGCTCCTGAGAGCCCGGAGGCGCGGGCCAGCTGCCGGTCCTGGACACCCTGAAGCTCGCGCATCAACGTGCGGTATTTCTGCCAGACGAGCGCTTCCCGCTCGTCGAACCAGTTCGGCTTACCCATGGCCGGGATGCTAGCAGCGCTGCCGCCAGGTCAAAGGTCTGTGTGCGCGATCCGGATCGCCTAATCCGGGGCACCGGCGAAATCTAGGCGATCCTCGCCGATGCGCCGTCCGGCGTCAGCGGGAAGCTTGGTACTCGGCGGCATCCCGATGGGGCAGCCCCGCGGACGGAGGATCTCAACTCATGAAGGCGCTTGTTGCCCGCGACTACAGGTCGTTGACGGACCTGGCGGTCGAGGACATGCCGGTTCCGGTCCCCGGTCGCGGACAGATCCTGGTCCGTACCCAGGCCGCCGCGCTGAACCCGGCGGACACGGTGCTGATCACCGGCGTGATGCGGGACGCGCTGCCGGTCGCGCATCCGTTCATCCCCGGGGTCGACATCAGCGGCGTCGTCGAGGCGGTCGGCGAGGGCGTCACCCGATTCAGAGCCGGCGACGCGGTCCTGGCCTGGAATGGCACCCCGTCCGGCGCCTTCGCTGAGTTCGCGGTCGTCGGCGACGGGCAGGGCACGGCACACCGCCCGGCGGGACTGGACGCGATCCGGGCCGCGGCGCTGCCGACCGCGACGCTGACCGGTGCGGCGCTGCTGGACGCCGCCGAGGTGAAGCCGGGTGGCAGCGTCCTGATTGTCGGTGCGGCGGGCGGCATCGGGTCGTTCGCGGTGCAGCTGGCCAACCAGGCCGAGCTGCGGGTCCTGGCGGCCGGCCGGGCCGAGGACGAGGAATACCTGCGCGGCCTCGGCGCGCACGAGGTCATCGACTACCGGGAGGCCGACACGGCGGCAGAGGCGCACCGGCTGGTGCCCGGCGGTGTCGACGCCGTGATCGACCTGGCCCTGGCCGGATTCGACCTCGCACGCTCGGCTGCGGCCGTGCGCACCGGCGGCCTCGTGGTGTCGCCCAGGGGCGGCCCGGCGTTGTTCGACCATGGTGTCGTCGGCGTCTACACCGGTGTCACCCTGCCAGAGGGCCGACTCGAAGGGTTCGCCGCGCAGGCCGCCGCCGGGCGACTGCAGGTGCCGATCGCCGTCGAGTACGCGTTCGAGGACGTGCGACGGGCCGTCATCGACTTCCCCCAGCGGCACTTGCGCGGCAAGGCTGTCGTCGTGTTCCCCGAACGGGCAATCGTCAAGAGTTGCGGAACAAGGGTCTGCCTAGTGCAGCACCGCATCGATCTTTCGGGGGTTCATGCCGCTTTGAGCGGGGTGCCGTCGTAGGTCCAGCGGTGGGGCTTGGCGTCGTGCTCGTCGTAGGCGGTGGCGAACTGGCCGGAATGCAGAATGAAGTCGACGATCCCGTGGCGTTGTGGCCGGGGGTCTCGCGGTGCCCGGCCACAACGCCGTTCAGTGGCAGATCAGGGTCAGAAGATCAGAAGTTGTACTGGTCGATGTTCGCGGCGTTGAACACGGTCGGGTTGCCGAGGGTGACCACGCCGTCCGCGCCTACGGTGTAACTGCCCATGTCGCCGGCCTTGAAGGTCTGGTCCGGTGCGCCGGTGATCTGGCCGGATTGGAGAGCGACCGCGGCGTATGCGGCCAGGGCGCCGAGCTTGGCCGGGTCCCACAGTTCGAAGGCGGTGATGGTGCCGTCCTTGACGTACTTGCGCAGCGTGTTGGGCGTGCCGAGCCCCATCAGCATGACCTTGCCCTTGTAGGACGAGCCGTCCAAGTACTGCGCGGCCGCGAGGATGCCGACTGTGGTGGGCGAGATGATGCCCTTGAGGTTCGGGTACGACTGGAGCAGTCCCTGAGTCTGCTGGTACGAGGTCTGCGCATCGTCGTTGCCGTACGCGATCTTGACCATCTGGATGTTCGGGTACTTCGTCTTGAGCTCATCCTGCATGTAGCCGATCCAGGCGTTCTGATTGGTCGCGGTCTGCGCCGCCGACAGGATCGCGATCTGGCCCGAGCCGCCGATCTCCTGGGCGAGAAGGTCCACTTCGGTGCGGCCGATCGCCTCCGAGCTGGCCTGGCTGACGAACAGGTTCCGGCAGGCGGCGGAGGTGTCGGAATCGTAGGTGACCACCCCGATGCCGTCCTTCATCGCCTGCTTGAGGTTGGTGCACAACGCGTTCTGGTCCTGCGCCGAGACCACGATCGCGTTGACCTGCTGTTGGATGAGGGTATTGACATAGTTGGCCTGGCCGGCGGTGTCAGTGGCGCTGGAGGTGCCGACCTCCTTGTACGACTCGCCGAGGGCTTGCAGGACCTTCTGACCGCCGGTGTCGGAAATGGTGAAGTACGGATTGTTGACCTGTTTGGGCAGGTAGGCGACGCTCAGGCCGGTCTTGGTCGCCGCGTTCGGGTTGGCCGCCGCGCCTGAGGCCGCCGCGGTGCTGCCGGCCGTAGTACTGCTCTTGGTCGTACCGCTACAGGCGGACAGCAGTAGTGCCGCGATCGCGGCGCCCGCCGCGGCCGCCGTCAAGCGGGTGGATACGGACATGGCGGTACCTCTCGTCGTTGAGAACAGCGGTGCTGTGTCGATTTGGACAGCGTGGATGTGAGCGGGTGCGTTGGTTCAGGAGGAGCTGGCCGGATCGGGGGCGGTCTCGGCCTGCGGTCGGACGCGCCATCGGCGGTAGGACTCCGCGGCCTGGCGGCCGACGCGGGGGCCGAGCACGGACGCGATCAGCAGCAGACCGGTGACGATGGTCTGCGAGTCGGCGGACACGTTCTTCAGGCTGAGCAGGTTCTGCACGGTGCCGAGCAGGAACACCCCGGCGACCGCCCCGCCGAGCGTGCCGCGCCCGCCGTCGAAGTCGACGCCGCCGAGCAGCACCGCGGCGATGACGGACAGTTCCAGACCGGTGGCGTTGTCGTAGCGGGCGCTGGTGTAGTGCAGGGCCCAGATCACCCCGGCGCCGCCGGAGACCAGCCCCGTGGCCGCGAACATGATCAGTTTGGTGCGCTTGACCCGCACTCCGGCGAAGAACGCCGCCTCGGGGTTCGCGCCCGTGGCGAAGAGCCGGCGGCCGAACGGCGTGGCGTGCAGGACGATGGCCGCGATCGCAAGCAGGACAAGGTAGAGCACGAAGATGTACGGGATGGCGCTGCCGCCGATGCGGCCGGTGCCGAAGTCCAGGTAGCTCTGCGGGAAGTCGGAGACCGCGTCGGCGCCGAGCACGATCTGCGCGACGCCGCGGAACAGCGTCAGGGTGCCGATGGTGACGGCGAGCGAGGGCAGGCCGAGCCGGGTGACCAGCAGGCCGTTGAGCAGGCCTCCGGCCAGGCCGACGGCGAGGCAGAACGGGATGATCGCCTGGATCGGCCAGTTCGCGTTCCACAGCGCGCCCATCACCGCTCCGGACAACCCCGCCATCGACCCGACGGACAGGTCCACCTCCCCGGCCGCGACCAGCAGCGTCATCGGCAAGGCGACGATCGCGATGGTGGTCGTGTTGCCGAGCAGGAAGGAGATGTTCAGCGTGTTGCCGAAGGTCTTCTCGGTCCCCAGACCGTAAGCCACCAGCAGGGCCAGGAACACGGCGACGGCCACGTCCCAGCGCGGACGCAAGACGCGCCCGCGCAGCGGTGTCGCCGCGCGGAGGGGTTCAGCCATGGCGTGCGCTCCTCTTGCGCAGTGCGGTGTTGACGCGCCCGGCTACGATCCGGTCTGCGGCGATGGCGAGCAGCAGGAGGAAGCCGTCGATCGCCTCCTCCCAGACCGAGCTGACGTTCAGGGCCGGCAGCACGCTGTTGATCGAGGTCAGCAGGAGCGCGCCGAGAGCCGCGCCGTAGACGGTGCCGACGCCCCCGGTCATCGCGACGCCGCCGACGACGACCGCGCTGACCACGGTCAATTCGTAGCCGGTGCCCGTGGTCGCGTCGACGTAGGCGAATCTGGCCACGTAGAGCGCGCCGGCCAGACCGGCCAGCGACCCGGCCAAGACGTACGCGGCGACGATCCGCTTGCGCACCCCGATTCCGGCCAAGCGTGCGGCATGCGCGTTCGAGCCGATCGCGTAGAACTCCCGTCCCGAGCGGTAGTGGGCCAAGTAGTAGCCGACCGCGATGGTCGCGGCGACGGCGATCAGCGCCAGGTATGGGACGGGGCCGAGGCCACCGTGTCCGAAATCGGTGTAGCCGGGCGGTAGCCGCTGCGAGGTGATCTCGCGCGGGCCGACCCAGATCGAGTCGATGCCGCGCACGACGTAGAGCATGCCGAGCGTGACCACCAGCGCAGGCACTTGGCCGAAGCCGACCAGCAGCCCGTTGACCAGGCCGAAGCCCGCGCCCAGCAGGATCGCGGCGGCCACCGCCCAGGCCGGGTCCGCGCCGCCGGCCAGCAGATCTCCGGCGGCGAAGGCGCTGATGCCGAGCACCGAGCCGACGGACAGGTCCACGTTGCGGGTGATGACCACCGCCGCCTGGCCGACCGCGGCCAGCATCAGGATCGCCGCGTCGAGCAGCAGGTCCTTGATTCCCTGGCTGCTCAGGAAGCGGTGGTCGTCGAGCTCGGCGGCCGAGAGCAGCAGGATCAGGACGGCGAGGATCGCGGCCTGGCGGGCGCGGGCGATGAGGGCGGCCAGGCGGCGCGGGGCGGTGTCCGGTGCGGAGGCCGCACCCTCGGGCGGGGCGAGCGTCGTCGACGTCGTCGAACTCACCGGGCGTCCTCCGCAGGGCGTTGATTCCGCTCCGTGCGGATCCGGGCACCGGTGGCCGCCGCCAGCACAGCCTCCTCGGTGGCGCCCTCGCGCGGCAGTTCGGCCGCGAGGCGCCCCTCGTGCATCACCAGGATCCGGTCGGCCATGCCGAGCACCTCGGGCAGGTCGGAGGAGATCATGAGCACCGCGACGCCGTCGGCGGCCAACCGCGAGAGCAGCCGGTGCACCTGGACCTTGGTGCCGACGTCGATCCCGCGGGTCGGCTCGTCCACGATCAGCACCTTCGGCGCTGTGGACAGCCATTTGCCGAGGACGACCTTCTGCTGGTTGCCGCCGGAGAGAGTGGCGACGGCGTCGGTCAGCCGTCCGTACTTCAGTTCCAGCCGCGCGGCCCAGTCGGTGGCCCGGGCGCGTTCGGCGGCGCGACTGACCAGTCCGCCGCGCGTCAGGGACCGAATTCCGGTCAGGGTGCTGTTGCGCTCGATGGAGTGGATCATCACCAGTCCCTGCGCGCGCCGGTCCTCGGGTACCAGCGCGATCCCGGCCGCCATCGCCGCGGAGGGCGATCCCGGCCGCAGCGCGCGGCCGTCGATCCGCACGCTGCCCGCATCCCAGCGGTCGACCCCGAACACGGCGCGGGCGACATCGGTGCGTCCGGCGCCGACCAGCCCGGCGAGCACGACGATCTCGCCGCGGCGCACCTGGAACGAGACATCGGTGAACACGCCCTCGCGGGTGAGCCGGCGCACGTCGAGGGCGACCTCGCCGATCCGCGCGTGCTGTTCGGGGTAGAGCGAGCCCAGATCCCGGCCGACCATGCGGCGCACCAGGTCGTCCGCGCCGAGCCCGGCCACCGGCTCGGTGGCGATCCAGCCGCCGTCGCGCAGCGTGGTGACCGTGTCGCAGAGGTCGAATATCTCCTCCAGGCGGTGCGAGATGAAGAGGATCGCGGCGCCCTGCGCCTTGAGTGCGCGGGTGACCGCGAAGAGCCGCTCGACCTCGGCCGGGGTGAGCGCGGCGGTCGGCTCGTCCATGATCAGGACCCTGGCGTCGAAGGAGAGCGCTTTGGCGATCTCCACCATCTGCTGGTCCGCGATGGACAGGCCGCGGGCGGGTTGGTCCGGGTCGAGTGCGACGCCGAGGCGGGCGAACAGATCCTCGGTCCACCGGCGCATCTTCGCCCGGTCGATCCGCCCGAGCGTGGCGCGCGGCTGACGGCCCATGTAGATGTTCTCGGCGATCGACAGGTGCGGGAAGACGGTCGGTTCTTGATAGATCACCGCGATTCCGGCGGCGCGCGCGTCGGCCGGTCCGCGGAAGACGGTCGGCTCGCCGTAGACCAGCACGCGGCCCCGGTCCGGGCGCAACGCGCCCGCGAGTACCTTCACCAGGGTGGATTTCCCCGCGCCGTTCTCGCCGGCGAGAGCGTGCACGCTGCCCGGTGCGAGGTCCAGCGATACCGAACGCAGAGCCTGCACCGCGCCGAACGAGACGCTCACCGCGTCGAGCGCGAGGATGGCCGCCGCGCCGACGGGTGGCGACGGGCCCGCTGCGACCTCGGTTGAATCGTTCACTGTCGACCTCCAGGGAGCCGTGCGCCACAGCCGCACGCCGAGTTCGGCCTTTAAACGTTTCATATTGCGTGCGAGCACCGTAAAACCGCTGTCACTCGTCCGTCAAGGGATGGCGCCGATGCCGCGGACTGAGGGATGGCCGGGAGACCACCCGCCGGCTCCGAAATCAGGGCACGATTATGTCCTCACCGCGATGCGGAGTCCGCCACCTCACCGCGCAGTTCGAAGACCATCAGCGCACCGGCGATTGCGACTGGTGTGCGGCCGCAATCGGAAAGGAAATCGCGGGCAAGCCGCGCATCCGGCGAGCGCGGGAGCGGCGCGTTCCAAGCTGTTCACGGCCGGGATGGATGCCCCGTGGACTCGCGGGCGACCAGCTCAGGCTGGAGCACGACGCGCTGATGGACGTGCATGTCCCCGTCGTCGCCGGTCTCGTCCAGCAACAGCGTCGCGGCCGTGCGCCCCAACTCGAGAGCGGGCTGGCGTACGGAGGTGAGCGGCACCGCGGCGGCCGCGGCGAACTCGATGTCGTCGTAGCCGACGAGCGCGACCGCGTCGGGTACGGCGATCCGCGCGGCGTGCAGGGCTTGAAGCACGCCGAAGGCGAGCAGGTCGTTGGCGCAGAACACGGCGGTCGGCCGACGTGAGAGGCCCAGCAGGCGCGCCCCGGCGTCGCGGCCGGCGGCCACGTCCAGACGCGGGGTCTCGATATGGGTGAGCGCGTCCTCAGGCAGGCCGCGGGCGGTGAGCGCGGCGAGCGCTCCGGTGCGCCGGTCCCGACACTGCGCCAGATGCATCGGACCGCTGACGTAGGTGATCGCGACGTGGCCCTGGTCCAGCAGGTGGTCGGCGGCCAGGCGTCCGCCGGTCACGTCGTCGACGGATACCGAGCAGCACTCCCCCACCGGCGCGGACCGGTCCACCAGCACGAACGGGATGCCGCGGCGGCGGAAAGCGGCGAGGTTGGCCCCGGTCGGGTCGGCCGGGGTGATCAGCACCCCGCGCACCCGCTGCTCGGCGAACAAGGACAGGTACTCGGCCTCTTCACTCGGATCCTCGGCACTGTTGCACAACGTCACGCCGAGCCCGGCGGCCCGCGCTTCGCGCTCGGCGCCGCGCGCCACCTGGACGAAGAACGGGTTGGTCATGTCCAGCACGAGCATCGCCACGATCCGGCTGCGCCCCGCCCGCAGCTGCCGGGCCGACTCGCTGCGCACGAAGCCGAGCAGGTCGATCGCCGCCTGCACCCGCTCGCGCGTCTGTTCGGAAACCAGGTCCGGCCGGTTGATCACGTTCGAGACCGTGCCGACCGACACGCCCGCCTGCCGCGCCACGTCCTTGATGCCCACGATGCGCGCCAAGCCAGCTCCTCACCCGATCCCACCGCGACGCCCGGTCGATGCGGCCCGCTCCCGGCCGACCGCGTCCGCTCACATCGTAGGCGCTCCGCGTCCCCGGGACCTACCTTTGAAAGGGTCCAACTGGCGGGTGGCCTCCGGTCGGCCCGGATGGCCTTGACAGCGCCCGGCATTGGATCTAGGTTGCCGATCTGAAACGATTCATACGCGATCCGCGGGGGTGCCTCACGGTGACGGGCAGGGTGACGGCGATGGGCTACCGGTCCACGGTCAAGGCGCGGCTCGCGACGCTCCGGATCGAGCTGCCGTCGTGGGCTTTCGGCAATTCGGGCACCCGGTTCCGGGTCTTTCCGCAGCCGGGGGTGCCGCGCGACCCGTTCGAGAAACTCGCGGACGCGGCACAGGTGCACCGCTTCACCGGGGCCGCGCCGAGCGTGTCGCTGCACATCCCGTGGGACCGCGTGGACGACTTCGGAAAGCTGTCCGAACACGCGTCCTCGCTGGGCCTGCGCATCGGGATGATCAACGCGAACACCTTCCAGGACGAGGACTACAAGCTCGGCTCGATCTGCCACCCGGACGCGGTGGTGCGCCGCAAGGCTCTGCAACACCTGCTGGACTGCGTGGACGTGATGGACGCCACCGGCTCGACCGCGCTCAAGCTCTGGTTCGCCGACGGCACGAACTATCCCGGGCAGGACGACATCGCCGCGCGCCAGGACCGGCTCGCCGAAGCTCTGGCCGCGGTCTACGAGCGCTTGGGCGACGGGCAGCGCATGGTGCTGGAGTACAAGCTGTTCGAGCCGGCCTTCTACCACACGGACGTGCCCGACTGGGGAACCGCCTATGCGCACACGATGAAGCTGGGCGAGAAGGCGAAGGTGGTGGTGGACACCGGGCATCATGCTCCCGGGACGAACATCGAGTTCATCGTCGCGTTCCTGCTGCGCGAGCGGAAGCTGGGCGCTTTCGACCTGAACTCCCGCTTCTACGCGGACGACGATCTGATGGCGGGCGCGGCCGACCCGTTCCAGCTGTTCCGGATCGTGCACGAGGTGGTGGGCGGCGGCGGGCTGGAACCGGAGGCGGGCGTCGCCTTCATGCTGGATCAGTGCCACAACATCGAGGAGAAGATCCCCGCGGTGATCCGCTCGGTGATGAACGTGCAGGAGGCCGCGGCCAAGGCGCTGCTCGTGGACGCCGAGGCGCTGCGCGCTGCGCAGAACGAGGGCGACGTGCTCGGCGCGCACGCGGTTCTCATGGACGCCTACAACACCGACGTGCGCCCACTGCTGGCCGAACTGCGTGAGGAACAGGGCCTTGATCCGGACCCGATGGCCGCGTATCGCACCTCGGGCTGGCGCGAGCGCATCGTCGCGCAGCGCGTCGGCGGCGTCCAGGCCAGCTGGGGAGCGTGAGCCGGGCTGTGGAGATATCGGACGCTGGGACGGCGGACGCTGAGATATCGGACACCGTCAGAGAGCTGCTCGAGCGCTCCAACCGCCTGGGCTCCGATCCGCGCAGCACCAACTACGCGGGCGGCAACACCTCGGCGAAGGGGGCCGGGCTCGACCCGGCGACCGGCCGGGAGGCGGAACTGCTGTGGGTCAAAGGGTCCGGCGGGCATCTGGGCACGCTCAGCGAGGCCGGCCTCGCCGTGCTGCGCCTGGACCGGGTGCGCGCCATGCGGGACGTCTACACCGGGGTCGAGCACGAGGACGAGATGGTCGCCGCATTCGACTTCTGCCTGCACGGCAAAGGAGGCGCGGCCCCCTCGATCGACACCGCGATGCACGCGCTGGTGGACGCCGCGCACGTCGACCACCTGCACCCCGACTCCGGGATCGCGCTGGCGACCGCGGCCGACGGCGAAGCGCTGACCAAGGATTGTTTCGGCGACCGGGTGGTCTGGGTGCCGTGGCGGCGTCCCGGCTTCCAGCTCGGCCTGGACATCGCCGCGATCAAGGCCGCGAATCCGCGGGCGGTCGGCTGCGTTCTCGGCGGCCACGGCATCACGGCATGGGGCGCGACCAGTGCCGAGTGCGAGGCGAACTCGCTGGGCATCATCCGCGCCGCGCAGGAATACCTCGACGCGCGCGGCAGGCCCGAGCCGTTCGGTCCGGTGCTCGACGGCTATGGCGCGCTGCCCGAAGCCGAGCGCCGGGAACGCGCGGCCGCGCTCGCCCCGATCATCAGAGGTCTTGCTTCAACCGATCAGCGGCAGGTCGGCCACTTCACCAACGGTGAGGTAGTCCTCGACTTCCTCGCGCACGCCGAGCACCCGCGTCTGGCCGCGCTGGGCACCTCGTGCCCGGACCATTTCCTGCGCACCAAGGTCCGCCCGCTCGTGCTCGATCTGCCCGCCTCGGCTCCGCTGGAGCAGGTCGTCGCCCGGCTGCGCGAACTGCACGACGCCTACCGCGCGGAATACGCGTCCTACTACGCCCGCCACGCGACCGCCGACTCCCCGCCGATGCGCGGCGCGGACCCGGCGATCGTGCTGGTGCCCGGCGTCGGGATGTTCTCCTTCGGACGCGACGAGCAGACCGCGCGCGTGGCCGGCGAGTTCTACGTCAACGCGATCAACGTGATGCGCGGCGCCGAATCAGTGTCCTCCTACGCCCCGATCCCCGAGTCGGAGAGGTTCCGGATCGAGTACTGGGCGCTGGAGGAGGCCAAGCTCGCCCGGATGCCCAAGCCCGAGCCGCTGGCCGGCCGTATCGCGTTCGTGACCGGCGCGGGCAGCGGCATCGGCAAGGCGATCGCATACCGGCTGGCCGCCGAAGGCGCCTGCGTGGTGGTCGCGGATCTGAACGCCGAGAGCGGGGCCGCCGTCGCCGAGGAACTGGGCGGCCGGGACAAAGCGGTCGCCGTCACCGTGGACGTCACCGACGAACGGCAGATCGCCGATGCGCTGCGCGCTGCCGTCCTCGCCTTCGGCGGCGTCGATCTGATCGTGAACAACGCCGGGATCTCCATCTCCAAACCATTGCTGGAGACCACTGCCCACGACTGGGACGTACAGCACGAGATCATGGCGCGCGGCTCGTTTCTCGTCTCCCGTGAGGGCGCCCGCGCCATGATCGAGCAGGGACTCGGCGGTGACATCGTCTACGTCGCGTCCAAAAACGCAGTGTTCGCGGGTCCGAACAACATCGCGTACTCCGCCGCCAAGGCCGATCAAGCGCACCAGGTCCGCCTTCTGGCCGCCGAACTCGGCGAACACGGCATCCGCGTCAACGGCGTCAACCCCGACGGCGTCGTGCGCGGCTCCGGGATCTTTGCTGGGGGCTGGGGCGCCCAACGCGCCGCCGTCTACGGCGTGCCCGAGGAGAAGCTCGGCGAGTTCTACGCCCAGCGCACCCTGCTCAAGCGCGAAGTGCTGCCCGAGCACGTGGCCAATGCGGTGTTCGCGCTCACCGGCGGCGACCTGAGCCACACCACCGGCCTGCACGTCCCCGTCGACGCCGGCGTCGCGGCCGCGTTCCTGCGATGAGTCAGAGCACGAAGGCGTTCGCCGCGGTCGACCTCGGCGCGTCCAGCGGACGGGTGATCCGCGGCGTCGTGGGACCCGGCCGGCTCGAGCTGACCGAGATTCACCGCTTCCCCAACCGGCCGCTGACTACTCGGGGCGCGCTGCGCTGGGATTTCAGCACGCTCGAACGCGAGACGCGCGAGGGACTGCGGGCGGGCGGCCGGGTGGCGGGGATCGGGGTCGACAGCTGGGCGGTGGACTACGGCCTGCTCGACGCGGACGACCGCCTGCTCGACGACCCGATCCACTACCGCGATCAGCGCACCGTGGATGTCCCCGAGCAGGTCTTCGGGCGCATCAGCGCGCAGCGCCTCTACCGGATCACCGGGATTCAGAACCAGCCGTTCAACACGATCCACCAACTCTACGCGGCACGCGACAGCACAGATCTGAAGGCGGCCGCACGCATCCTGATGATCCCGGATCTGTTGTCCTGGCGGCTGACCGGCGTCGCAGGGACCGAGATCACCAACGCGTCCACCACCGGCCTGCTCGACCCGGGCACGGGGTCGTGGTCGCGGGAGGTCTTCGACGCGCTCGACCTCGATCCCGCGTTGTTCGCGCCGCTGCGCGGCCCGGGAGAACCCGCGGGCTTCGCCGCCGACTTCCGGGCCCCGGTCTACACGGTGGGCTCGCACGACACCGCGTCGGCCGTCGCCGCCGTCCCCGCCGCCGACGAGAACTTCGGGTATGTCTCGTCCGGCACCTGGTCACTCGTGGGCGTCGAGGTGGACGCCCCGGTGCGCACCGAGAAATCGCGCGCCGCGAACTTCACCAACGAGCTGGGCGTCGACGGCACGGTGCGCTACCTGCGCAATGTCATGGGCCTGTGGCTGCTGCAGGAGTGCCTGCGCGACTGGGGCCGCGAGGCTGATCTGCCCGCGTTGCTCGACGCCGCCGCGCACGTACCGGGCCGACGCAGCCTGATCGACGCGACGGACCCGGTCTTCCTCGCTGCCGGCGCCATGCCCGAACGCATCGCGGCCATGTGCCGCGACTCGGGGACACCGGTGCCCCGCGACCACCCCGAGATGGTGCGCTGCATCCTCGACTCGCTCGCCGAGGCTTATCGCAGGGCGCTGGCCGAGGCGTCCGAATTGACCGGCAAGCGCATCGCCGCCGTGCACATCGTCGGCGGCGGTTCTCGCAACACACTGCTATGCCAGCTGACTGCCGACGCCGTCGGCGCGCCGGTGATCGCAGGGCCGGTCGAGGCCGCCGCGATCGGCAACCTGCTGATCCAGGCGCGCGCGGCCGCAGCGGTGAGCGGCGACTTGGCAGACCTGCGCGCCCTGGTCGCGCGCACCCAGCCGCTGCGCCGATTCGAGCCCTCCTGCCGGTAGCCCGCACCGGGGCTAGCTGAGAGGTTCATCTCCTTGTAATATCCCAGACGCGGGTTATGAATCGTTTCAATTTCTGGGAGGCCCAATGACGGAGCCGATCGGTCACGGACCGCGACGACGAACCGTGATCAAGACGAGCCTCGGCCTGGCTGCGCTCGCAACGCCCGGATTCGCCCTTACCAGTGCGGGCCGAGCCGATGCCGCCAGCAGCAGCGGACCCGTCGGCGCCGATGCGGCCGCAGCAGGCGGCGCCCTAGGCCCGACCGACGACTGGCGACACTATGTGTACGCACCGAGGAGTCGTAACGTTTCACCGGTCAAGGTACTCGGATTCGCTGGCGACGTGACGAATCCCGAGGCGCTGCTCGCGCGGGGCGGCGCTGTCACGGTGCTGACCCGCCCCGAGCCGCCGACCCCGCCGTCGTGGCCCACTGGAACTACGGCCGCCGCCTCGTCATTTCACGCGCCGAACAACGGCGACAACGGCACGTACACCACCTACGACCCGTCCAATGCGATCGACGGGAATCCCACCACCTTCTGGAACGATGCCGATCCGAACACGTATCCCGCCGTCCTGACGATCACCTCGCCGAGCGCCGTGACGCTGCCGGGCGTCACCCTGCTGTCGAACTCTGACGGAGTGCCCGTCGACTTCACCGTGGAGACCTGGGACGGTGCGTCCTGGCAGCTCGGCGCGACGGTCACCGGCAACAGTGCGGTGCAGGTGCCCGTCCCGTTCGCCTCGCCCGTGACCACCACGCAGGTCCGCCTGACCGTGACCCTCGACCAGGCCACCCCGCAAGGGCAGTTCACCCGGGTCAACGAGCTGTGGCCGGGCCTGGTCGAGCCGATCGTCCCGCCGAGCGTCACGCTCGACTTCGGCAAGGTCGTCGTCGGCTACCCGAGGGTGAGGTTCGCCTGGGCGTCCGCCAACAAGCCGGGCGTGCGCCTGGCGTTCTCCGAGACGACCCAGTACCTCACCGACCGCTCCGACTTCGCCCGCGCCGACGAGTCCGGCGGCGGCCCCGGTACCGATCAGTTCGCGGTGCCCGCTGACGGCGCCGACTGGACCGACGTCAAGGGTTATCAGTCCGGAAGCCAGGTGTATGCCGAGGGACTGCACGGCTTCCGCTATCTGAAGATCACCCTGGACGCGCTGCCCTCCGACGCGCCCGCCGCACTGCCGTACGGGCAAGTCGCCATCGACGCGGTGTCACTGGACTTCACCGCCTATCTCGGCACACCCGACAGCTACGGCGGCTGGTTCCTGTGCTCGGACGACGACCTCAACCGCTGCTGGTACGCCGCCGCCTACACCAATGAGTTGATCACCGACACGTTCCGGGCCACCGACTGCGACCCGCGCGGCGCGGCGACCCCGACGCTCGAGGGCGAACTCGTCCTGCAGGACGGCGCCAAGCGCGACCGCGACCCGTACGTCGGCGACATCGCGGTCTCGGGCCGCACCCTCTATCTCACCCATCCGGACGCGGCGGCCGCCGCCCGCAACGTGCTCGCCGACCTGGCGAACCATCAGCGCTCCGACGGCTGGATCCCACCGGCCTCGATCGGCGGGTACACCCTGCCGCTGTTCGACTATCCGCTGTGGTGGGTGACGGCGAGTTGGGACTACGTGCTGTACACCGGCGACGTGAGCTACGCGGCCGACTACTACGCGAACCTGCTCGCCGTGCTCGACAGCTGGTATCCGAGCGTCACCGACGGCAACGGGCTGCTGAGCAAGGGGCTCAACGGCACCGGTGGCTATGGCGACTATGCCTTCCTGCCGCGCAGCGGTGAGATCACGTACTACAACGCCAACTATGTACAGGCGCTGAACGACGCCGCGAACGTTGCACGGCTGCTCGGTCACTCCGGCGACGCGGACCGCTGGACGCGGCGTGCGGCCACGGTTGCCGCGGCGATCAATACGCTGCTGTGGGACGCCGCCGCGGGCGCCTACCTCGACTCGGCCGACGGAGCGGTGCGCCACGCCCAGGACGGCAACGCGATCGCCATCACGGCGGGCATCGCCGACTCCGCCCGCGCCGCCTCTGCGCTCGCCCATCTGGACGCCACGACGAAGCTGCCCTACGGCAACGCGTTCATGGACAACGACACGCTTGACGGAGTCTCAGGCGCCGCGCAGCGGGTCTATGCGTTCACCTCCTATCCCGAGGTGGTCGCGCGCTTCGAAGCGGGCGAGGCTGACTCGGCGATCGACCAGATCAAGCGCACCTATGGCTGGATGTACACGCACGACCCGGGTATCACCGCCTGGGAAGGCATCGGGCCGGGCGGCACGCCCTACGAGGGCGGTTTCACCAGCATGGCGCACGGCTGGTCGACCGGGGTGCTGCCCGCGCTCACCAACGAGTTGCTCGGCGCGGCCCCCACCGGACCGGGATTCTCGACCTGGACCGTACGGCCCCACCCGGGCACCGTGACCTGGGCGCGCGGCCAGCTGTCCACCCCGTACGGTCCGCTCACCGTGCGCTGGCAGGTCGGTGAGAAGCGCGGCGCACCGTCGTTCACCCTGCGGATCACGGCGCCCACGGGCACCAGCGGCCAGGTCGCGGTGCCGGTGGACAGCGTGACAGCGAAGGTGCGCGTAGACGGCCGAGTGGTCCTGAGCCGCGCCGGCGCCGAGCCGACCGCCTACAACGCGCGGTTCGTCGGCGGTTACGCCATCCTCGATGGCATCGGCGCAGGGCAGCACACGATCACCCTCGAATGATTGCCCGCAGGTGATCGCACATAGTTACCGCACCTGGCGCAACACAGCGCAGTGCGACACGGGCCGGCCGGGATGTCCCGGCCGACCCGTGCGTTTGTCAATGCTGCGATGTCGTTACTGCACGTAGCAGGTTTTGGCGGTGCCGAACGCCGGGTCGCCGAACACCGCGTTGCTGCACGACGTGCCGTCGGTGAAGCTGCCGTAGAAGTACTGGCCGTTGGCGCCGTAGGCGACCTCGTGAGTACCCGAGAACGAGCACGAACCGTTCTCTGCGGAGCAACTGGTCCACGTGGTGAAGCTCGGCGGTGCGCCGACCACGTAGCAGGCCTTGGCAGTGCCGGGTGCCGGGTCGCCGAACACTGAGTTGCTGCACGCGACACTGCCAACGGTCGCGTAGTTGTAACTGCCGTTCGCGCCATAGGCCACGGTCATCACGCCGCTGAACGAACACGTCCCGTTCTCACCCGCACACTGCGCCCACACATTCGTTCCCGGCGGAGCACTCTCGACATAGCAGGCCTTGGCCACACCGCTGTTCGGGTCGCCGAACACCGCGTTACTGCACGAGGTCGCACCGCTCGCATTGACATAGTTAAACCGGCCACCCGCACCGTACGCGATCACCGACGCACCGCTGACCGCGCACGTACCATTCTCAGCCGCACACTGCGACCACGTACCCGGCAACGACTGGGAGCCCGAACCGCCGCTACCTCCCCCACCGGTGAAGCCCTGGAATGTCCTGGCGAAGTCGCCGGTGTTCTGGCTGAGGCCACTGCACGTGCCCGAGGCGCTGGTCTGGCCGGGGCAGCCGCCGTTGTCCCGGTTCTCATCCCAGTACGAGAGCAGGGCGATGCCGTCGGACGCCGCGGCGGACTCGAGCGTGGCGCCATCCGCGACCGTGAAAATCTCGCCTGCGCTGTCATTCTGCCCGATCATCGGGGTGTCGCCGAGTTTCGCGTACGCCGCGGAGGTCGAGATGCCGAACGTGCTCGCGACCTGCCCGGCGACCGCGCCGAGCGCCTGGACGGCCGCGTCGCCCATCTCGGTGCCCGACGTCCCGTAGTCCATCGTCATCACGTTGACGATGTCGGGGGTGAACCCGTTCGACCGCGCGTTCGCGAGCAGGTTCAATCCGTCTTGGGTCAGACCGCTGGGAAGTGTCGGGATCGTGAATGACAAGGTCAGCGACAGACCCTGGCCGGACGCCCAGGAGCGCACCAGGGCGAGTGCCTTATCTCGCCGGTCGATGCCCGCTGCGTTGGTCAGCGAGTTCGCCTCGATGTCGAAGTCGAGATGGGTCACCCCGAAGGTGCTGGCCACCGACTCGATCTGCGTCGCCGCGGCCTGCGGGCTGGAACACGAGTCGCCCAGCTCCGTCAGGTTCGCGTCGGAGGTGTACCCGCCGAAGGAGATCGCCACGTCTCCGCCCTGGGCCCGCAATGCCGCGATCTGCGACTGCAGGCTCGACTGCTCGCCGATCGACCACTGACAGCCCGCGCCGTCGACGAACGCGATCGTGAAGAACTTCGTGCCGTACTGGCTGGCGACATTGCTCAGCGTGATGTTCCCGCTCCATGTGTCGGCGTACGGCGCGAAGACGTGCGCCGGCCACGCGGTCGCGGCGTGGGCCGGCCAGGCGGCGATGCCCACCACCCCTGCGGCCGTGGCCAGGCCCAGCGCAGCCAGGGCTGTGACGCCGCGCAATCGCTTTCGGATCATACGAGTCCTTACCTCTCGATGAGTGATCGGGTCGGATCGGCTCGCGGAGGATCCCCGGGCCGAAGCGTGCAGCGGGCGTGTGCCATCGGCATCGCGGGCGGGCATGACGAAACCGGCCCGCGATGCTGTGGACGGCGCGCGGTTCGCCGTGAGATCAGGCGTCATTGGACGTAGCAGGTTTTGGCGGTGCCGAACGCCGGGTCGCCGAACACGGTGTTGTTGCACGCGGTGCCGCCGCCGAGAGTCGCGTAGTTATAGCTGCCGTTGGCGCCGTACGCCACCGTCATCACACCGCTGTACGAGCAGGTCCCGTTCTCACCCGCGCGCTGCGCCCAGACATTCGTCCCCGGCGGAGCAGTCTCGACATAGCAGGCCTTGGTCACGCCGTTGTTCGGGTCGCCGAACACCGCGTTGCTGCACGAGGTCGCACCGCTCGCGTTGTGGTCGAAGGCCGCCTGCCAAGTGCTCGTGCCCACCTGGCTCTCCGAGACGGAGAAGTACGCGCTGCCGTCGAGGGAGAACGTGATGGACTCGGCCGAGGTGTTCGTCCGGTCGAGGATCATCGAGTATGTATGGAAGCCGGTCTGGCAACCGGGACAGGCGCGCAGCCCGCTGCCGATCCCGGTGCCCTCGTTGCACACGCCGCCGGGGTAAGTGCCACAGTGGATCGTGCCCGCCACCTCGGACAGGGCGTTGACGTCCTCCATGATGTCGATCTCGCCGTTCTCCGGCCACTGTCCGGGGCCGAGTATCCAGAACGCCGGCCAGTACCCCAGGCCGCCGGACGGATTCGGCTGTTGGATCGATGCGGTGACCTCGAGCTTGCCGCCGACCGGGGCCCCGACTTCGGGGGCGGTGGTCTGGATCCGCCCGGAAGTCCACGAACCGCCCGAGCCGAGGGCCGTGATGTCAAGGTTTCCGTTGCCGTCCAGGTAGGTGTTGGCGGTCGAGTCGGTCATCGTCTCGATCTCGCCGGTCCCGACGCTGGAACCGGGGCCCGTGTCGAACATCCAGTTCGACGATGAAGGCGGGGAGCCGGCCGCGCCGTTGAAGTCGTCGCTGAAGATCGTGCTCCAACCGGGCGGAGGGCCCGGCTCGGCGGCGCGCGCGGTCGTCGCGACCGTGACGGGGTAGACCATGGCCGCGGCCGTGACCAGGGTCGAGAGCCAAGCCAGACGCGCCGCCCTGACGTTCTTACTGCTGTGCCAAAGATGTCGCGAGCAGCCTGCTGAATCGGCCGCGTGATTCGATCCGAACATCGTCGACCTTCCGGCCGCGCGCAGCGCGCCTCGCGGCCGCAGATGTCTCGGCCGGGCGGGCAGGAACGCGGGCTCGTTGTTGGATATGGCGGCCCGGTTCGATGTCCGGCCGCCACGATTCGGCTCCGTGTTCGGCTGTCCGCGCCGTGGCAACCGAGTATGGCAATGCTGTGATAACTGCTCGGCCGGTCCGGGAGCGTGGATCGTCAACGATCCCGGAGGGCAGGCGTCATCGTAGCCAGCTACCCGGCGGTCGTCAATGAATCGTTTAAACACTGGCGCGGCCGCCGTTGAACCGGCGGGCGAGCGCGCGCTCGGCGCGGTTGCCGCCGGGACCCTCTGATCGTCTCCTGTCTTCACGGCGGCAGTGTTCATGCCAACCGGGCTCTCACATGTCGACAGATGATCGGGCGCGGCGCTCGGCTGAGCGACCAGGCCGAGGCGAGTCAGTAGCCCAACCAGTGGCGAATCGGGGAGGCCCGCGGTGAACGCCGATACGTCGGGGCTTGCCTTCCGCGAGGCGGAGCGCCGACGTGCTCAAGCTTGTGAATCCGGGGTATGGACGCGACCGCAATGGCGCGTTTAAGATACGCGAAGATGAGATGAAACGTTTTAAAACACCTTGGTGAGCCAGGCCCTGCCGCTCGGCGCGGCGGTAGTGCCGGCGTGACGACCCACACCCGCACTCACCGTCCCGGCATCTCTGGAGCAAGCGATGCGCCGACCGAACCCCGCGCTGCCCGGATCCGTCACCGCGCTCGTCATCGCGCTGGTCGCGGTCCTGATCAGCGCGATGACCGCCGGATCCGCCGCGGCGACCCCGCCCGCCGCCGCGTACACCACGACGATCACCAACTTCGACTCCGGCGGCAACCAGGCCGTGAGGTTCGACACCGACGGCAACGCCGTGGACGCGCACGACGGCATGATCGCCTTGTTCGGTGACATGTACTACCTGTACGGCACCGCCTACAACTGCGGCTTCTCCTGGCTGACGACCGGCACGCCGTTCTGCGGCTTCAAGGTCTACAGCTCGCCCGACCTAGTGCACTGGACCGACCGGGGGCTGCTCTTCGACCCGACCGGCAGCCTCTGGCAGACCCGCTGCAACGGCTCCACCTACGGCTGCTTCCGGCCACACGTCGTCTACGACGCCGGCACCGGCATGTACGTGCTCTGGGTCAACGTGTACGACAACAGCGTCGAATACCGCGTCTTCACCGGCTCCAGCCCGACCGGGCCCTTCACCGAACAGGCGGTTCCGACGCTCGCCGTGAACAACAACGCCCCGGCCGGCGGCGTGAACAACGGCGACGAGACCGTCTTCACCGATGACGACGGCACCGCCTACATCGTCTACACCGACTGGCGCAGCGGCGGCGATCTCGTCGTGGAACGGCTCACCGCCGACGACCTGTCGGGAACCGGCGCCTATACCAGGCTGGGCCAGAGCGCGACGGAGGCCCCGGCGCTGTTCAAGCGCAACGGCGTCTACTACCTGACATATTCGGACCCGAACTGCGGGTACTGCTCCGGCACCGGCACCTCCTACCGCACCGCGTCCAGCCCACTGGGTCCGTGGTCGGCGGCGACGAAGCTCACCACGACCTCCTGCGGGGGCCAGCCCTCATTCGTCTCGGCCATACCCACCACGACCGGAACGGCGTACCTCTACGCCAGCGACCTGTGGGACGGTGCGCACAATGAGGCGCTCGCCAACTACTACTGGGCCCCGCTGTCCTTCGCCGCCGACGGGTCGATCGCGCCGATCGCCTGTCAGAACTCGTTCTCGCTCACGCTCGCGACGGGTGCGGCGGGCAGTCAGAACCAGCCCTCCGGCGTCGACCAGGCCGACGGCGTAAGCGGATTCCGCACCTTCTGCGACCTGCGGACCGGTATTGCCCGTTTCCAGACCTTCGTGCCGAGCCGCAGCGGGACCCTATCCGCGGTCTCCTACACGACCTTCCAGAGCGGCGACCCCAACGCAGGACTCGAATTCGATGTCTATCAGGCGAGCAGCTCGTTCCAGCCCACCGGGACCGTGTTGAGCTCGACAGTGCTGCCGGCCTCCTCGATCGGCTGGTCGCCGCGCGCCGTCACGATCACGCCGGACATCTCCGTGACGGCGGGCACCCGATACGGCCTCCTCGTAAAGTCGGTGGCGACCAGTGGGTGCTACGGCATGGCCTACAGCGATTCCAGTCCCTACCCGGGCGGCGGTGAGGCGTACAGCGGCAACGGCGGCTCGACGTTCAGCGCCGAAACGGACAGGTCACTGAAGTTCTCGACGAGCGTCACCACGGGGCCGGTGCCCGCCGCCTCCCCGGTAGAGCTACCCGCCGGATTCACCTGGTGCGCCACGGAAAACGGCACATGTTCGACCTCCAGCCCCACTGTCGTCGCCTTCGGCGCCGGTTCGTACTTGTACAAGACCGTCGCCGGAGGCACGGCATGCACCGCATCCGCCTTCGGAGGCGACCCGGCGCAGGGCGTGTTGAAGGCGTGCTACGTCGCTCCTTCCGGCGGCCCCTCCGGGTACACCCTGTGCGTCGCCGAGAACGCGACCTGTTCGTTCTCGGGTACCGAGATGGTCGCCTACGGGGCCAACGGCGGGTTCAACTACCAGCTCGCGAGCTCAGGCGTCGCGTGCTCGAACTCGACCTTCGGCGACCCGATGCCAGGACTTGTCAAGGCCTGCTACCTGCCCACGGCCGGAGCGCCCGCAGGGGCGTGGACGCAGTGCGCGAGCGAGAACGGATCGTGCGGGGTGACCGGGACGCAGCTCATCGCCTACGGCGCGAACGGCGCGTTCGTGTATTCGACGTCGAATGGGCCGATCATCTGCTCGAACACCGTGTTCGGCGCCGACCCGATCCCCGGTGTCGCCAAATCCTGCTACCAGCACGGCGCAGCTCCGTCCGGGTTCGACACACAGTGCGCGAGCGAGAACGGCACCTGCGCATTCAGCGGAACGCAGACGGTCGCCTTTGGCACGGGTGGCGAGTACATCTACAAGACGTTCACCAACGGCGCGTCATGCAACGTCGCGGCCTTCGGGAGCGATCCGGTCTATGGCGTTGTCAAGGCCTGCTACCTGACCTCGACCTAGAGCACGGCGAGTACGACGAACGCGAGCATCTTGACCGCCAACGGCTCCAGCGCCGAGCCAGCCCGATGCGACAGCTGCCGCGCCGGACGGGATCCGGGGGTGGCGAGCAGCGGCAGGCAGACCGCCAAAGCGGCTATCGCGAGCCCGTCCTGTCGAAAAACTCCGCGCACGTGATGACCAGGAGATTTGCGCCTCGACGCGACAGACTGGGTGCTGATGTTAGATTCACGGTATGTGTCGAGTGGCGCGTGAGCATTCCGGCCCTGCTGGTCACGCGTTCGCTCTGGTGCGGCGTGATCGCGACTCGTGGCAGTGTCGCTGTTCTACCAGTCGATCCTGAAGGTCTTCGCTTGGCTGGTGTTGCTCGTGCTCTCAGCGGGGCCGGTGTCGACACGGTTTTCGACACCACTTTGGCATTTGCGCTGGTGGAGCAGCGTGCGTTCCGAGCTCGGTCTCTCGAATCGGCTGTGGGATTTGGGCACGATTCGACAACACCGCATGGCTCGCCTCAAGCGTTGCACCAGAGTCCTTACTCACTCCCGCCCACCGACGCGACCACCGTGACCTGACCGCCGCCATCGGCCGCTTACGAACCGAGCTGCGCGAGCAGCGAAGCGAGATCCAACGCCTGCGCATGGAGAACGAGATCCTGCGCGACGCCGCGGAATTGACCGCTCGGGGTGCATCCCGAGGCGCTCAGGACGTGGATCCGGGCGGATGAGGGCCGGCCGGTGGACAAGCACCCGGTCCAGAGCCGGGTGCGGGCTGCCCGGTCCGGGGCGGACGTGCCTGCCGTGAAGGATTCGGCAGCGGGGCTTGGATCGGGTTCGGCTGACGCTGTGGGTCCTGCATTTTCGGGTGGCGCGCCGGGCCGGGCGGTCTGGCTGGGCGCGTCGCGGGGATCGGGTTCGGCAGTGGCTCTGCCGGTGTGGTGCGGCTGGTGGAGCGGGTGGCGGCGGGCCGCCGCCACCGGGTCACAGAAGTTGCCAGAGGTGGTCCGGGGTGCCGCTGTCGGCGTACTGGACCACCTGGGTGCTGTCGGTCAGGGACATGTTCGACACGGCCAGGACCAGGCTGCTGTTCTTGTTCTGGATCCGGAACCAGGAGCCGCCGCCGGGCCGCAGCCGCCACAGGTGGTCGGCCGAGCCGTTGTCGGTGAACTGGACCACGTCGGCGCTGTTGGACGTGGACATACCCGAGACGCCGAGCACCTTGCCGCTGTTGACGTTGGCGATCTTCCACCAGCCGCTCGGGTCGGACTCGAAGGTCCACAGGTGGTCGGCGGTGCCGCTGTCATCGAACTGGACCACGTCCGCGCTGTCGGCCGTGGACATGTTGGTGACCCCGAGGACCAGGCTGCTGTTCTTGTTGTTGATCCGGATCTGGCCGTTCGGGATCAGCTGCCAGAGGTGGTCGGCGGTGCCGTTGTCGTCGTACTGGGTGACGTTGGCGCTGTCCGCGGTGGACGCGCCGGCGACCGCCAGGACCTTGCCGCTATTGGCGTTGCGGATCCGCATCCACGCGCCGGTGTTCGGCGCGGTCCACAGGGCCCCGGAGGATGAGACCGTGGGGAAGGAGGTGATGCGCAGGCGCGCCGCGCCCATCGGGATCAGGGTCGCGGCCACCGCCGGGCCGGTCGGCAGCGCCGGGCTGGCCTGCAGCGTGCTCAGCACGTTCTGCGAGTCGGTCTGCCAGCCGTTCAGCGGCTGCACCGTGGCGGTGATCTTCGTCGGCACGGTCGCCTGGGTGAACGGGTTGGCCGGGGTCGCGGCGGTGGCCGGGACGAACGTGAGCGAGCTGGCCGGGTTGCTGGAGCTTAGGGCGAGGCCGTAGTTCCACGCGCTCGCGGCGTGCACTTCGTACTGCGGGAACTGGCTGGTCCCGGCGGTCTGGACGAAGTTCTCCTGGATCTGCAGCGAGTAGGTCAGCGGGCCGTGGTCGACCGTGACGCTGTTGTGGTTCGCGCCCCAGGTGCGCAGGCTGGTGACCTGCGGCAGGTGCAGGGTGACCACGTCGCCGTTGGACCAGGTCCGGTTGACCCGTGCGAACGCGGGCCCGGCGGCCGCGGCCACAGACTGCCCGTTGACCTGGAGCGTCGGCGAGGAGCACCAGCCGGGGATCCGCACGTAGAGCGGGAAGGCCAGCTGCTTCGGGCTGGACAGGGTGATCGTGACCGTGTCGTTGAAGGGGTAGTCCGTGGTCTCGGTGAAGTTGACGGTCGTGCCGTCGCCGACCTTGGCGGTGACCTTGGACGGTGCGTACATGGCCGCGCACAGGCCCTTGTCCGGCGTGGCCAGCCACATCTCCTCGCTGAAGTACGGCCAGCCCTGCCCGTAGTTGTGCGGGCAGCAGCGGTACTGGTCGACGCCGGCCATGTATGCCTGCATGGCCCAGTTGTTGCCGAACTGGCCGAAGGTCTTGGCGGTGTCCGCCATGTCGACGCTGTTGGCGCTGGTGATGTAGTGGGTGGACTTGCCGCTCGGGTCCAGGGCCGCGGGCAGCGAGTTGAAGGCCAGGTCCTCGCAGCGGTCGGCCCAGACCGGGTCGCCGGTCAGCCGGGTCATGATCTCGTGGCTGGCCATGAACTCGACGATGCCGCAGGTCTCGAAGCCCTGGCGCGGGTCGGTGTAGCCGTTGCGGTAGTTCTCGTCCCCGGCGAAGCCGCCGCCGGCGAACTGGCCGAACGTGCCCATCACCGTGTTGTAGTTCTGGTACGCGGCCTGGGTCAGTGAGGACTGGCCGTTGCGCAGCGCGTAGAGCGCCGGTTCCCGGTAGCCCTGGGCGATGTTCACGTTGTGCGGGGTCGGGATGTTGTTGACCCAGTTCTGGCTGTTGGTGTGCACGGTGTCGGCCAGGGAGAGCAGGTAGCTCGCGCCGGTCCGGTTATAGAGCCAGAAGATGCTCTCGAGCAGGTCGGCGACCCGGTAGGAGACCCAGCTCTGAGAGAAGACCGAGCCGGACTGCGCGTGCATGTAGGTGAAGAACGCGTCCATGGCCGGGATGATCCGGGTGTCGCCGGTGTACTCCTGGAAGGTCCGGAAGGCCTCGAGCAGGGGCAGGTAGGGCCAGAAGTCCGGGCCGTTGTTCAGCGAGGTGCGCAGCGAGGTCGGGCCGAAGAAGCCGTCGGACTGCGCGGTGGCCAGGATGCCGCCGATCCACTTCTCGGTGGCCGCCAGCGCGGTGGAGTCGCCGGTCGCGTAGGCCAGGTCGCCGTAGCCGCGCAGCCAGTAGGGCACCTCCTCCCAGCCGACGTTGCTCGGGGTGACCCAGCCGGTGGTGGCGTAGTTCAGGAAGTGCGAGGTCGCCGGGTACTGCCCGCACAGCCCGGCGAGTTGGAGCTGGAGCTGGCCGGCCAGCCAGCCGGCGGCTTGCACGCTGCCCGGCGGCAGCCGGAGGAACGCCGTGGGGGCCAGCGGCGCGGCGTTGCTCGGGTACAGTCCGCCGGCCGCAGGGGCGACGGAGGCGTAGGCCGGGGTCGCCGCCAGGCGCGCGAAGGCCGGCGCACCCACGGCCGAGATCAGTGCACTGCGGACGAATGTCCTGCGGGAGAGCGCCATCACTGTCCTTCGGTAATCGATAGAATTCTGGCCCGCGCCGGTCCGGGACGCGCGCGCCGCCGTGCGGCGTGCAGGAACGCACGGCGGTGGTCCGGGTCCGGGACATGAAGGCCGGTGGGTACGGCCGAGGCAGTCATTACAACGATATAACGCTCATTCATGCACCGCGCGCGGCTCGCGTCAAGGTAACTGATCAGGTCGTCAGCAGGCTGAGGGCAGCCAGGGATTTCGCTCGGCCAAAATGGTGAGCGCGCCGATGAAGCGGATGCCGTGTTTGACGGCGGTCTCGAGGTAGGAACGGATCGCGGCGAAGTCGCGGGGCTCCTCCGGCCAGGGTCCGCATACATCCGGAGACCTTTTGGCGGACCTTGACCATGCTCACTTCGCGCTCGGCCGCGTTGTTGTCCCAGGGGATTGCGAAGCCGTCGCCGAGGAAGCGCAAGTAGTCGTCCTGGCGGTCGCGCAGTCCGCGGGCCAGCGCCCGGTGTTTCGCGCCGTGCTTGTTCGCGATCCCGTTATTAGCCATCGAATGCCGGTCGTCGGGCAATCAGCCTCCTTGCCCGGCCGGGTCCGCACGCGGGTGCGTGCCAGTACCATCAGTACCGGGATTCACGTCCCATCGGACCGGCCTCTTTCCTGCAAAGTCGGGGCGGTCCGGCTAGCTCATCCGGTGGTGGCCGCGACGGCGGACCCGTCCGTTCCGCAGTCGGCTATGGCAACAGCGTGGGCTCGACCGGTCCGTCCAGCGGGACACGGCACAGGGCGAATTGCAGGTGTCGCGAGTGCCCCGGCTCCTCGGGGGTGGAAACCACGTGAGGCAGGCCCTCCGGCACCAACAGCACATCCCCCGCCTCAACCCGCACCGTCCACGTTGGCTTGGAGGGGTCGAGCACCCCGGGCCCGATCTCCCACTGCTTGGCGCTGTGGGTGCCGGAAACTCATCCGCGCTGGTGAGAGTATTTTGAAGGCTCTGAGCCAAGGATACGGTGGGCAGCCGTCGAACGTGTTCAGAAAGATCAGGAGATCAACTGAACGTGTTCAACTCCGCATATGGTCGAATGATCACTGTATCGACCCATATGCCCGCTGAACCGCATGGATGACTTGTCGGCACTTACAAGGCCTTGGTTCGGCATTATCGGACACCCGTCTTCGGACCAATCAATGATCCGGATCCTCGCCTCGCCCACGGCGAAACGGGCTTGAATGCCCATATGGGACATGCCGTCAGTGCCTTAGGCATACTCCCAGACCGGCGGTGCAGACCGGCGAGCCAGCCCGCCGGTCTGCGCCGCCGTCCGACTTCTCATCCGCTGTCGATCGGCGACTCAGCGGTGCCGATCACGTACAGCGGCATCGGGTGAGACCGCCGCCGGCGCAACAAGGGCATAGGCTGCGAAGGACAGTCACCTCACCGGCCTTCGATAGCACTCGTGGCGGGGCGGTTCGGCGCAGGTTGGTTCTCAACAGTTCCGTCGAGAGGAGATCGCGACCATGGCGCGAAGCAGCGGTATACGCGGAAGCAGGATCGGCTCGGGCCCGATGGGAGAAACCGAGCGCGGCGAGGCGGCGGCGCGCGTCGCAGTGTCCTTCTGGTGCGAAGCCGGCCACGTGACGCGGCCGTCATTCGCCGCCACCGCGGTTGTCCCGCTGGTGTGGGAATGCCCCGGCTGCGGTCTGCCCGCCGGCCGCGATCGCGACAACCCGCCGGTCCACACGCCGGCCGCGCCCTACAAGACGCACCTTGCGTATGTCCGGGAGCGGCGCAGCGAGGCGGAGGCAGAGATCCTCCTGGCGGAGGCTCTGGCCAGACTGCGGGCCACCGGCTGACCCGTCGCTCGTGCCTCTTGCGGCTTCCGCGGCCCGAGCCGCGCCACCGTCCAATACCACCGCCGCGAACCTGACACCCTAATACTCCAGTCGTATCTCGTGCCCTGACCCGTGATATCGCTGGCAATGGCACCGTCGTGAGATGGTCTGATGGCGTCTTCGCCAGGCGGACCAGTGCATGATGTGGCGGTGCCGGCAGTGTTGTGCGAAGTCCGGTCTGGTGCGGTACCTGGTCTTGGGTGACCGGCCGGTCAAGCGCCGCAGCATGATCCCGATCATGGTCCAGTGGATCTGGGACTCGGACGACACTGGCCAGGTCTCATAGTCCTGGCTCAACCGGCGAGAGCGCGAGACCCAGCGAAGGTGCGCTCGGACTTCCAGCGTTGCGGTACGGGCGTGAACCCGCCCACGCCAGCCACCTTCGCCACGGTCGAGGGCGGCGGGAAGTCGTGCGGCAAAAGGTCCCACTGGCGACCGGTGCGGTTCTGGTACACGACGGCGTTCACGATTTTCCGTAAAGGCGTGGTCGCCTCCTTGATGAAGCGCCTGCCTGCACGCCATGCGGTGAGCGTCGGCTCGATCAGCGCCCACTCCTCGTCGCTCAGGTCTGTCCGGTACGCCTTGCGTTGTCCCATGTCACCGGCACACCCCGAGACAGCGCGGCCGACCGGCGATCACGCAAACCGCCACACATACGCCAGGGTCAAGCAGCCTTGATCACACCTGCCGGATGGTCTGCCGCTCCGGGTCGCGCAGGGGACGGCCGTCGTCGTCGAGCGCGCCAGTAGCCCGGATCGCCTCCGCGTCGATGTTGCGGGTGCCGACTATTCCATCCGCACAGGTCGCGCTACATGTTCGTACTCGCGCAGGATGTCGCCGAGGCGGTCGCGTCTTCGGACGTCAAGGTGGATGATCCGGGCTTGTTCGGCAATCGGCTCGGGCGCACAGCGCAGCAGTGCGCACTGCCCCAAGCATGCGCAGGGTTTTCAAAAGGACAGGCACGAGGTCCATCGTCACCTAGGAGCATTCCGGTCCCATCGCAGCTCACGCCGGTGTAGTGGTGTACGACACGTTCGGCATGTTGACTACGCGCGCGGCATGTTGACTACGCGCGTGGAGCGGAGCGGCCGACCAGCGAACGCACCATAGGCTAGAACCATGCGAGACGTCGAGACCGCCGTGGTGGATCTTCTTGCGGAGCTCGTCGGTATCGACAGCGTGAACCCCGGGCTGGTGCCCGGTGCCTCGGGCGAGACACGCATCGTTGGTCACCTGCGCAAGCGGCTGGCGGCCGCTGGCTTTGCCGTGACGGTGGTGCCGGCTTTCAGCCACGACGACCGGCCGAGCCTGGTGGCGGTGCCGCCCGGTCCCGCCGGGTGGCCGACGATCGTGCTCAACGGTCACCTCGACACGGTTGGCGTCGCTGGCATGCCTGAGCCGTTCACGGCACGGATCGTCGGTGATCGGCTCGTGGGGCGTGGCGCGGCGGACATGAAGGGCGGCGTCGCCGCGATCGTCACTGCGGCCGAGCGTCTGGTGGCCGTCGGCGCCCCGGTGCGGCCGGTTCTGGCCCTGGTCGCCGACGAGGAGGACGCCAGCCTCGGCAGCGAGGCCGTGATCACGGCTCTGGCGGGTCTGGGGGTGCGACCTGATGCCTGTCTGATCGCTGAGCCGACCGATCTGGCGTTGAGCAGGTCGTTGCGTGGGTTCGCGGTCGTACGCGTGACGTTCACCGGCCGTGCCGCGCACAGCTCGCAGGCCGAGTTGGGCGTCAACGCGGTCACTCACCTGGGCCGACTCCTGCACGCGGTCGACGATCGCGCTGGCGATGTCCGCGCCGCCGGAGGCGACCTGATGGTCACCTTCGCGCGGGGCGGCGAGTCGGCGTTCGTGGTGCCCGGCCACGCGGAGTGCCTCGTGGAGCTGCGCACCACCCCGGAACGGTCGAGCGCCGACGCGCTTGCCGAGGTGCGCGCGCTGCTGCGGCCCGAGTGGCAGGCCGAGGCCGAGCTGGTTGCCCACCGCGACGGTTGGCGTCTGGACGGGTCAGGTCCGGCCGCAGGCCTGGCGGCCAGGCTGGGGACCGAGCTCGGCACCGGGCCGACCTTCGACGCGCCGTACTGGATGGAGGCGCCGCTATGGCAGGGGGTCTGCCCGACGCTGGTGTGCGGACCCTCCGGCGGCGGGTTGCACGCCGTCGACGAGTGGGTCGACTTGCGGCAGGTCCGAGCATTCGCGACCGGGCTGGTGGCCGTCCTTAGCGGCTGGAGTCCTGTTGCCGACTGATCCACGGGGGCTGCGCGCACAGGCACCGCTGCTGGACGCATGGCTGCGCTTTCGGGAGCGTCCGTCGACGCCGTTCACGATCCCGGGCCACAAGCAGCGCACCGACCTGGTCGGCGACGTGATTAGCGGCGACGTGCCGCTGTATGCCGGCCTGGACACGATGAAGCTCACCGGCGGCGTTCTGGCTGAGGCCGAGTCGCGTGCCGCGCGGCTGTGGGGCGCGGACTTCTGCCGTTTTTCCACGGGTGGCGCCACACATGCCAACCAGGCCGTGGCGCTGGCGGTGGCCGGTGACGGCGACACGGTGATCGTGAGCCGGACGCTGCACCGCTCGATGCTGCTGGGGCTGGTGCTGGCCGGGCTGACTCCGGTGTGGGTGCGGCCCGAGGTCGACGCGGCCACTGGCCTGCCGTTGGGCGTCTCGCCTGAGACGGTGCGCCGCGCGTTGGCCGACCACCCGCACGCAAGGGCGGTGTTCGTCGGTGACCCGTCGTACGTCGGCACCGTGGGCGACGTGGCCGCACTGGCCGACGCGGCGCACGAGCACGGGGTGCCGCTGGTCGTCGACGCGGCCTGGGCCGCGCACTTCGGGTTCCATCCCGACCTGCCGCGGCACCCGCTGCAGCTTGGCGCAGACGTGATGGTCACCAGCGCCCACAAGACGCTGCCCGCCTGGAGCCAGGCCGCGCTGGTCCTCGCCCGCACCGGGCGCCTCGACCCCGCCCGCCTCGACGCCGGCGTCGAGGCGGGCGCGACCACCAGCCCCGCGGGGGCGATCCTGGCCAGCACCGACGCAGCCCGTGCCCTGCTGGAGCGGGACGGCGAGGAACTCCTGGACGGCGCGATCGCCGCGACCCGCGATGCCCGCGACCGACTGCGCCGCGTCGACGGCCTGACCGTGCTGGACGGCCCGGCCGTCGACCCGCTCAAGCTCACCCTCGTCCTGTCGGGAACCGGTGCCGACGGCAACGCCGTCGAGCGGGATCTCCTGGCCGCCGGTCTGCCGGTCGAGTCCGCCGACCGGGACGTACTCGTCGCCGTCGTCTCGCTCGCCGACAACACGGACACTCTTGCGACGCTGACGCAGATGATCGTCCAGTCCCTCGAGCGGCACCGCGGCACGTCGAGGCCGGTCGTCGGC
The DNA here is from genome assembly GCF_035938995.1 of Actinocrinis sp. Taxonomy (GTDB): domain Bacteria; phylum Actinomycetota; class Actinomycetes; order Streptomycetales; family Catenulisporaceae; genus DASZGI01. The sequence goes on from NZ_DASZGI010000145.1 coordinate 41,174, forward strand.
CCTGCGGCCTACCGCGTCG
>NZ_DASZGI010000146.1:0-3505 GCF_035938995.1 Actinocrinis sp.
ACCCATCGCCTCGATTCGGACCCCGGCCTGATGGCCGCGTGGGAGGCCTGGGTCGAGGCCGGGCACCACCTGGGCAATCACACGCACCTGCACGCCCCGCTGCGGTGGATGTCGGGGGACCAGTACTGCGCGGACATCGACAAAGCCGAGGGGCTCATCGGCAACCTCATCGCGATGGCTCCCGAGCGCTACTTCCGGTACGCGATGGACATGGCCGGCGAGACCGAGAGCAAGCGCGGCCGGGTGGAGGACCATCTTCGGGCGTCCGGTTACCGGAACGCACCGATAACCGCGTGGTTCGGCGACTTCACATGGATCATCCCCTATTACCGCGCCGTGGTATCTAAGGACGAGGACGCCAAGCGGATGTTGCAGGAGACCTACGTCTCTTCTGCGGTCGGCCAGCTGGCAGCACACGCGCAGCTGGCCCGGCGGCTGTTCGGTCAGGACATCCCGCTGATCTGGCTGATCCACGGCACTGCCATCGCGACCGACACGCTCGGCACGATCCTGAATGCGTTCGTCGAGCGCGGTGTCGAGTTCGTTCCGTTGCAAGAGGCAATGTCCCATCCGGCACACTTCGCGATGCCGCCGTGCAACTCCGAGTTTCTCCGCAACCATCTTCAGCGGTACGCGATCGCGGCGGGCATCCCGGAGCCGCACCTGGACCCGGAGCTGTTCGGCCGGGTCATCACCGCCGCGCCGGTCGAGGGTTACGACACCGTCACGGTCTTCGAGCAGAGGATGCTCAGGCCGCTCGCGCAACGTGCCGGCGCGGCCTACGACTGGACATGGTGACACTCTGAGGGCGGGCTCTGGGAACCGCTCGTACAGGCGCCGGCGCTATCCTGGCGGCGAGACCCGGGCGAGTGAGGTCCGCAGTGTACGCACTTGACGCATACCGCTGCAGCGATGTGGCGGTGACCGATCGTGCCGAATGGTGGAGTGAACTCGTTTCCTCGATCCATAGCCGGATGGCGTTCCGGATGCGCGTCGGCTACCGGGGGTGCATCGAGCACCAGCACACCGAGGCCTACCAGCTGGTGCGGTGGTGGGGCGACGAGGAGTCCATCAAGCGCTCGGGCACTGACGTCCGGCGACATCCGCACGGGGCCTACGAGCTGCTGGCGCCGGTGACGGGCTCGATGGTAATCCGGCAGGCGGACACCGCCCTCAAGCTCGAACCCGGCGGCCTAGCGCTCGCCACCCTCGATGCGCCCATGGATATGTGGCACAGCGACAATTTCTCGTGTCTTGCCCTGGTGATCCCGCGGGCCCGCGTGGACGCCCGCATAGGCGGACTGCTGACCCGCACCGTCGGGCTGAACGCCGAGCACGGCATGGGGCGCATCGTGGTCGATCTGCTGGGAAGCTTGCGCAGCCAGGCGCGCACGATCGACGGTCTGGGCTTCGATGCCGTCGCCGACCGGGCTGTGGACCTGCTGTGCCTCGCCTGCGGAGGGGCGCTGCTGCCGCCGGTGTACGAGACCCAGGACGACCTCGCCGGCACGATCCGTTCCTTCGTGCGCGCGAATGCCCATGATGTCTCACTGACCGGCGCGGCGGTCGCAGCAGAGCTGGGCTGGTCGTTGCGCCAGATCCAGGCGCGGCTGCAGCGCATCGGGACGACGCCGTCGATGCTGATCCGGGAAGAACGGCTCGAGCTCGCCCGGCTGAGGCTCCAGCACCCCGGCTGGGACCACCGCACCGTCGCTAACATCGCCCGCTCGTCAGGGTTCAGCAACGCGAGCACGTTCAGCAACGCCTACCGCGAGCGTTTCGGCGAGCGGCCGACCGATACCCGCGAGCGCTGCCGCGCGCATCACGCCTCCCGATCGCTACCCGTGGGCCGCTGACCACGACCGGTGCGCGCGGAGAATGAGCTCTGCGCGTCAGGTCAAGTGCGCCCAGCCGGGCGGCTTAACCTCCGAAGGTCTAAACGTTACCTGGGATGTGGTCCCGCCGCGCGAGACGCACGTACGCGAGCGGCCCGGCCGTCGTGCGGTGCTCCCCGGGGAGTGGCGATGGTGACCGCCCGTGAGCTGGTGCTGTCGCGCCGGCCGCAGGGACGGATCGAGCCGGGGTGCTTTACGCTCGTCGAGCGGAAACTGCCAGCGCTCTCGCAGGGCCAGCTGCTTGTCCGGGCCGACTGTTTCAGCGTGGACCCGTCGATGATCCCCCGGCTCTCGGTGGACACCTACGCGGCGGCCTTCGACCTCGGAGCCGCGGTGGAGGCGAGGGCTGTCGGCCGAGTCGTGCAATCTCGCGCGGATGGGTGGTCGGAAGGCGACTGGGCGCTCTGCTGGGGAGGGTGGCGTGACTACGCCGTAGTGGACGCCAGTGAGGGGATCCGCATCCAGCCGCGTAGCGGTCTGCCGCCCCACACGTGGCTGCATGTCCTGGGCGTTCCGGGACTGACCGCCTACATCGGCCTGGTCGACGTCGCGCGGATGCAACCGGGCGACCGGGTCTGGGTATCGGCCGCAGCCGGTGCCGTCGGCTCGGTGGCGGCCCAGCTGGCGAAGGCCCGCGGTGCCTCGCTGGTGATCGGATCCGCCGGGGGCGCCGAGAAGGCGCGGTACCTCACCGGCACACTCGGGCTGGACGCCGCCGTCGACTACCGCGCCGGTCACCTCGCCGAGCAGCTGCGCGGCGCTGCGCCGGAGGGCATCGACATCTACTTCGACAACGTCGGCGGCGGCCACCTGGAGGCAGCGATCGACCTTCTGCGCACGGGCGGCCGGGCCGCTATCTGCGGGATGATCTCAGGCTACGGAAAGCCGCCCGGACCCGGGCCCGGCAACCTCACCCAGCTGATCATCAAGCGCCTTCGACTCGAGGGCTTCCTGGTCCTCGATCACCTGCACCGGCGGGCCGCATTCGAGGAGGCAGTACTCCCACTAGTCGAGGACGGGACACTGCATACCGACGTGACGATGTTCGATGACCTGCAAAGCGCACCGCAGGCCCTCCTCTCGCTGCTCGATGGCGCCAAGCTCGGCAAAGCGCTGGTCCGCCCGTGAGACGGGTCCGGACCAGGGCCACGGCGCGGGCCGCACCCCAGCGCCGCCGCCGGGCAGCGGCCTAGGCAGCGCCTAGCGCCGCGATGAGGGATACTCCGCCGGGCGCGATGGTCGCGGAGTAGCTGCCGCCCACCAGGCCGAGGGACCGGCCCGTCCAGACATCGGCCGCGCGTACCGGGTGCCTCAGCCCTAGTTGCGCGAGCTGGACACGGAAGGTCTGGGCCGCGGACATATTAGTGAAATACGGCTGCTTGGGCGCCGACGGAGTCGTGACCTACCCGCCGGGTACACCTGGACCGGGGTCGCACAACACGCGCGTGCACGCCGCGAGACCGGGCGGTGGCACGAGGCCGATCTGGCGGTGGCGCACTGAACGAAATCACTGAGCAGGGGCAGGTGGCCGACCGCTACATGAAGGCGATCGAGCAGCTCGGCTCCAAGGAACTCGACGCGCTCAGCGGCCGGTCCATTGCACCAGCAGC
>NZ_DASZGI010000147.1:0-87430 GCF_035938995.1 Actinocrinis sp.
CCTCGGCGGGAGACTGCTGAGGAACCCGCCGACGGCTTCGCGCGCCCGCAGCACCGCGAGTGCGGTGTTCGCGATGCGCAGCACCCGGGCGTTGGTCCCCTGCGTGCTCAGCATGGAGCGGATGATCCACATCCTCAGCAGCGCCGCATGGTTCGGCGCGCCGTGCACGTCGTCGAACTCGAGGACGTCGGCGCCGCGCACCGACTCGGCGAGCAGCCGCGGGTCCGCGGCCGGGATAATCTCGTCCCGGCGGCTGGCCACGTAGTACACCGGGATGTCCAGCGCGCGCAGTTCATCGTCGCTGAGCGCCCACGCGGGCAAGCTGTCTACGAGTTCGGATTCGTCCAACCCGGTCAGGTGGGTCAGCGTGGCGCGGGTGATCTGCGGCATGGCGCGGTACGCCGCCGGGTCGGTGAACAGGTGCCGCACCGGCGCCCCGACCGTCGCGATGCCGCGGATCCGCGGGTCGTTCACGGCGCAGCGCAGCGCCAGGTGGCCGCTGAAGCTCAGGGCGAGCGCGAACGTCCGCTCCGCGTCGGCACGGTCGGCGACCGCGTCGAGCAGCGCGCTCACCGTCTTCCAGCTCTCCGCGGTGTACTGCTGGGCGTTCTCGCCGACACCGGGCATCTCGGCGACCAGCCCGGCCAGGCCGAGCGCTGGAAGCTTGGTGAGCAGTGGGGCCCACTGCTCCTTGATACTCACGATCCCGCCCATCGCCAGCACCAGCGGCCGCGGCCGGTCGGCGCTTAGCCCGGCGGCCCAGCAGCGCACCGGGCCCTGCGGCGTGTCGACTGTCAGCGGCTCAAGGTCGCGCTGGGCCAGCGCCCACCGGGTGAAGGCGTCGACGCACTTGCGCAGCGCCGCCTGCTTCGCCGGGCTGTCGGGGTAAGGGAATCGGGCGAGGTTGTAGTACCGGCAGGCGTCCAGGTCGCGGCCGACCGCCGCGAACTGCGCGGCCGCATTCGACCACTGCGCCACCCAAGAACCCGGGCCCTCACCGTCGTCGACGATGTCGGCGCACAGCGCGTGGTACCGGCGCACCGGGATCTCCTGCGCCTGCGCGTGCAGGAGACCGAAGCTCTTGATCTCAGAGATCTGCATGGTCAGCTCCCTCTCTCACCAGGCCACCGGCAGCGAGGCGACCCCGTGCACGAGGCGCCCGGCCGCGCGCGGTGCCGACGCCCCGGCGTCGACCGCGCGCAACTCGGGGAACCGGGCGAACAACGACGTCAGCGCGATGTCCAGCTCCGCGCGGGCGAGCGCGGAACCGACGCAGTAGTGGGCACCGTGACCGTACGTCAGATGCGGGTTTGCCGGACGGTCCGGCCGCGGCTCGTCCGCCCCGTCGAACCGGTCCTCGTCCCGGTTGGCGGAGCCGAGCGACGGAAGTACCGCCGAGCCCGCCGGAACGAGGGTGTCGCCGAGCATCACGTCCTCGACGGCGATCCGCAGCAGAGCCTCGTCGCCCGGCGGGTAAAGCCGCGTCAGCTCCTCGACCGCACGTTGTGCCGTGTCCGGCGCGCTCAGCAGCCCGCGCAGTTCCCGATGCCTGGTCAGCAGCGCGAACACGCAGTTCGACAACTGATTCGCGGTGGTCTCGTGCCCGGCGACCAGGAGGCTGACACCCAGGAATACGAGTTCTTCCTCGTCCAGGCTGCCGTCATCCTGGTCGTGCACGCCCACCAGCGCGGACAACAAGTCCTCGGCGGGGTTGGCGCGCTTACCCGCCACCAGCCCGGTCATGTACTCCCGCAGCGCGGCCTGCGCGGCGAGCACCTCGACGGCGGGCAACTCGCTGGTCGAGAGGAACGCGGCGGACCAGCCGGAGAACAGCTCGCGGTCCGCCGCCGGCACGCCCAACAGCTCGCAGATGATGGCCACCGGCAGCGGGAAGGCGAACTGCGGCACCAGGTCGACCGGGGGACCGGCCTGCTCCATCGCGTCCAACAGTTCGTCGGTCCGCTCCTGGATCCGCGGCCGCAGCGCGGCGACCCGCCGCGCGGTGAACTCCCGCGAGACCAGCCGGCGCACCCGGCTGTGCTCCGGCGGGTCCATGTTGAGCAGGCTCTTGAACCGCTGCGGCGCCTTGCCGAGCCGGGGGGCGCCGGGCTCCAGGGTGGCCGCGCGGCTGAAGCGCGGGTCGGAGAGTACTGTGCGCACTTCGTCGTAGGTGCAGACCAGGTAGCCCTGGTCGCCGCTGGGCATCGTCACCGACGCGACCGGGCAGGTCGCGCGTAGCCGGGCGTAGTCGGGGCTCGGGTCGAGGGCGGACGGCCGGTGGAAGGGATACGCCGGAACGCTGGCGGCTGCGGTCACGTCGGTCACACCGGCAGTGGTTTGGTCGGTCAAGGTCGCACCTGCGCGCTTTCGGCTGGTCGCTGGGTGGCGTCCGCCGGGGGCAGCAGGTCGAGCCGCTGTCCGCCGGAGAGCACCGCGTGCTGGAGGCTGTAGTAGATGCCTGTCATGAGGCGGCGACGCACCCGGTCGGACCGGTTGATCACCCGGTACACCGAGCGGCGCGCGGCGACCGCGACCGGGCTGGACAGCGCGAAAGCCTTCTCCTGGCGCAGCTGCAACCCGCGGGAGAACTCGACCGACGGCTCGCGCCGCCGCTGGAACTCACGGCTCGCCGCGTCGAGGGCTTGAGCGACGTCGGCCGCGTTGAAGGCGTCTGCGACCAGCGGGGCGAGCACCACAGCGTCGAGCAGCGCGTGATGCACGCCAAGCCCGAGGATCGGCGTCAGGGTGTGCGCCGCGTCGCCGATGAGCACCAGTCCCGGGGCCGACCAGGCGGGCACGGTGGTGCTGAAGATCTCAAGCGCGGACGTGCCGGACCAGTCGGGCAGGTACGTGTGCACCGTCTCGGCGAGTTCCGGGGCGAGCTCGGCGACCCGGGTGTGCAGGGCGCCGATGCCCTGGCTGCGCAGCGTACGCAGCTCGCCTTTCAGGATATTGAGACCGACACGCAGCTGGTCGGGCACGGTGGGGATGAACACGCCGTGCGCGCCGCGCAGCAAACGCACCTGGTACGCCTGCCCGTCCCAGAAGTCCGGCCGCGGCACCTTGAACCAGATGAAGTCCCGTTCAAGCGGCACTTTCGCGGCGGCGAGCGCTGCCATCTCGCGCAGCTTGCTGTATCTCCCGTCGGCGGCCACCGTCAGCGCCGCGCGGACCTGAGCGGGCCCGTCCTGCTCGCCCGCGCAGCGCACCCCGATCACGCGTCCGCCGTCGTCGCGCAGAAGGTCTGTCACCGTCCGCCCGCTCAACAGCCTGAATCCGGGCAGCGCGACCGCCTGCTCGTGGATCGCGGACAGCAGCGGCGGCTGCGGGATCTCGCGCGGATACTTGCTCGGCCAAGCCGCGGTCGAGAAGTCGGTGCTCAGCACCACCTTCCCGGCGTCGCGGATCTCGACCCGGCGGGTGACCAGGCTCTCCTCGCGCAGCCGGTCCAGCAGGCCGAGCCGGTCGAGCAGCCACACCGCGTCCGGCGAGATCGCCTCGCCGCGGAACGAGCGCTCGAAGCCGTTCTTCTGCTCGACGACCGTCACCCGGCGGCCCCGCTTGGCCAGTTCGAGGCCCAGCAGCAGGCCGGCCGGGCCGCCGCCGGCGACGCAGACGTCTGTCTCTTCGGGCTCTGCCACGGCCCCTCCCTTCTGATCGGGCCGGACAGGACGACGATCCGTGCGGCCGCTAAAGCGCTTCTTGCCGGTGGTCCCGGCCGGCGGCCTGCGTCAGTCGACGTCCCCGCCGACCACCCAGATGCCCGGGCGGGCCTCCACAGCGGCCGGCACCCACGGGGCCTGCACGTCGGACCACTGGCCCGCGTGCTCGAGCACCCACGCCTTGGTGCGCCGGGCGAACTGGCTCCAGCGGTGGTCGCCGAGCCGGTCGGCCCGGTCGCCGAACGCGGTGAACGCTTCCAGCGCCGGCTCGGCCCGACCGGACTGGAGTTCGACCACGGCCAGGCCGCGCAGCGCGTCCGCCAGCCCACGGTCGTCCCCGGCCGCCGCGCACTCCTCCAGCGCGTCCCCGTACACCTTCCCGGCGCGCGCCGACTCGCCCTCGCTGAGGGTGACGTCGCCCACGCCGATCAGGCACCGGGCCGCGCCCACCGGCTCGACCGCGGAGAGGAACAGCGTGCGGGCGTCCTCGAAGTACCGCACGGCCTGCCGGCACCGCTGCTGCTGCCAGGCCAGGGTGCCCAGCGACCGCAGCACCTCCGCCTCGGCCGCGGCGTCGCCGTCGCGGCGGGCCGCCTCCAAGGCCAGCTCGTGCGTCACGGCCCAGTCGTCCCACGCCGCGCGCGTCTCGACATACCCGGACAGACGCTCAGTGATCTTCCATACCTGTGGCCAGAGCCCCGCGCCGTGCGCTCGGCGGACGGTGTCCACGAGCACCGGGCTCTCGGCCTGGAACCACTCCACCGCGTTCGCTTCCGCCGCCTCGCCGGCCTGCCCGAGGCTGCGCGGGTCGACCGACGCGTCGTCGAGCCCGTATTGGATCCGGCCGGGGGTGAGGCGGGCGTCGGCACGCCGGGACACGGCGAGACAGGCCTCGGACAGCCGCTCGATCGCCGACACCGTCTCGGCCGGCTCCTGCGCGGCGAGCAGATCCAGCGCCAGCGCCCGCATCAGCCGGTGGTAGCCGTAGCGCGGAGCCTGGTCCTTCTGTCCCGGGCGCGCCTCGACCAGGTACGACTGCACCAGCTGTTCGAGCATCCGCTCGGTCTCGCCGGGCGTCGTGCCCAGCAGCGCCGTCGCGGTCCACAGGCTGAAACCGGCCAGCGGCGCCAGCGCGAGCATCCGGAACGCCCGGCGCTGCGCCGGGTCCGCGTCCCGGTAGCCGACCAGCAGGCTGGCGCGCACGTCCAGGTCGCCGGCGACCAGCTCGGCCAGGCCGGTGGTCTCGTCCTCGAGCCGCTGGGCCAGCATCGCGGCGGTCCAGTGCGGCCGGGCGGCCAGCCCGGCGCCCGCGGCACGCAGCCCGAGCGGCAGGTACCCGCACAGCCGGGCGATGTCGAGGGCGGCGGCCGGGTCGTCGTCGAACTGCGGCCCGGCGATCTCCCGCAGCAGCAGCTCGGCCTCACCCGGCTTCAGCACGTCCAGCACCTGGTGGCGCACCCCGTCGAGCCCGGCCAGCGGCCGCCGCGAGGTGATGACGGCGAACGTGGCGGGGATCGCCGCGAGCAGCGGCCGCACCTGCTCCTCGGACGCGACGTCGTCGAGGATCACCATCAGCCGGCGCTGGCGCACCAGGCGGTGCAGCCGGTCGGTCGGGTCCTCGTCCGCGGCCGCGGGCGTCTGCTCGAGCCGGTTGGCCAGCTTGGCCATCGCCTCGCGGCCGTCGAGCGGCGCGCCGTGCGCGTCGCGCAGGTGGACCAGCACGCTGCCGTGCGGGAACCGGTCGGCGGCGCGCCAGGCGAGCTTGACCGCGAAGGCGGTCTTGCCGACCCCGGTCGGGCCGCTGATCACCAGGGCCCGGGTGGTCGAGCGGCCCTTCGCGTCGGGGATCGCGCGCAGCGCCGCCGCCATCGCGTCGTCCCGGCCGACGAAGTCCGGCAGGGCGGGCGGCGGCGAGGCGACCGGGGCGGCCGGCTCGGCCCGGGCGGTGCCGGGCTCGCGCCAGGCCAGGTTCGGGTCGGAGCGCAGAATCCGCTCGTGCAGGGTGCGCAGGCCGGGGCCCGGCTCGATGCCCAGGTCCTCGACCAGCGCGCCGCGGGCCTTGGCGAACGTGCGCAGCGCGTCGGACTGGCGGCCTGAACGGAAGAGGGCGACCATCAGGTGCGCGTACAGCGTCTCGCGCAACGGATGCTCGGTGATCAGGGCCATGAGCTCGCCGGTGAGCTCCTTGTGCCGGCCCAGGCGCAAGTCCGCGGTGATGCGCTGCTCCAGCGCGGACATCCGCAGCTCCTCGAGACGCACGGCCGTGCTCGAAAGCGTGTAGCCGTGCGGGATCCCCGAAAGCGCCGCGCCTGTCCATAGGCCGAGCCCCTCGCGCAGAAGCGTCGCCGCCTCGGCGAAATTGCCGCTCTCATATGCGGCTTTACCGCGCTGATGCAGGGACTCGAACTGGATGAGGTCGATCTCGTCGTCCTTCGCCCGCAGCATGTACCCCGGGGGCACGGTGAACAGACGCTGGCCGAGCGGTCCGGCCGGCGGATCGCCCTCCGCGAGCAGCCGCCGTAGCTGCGAGACGTACACCTGAAGTGTCGTCCCTGCTGTGCGTGGTGGCGCGTTGTCCCACAGCTCGTCGATCAGGCACTCGGTGGAGACGGTCTCGTTCGCACGCGCCAACAGCACCGCCAGCACCACACGCACCTTCGCGGCGGTCGGTGTCCGCGGTTCCATCGCAACCGGTCCGAGAATGTGAAATCTCACTTTGCCCTCCCCCTCGCCTGTCGGCAGTCTGGGGTTAATAGTCCTGAATTACCTCCACCGTCACGGTCGCCAGCTCGCGGGCGCCCTGCGAGAACGTCAGGGCGACCGGGAAGACCCGGCGTCCGGCGGCGTCCCGGCGGAGTTCCTCGGCGCGCAGGGTGCACATGAGCGGAAGATCGATCTCTGCGAAGCCCTGGAACCGGGCGGCCCAGCCGCCCAGCGCGCAGGACGAGGCCGAGAAGCCGTGCAGCTCCCCGGCCGCGAGTATGGCCAGCTGGCGGGATGCCTCGAGCAGCACGGTCGAGGGCACGTGGTCGGTGGCGCTCGCGGTGAACACCGGGTGCGCGGGCTGCGCCACGACCTGGACGCGCAGCCGCCCGCTGTCGTCTGGCACCGGCGTGCCGATGACGACGTTGCGCGGGTCGGAGCGGCCGACCGCCTCCGCCGACGGCCGGTCGTCGACCGCCGGGACGGAATAGCCGTTGACGCCGTTGCCGCGGCTGGCCGCCCGCCCGCGGGCCCGGTGGTTGTGGTAGACCTTCGGCATCAGGAACACGGTGCGCGCCTTCGCGTCACCGCACCGCACCCCGTCGATCGACAGCCGCGCCTCGCAGGTCAGCCCGCGCGGCACGCCGTTGATCACGTCGACCGGGTGCAGGATCATGTCCACCGAGATGTACGAGGGCTCGGTCCCGCGCCGCCAGGCCTCCAGATCGGTGGCCACCGCCTCGGTGGAGGCCAGCACCACCGGCCGCGACGCCGGCACCCGGAAGTACTGGTGCGCGACGAACAGGACCGACTCGCGCATCGCCTCGATCGGGTAGTGCAGGTCGTGGAAGATCCCGGGCCCGTCGTTGAACAGCGGATGGTGCTCCGGGAGCCGGGCGGAGAGGGTGAACTCCTGGGCGACCGGCGCGGCGGTGCCGAGCATGACGCTCTCCGCGCTGCCGGGCCGGTGCAGCAAGTGATGGCCCAGCCCGGGCGGCGCCGCGGCGGGCGCGAGCAACTCGGGCTGGCGCGCCCTCGGCAGGCGCGCGTACTCCTTAGCGGAGGTATCGGTCGACAAGGCGTCTCCTTCGCACGGTTCCACGCCGGAGAAGCCCTGACCGACAGCGACGTTCACGCCCGTTGACGACAGACCGCTTTTCCTAGTCCGCCCGTAGGACGTGTGGGCCGGCGGTGCAGGAGCCTCCCCATGGCTCTGCACCGATACTCGCAGAGGGCTGTCAAGTCTCGTCCAAGCTCCGACCAAGGTCACGCTGGGTGCCGTCTCTGGCGTCCGGGCTGGTCGCGGCGGGCGGGTCACCAGTCGTCTCCGGAGTCGTCCGCATACGGATCGTCAGCACCCAGCGCCTCGGTCAGCGCGTCCACCAAGCCGGGGTCCAGCATGGTGTCCGCGGCCGTGTCCTCGGTCCCGCCGAAGCCCCGGTCGCCGACCGCGGCGCTGACCACGTACTCGCCGCCGATGGTGTAGGTGCGGAACTCCCACTCGGCCCCGGTGCCCTCCTCGCCGTCCGGGCGGAAGAGCGTCGCGCGGCCGGAGGCGCCGGCGAAGCCGAAGTCGGTGAAGCGGAACTGCATGCCTTGGCCGATCGCCTTGCTGTACGCCTCCTTGAGCGTCCAGATCCGGATCAGCTTGTCGTTGCGGTCCTCCGGCGGCAGTTCCTCCAGCATGCGGGCCTCGTGCGGGGTGCACACGTGCTTGCCGAGACCGCGCTGGTACATCAGACGGTCGGCCCGCTCCGCGTCCACGCCGATGACCCCGCGCGTGGTCACCCCGATCAACAGCAGTTCGTCGGTGTGGCTGAGGCTGATGTCGACGGCGTCGTAGCCGCGCAGGTATGGGCGTCCGGTGGGGCCGTAGCAGAGCTCGATGGCGTGCGCTGGAACCTTGAGGACCGCGGCCGCGGCGTACTTGAGCAGCACGCGCGATGCGGCGTACCGCGCCCGCACCTCGGGGTTCGTCAGCTCCAGGTACCGGGCCCAGTCGCGGCCGAGGAGCGCGCGCAGCCGCGGCGCCCCCGCCTGGTCCGGCCGCCAGTCGCGCAGCAGGGCGTACAGCAGAGCGGCACCGTACGTGTTGAGATCGTCGACGACCCGGTCCCACGCCCCGTTCGGCCCGGAAATCCTGATCAGCTCGCCGAAGCCGGGCGCGGACGCCAGCCCTCTGCCGCCTGTCGCGCCGGGCCGCACGGCCCACTCCTCGCCGGTCGTCATGCGTCAGACCGCCTCAAGGGCGAAGCCGGCTTTGATCCACTTGCTCGACTCGACGGCCGCGGCCAGCGCCCGCTGCCCCGGGGCGATCACGTCGGCGAGCCGTTCGAGCTGGAAGAAAGGTAGGGCGTTGCCGGTGTTGCCGGTGTCCGCGACACAGGAGATCTCCTTGGCGCCCGGCAGGCCGAGCCCTTCGACGATGCGCGCGGTCATCCGCCCCGACAGCTGCGGCGGCAGGAGGAAGTCCAGGCGCCCGGCATCCCAGCCCAGGTCGTCGATCATCTCCCAGACGATCTCCGCGGCCAGCGTGGGCACCAACTGCTCCACTGCCTTGTAGTCCTCCGCCACGGCCGCCCGCCCGTCTTCCCGGCCGCGGTCGGCCGCACCGAACCACTCCACGGTCTGGCCCGGGTCAAGGCCGGTGCCGATCAACCGATTGAGCACGTGGCTCAGCAGGAGCCTGCGCCCCTCGGGCTCGGCGCTGAGCACCGCGGCGCCCGCGCCGTCGCCGAAGAGCACGTAGTTCACCAGTTCCGCCGGGCCGGCCCCGGACGGGCCGAGGCTGACGTCCAGGTGCTTGGTGCTGACGTCGCCGCCGAGGACCAACCCGGTGCGGTACCGGCCGCACTGGATGAGGCTTCGCGCGACATCGAGGGCTTGCACGGCGCCGGCGCAGCCGGACTGCAGCTGGTAGGTGGGCAGCTGGTTGAGGCCGAGCCGGTCGGCGACCAGGTTGACGGTGGCCGGCATCAGGGCGTCCGGCGTCGCGGTGGCCAGCACGGCGAACTCGATCCGCGCCGGGTCCACGGCGCAGTCGCCGAGGGCCCGTTCGGCGGCCTGCGCGCACAGATCGGCCAGCGACCAGCGGATCTCGCCGGTCTGCGGGTCGCGCGCGAAGTGCCGCGTCCTGGTGCCGATGAACTGCTCGATCCACTCCCGGTTGACGCCCAGCGCCCCGGCCAGTGCCTCGTTGTCCACCGGCGGCCCCGGCAGGCGGGTGCCGATTCCCGCCACGTATACCTCCGGCATTGCCACCGCGTCGCTCCTTTCGGTCGGATGGCGGGCGCGGTCAGACCGCTTCGGGTGCGCGGTTTTCAGATGCCCGGCCCGCGGCCCGCGCGCAGTGCGCCCGCAGGTACCCGGCCAGATCGCCGACCGTGGACATGGCGGTGAGCAGATCGTGGGTGGTCAGCTCGCGCACCGGGGTCAGCCGGACGTCGATCAGATCCTTGAGCTGCATCGCCATCAGCGAGTCGAAGCCGAGGTCCTCGTAGAACCGGGAGCGGTGCGAGATCCGCCCCGGCGCGTAGTCGCCGACCTGGCAGATCGCCGCGACCACGGTGTACCAGACCTCGTCGTCGTCCGGGTCCCGGCCGGCCTGCGGGGACTGCGCCTCGACCCGGTCGCCGCGCCACTCGGCGGCGTCCGCGCTGAGCTGGTCGCCGGCGTCGAGCCGCACCGCGGTGACCGGTTTGCGGTCCCAGTAGCGGTCGACGTCGGAGAACTTGTACGCGGCCAGCCGGTGGCCCTGCGCGCGCTCCGCCGCCGTGTACAGCGCGGGCCACGCCGGGTCGACGCCCAGCCGGAAGAGCTCCGCGACGACCGCGGACAGCGCCCGCCCGCCGCTCTCGGCGGTCGGCACCGGATGCAGCGTGCGCACCCGGCGCGGCCCGACCCGCTGGATCTGCGGGCTGAGCACCGGCTTGGCCCCGAGCTCGACCAGCACGGTCGGCCGCCCGGTGGCGAGCAGCCGCACCGCCGCCTCGGCGAAGCGGACCGGACGCAGCAGGTGGTCGACCCAGTAGCCGGCGTCCATCGGCTCGTTCTCCAGCAGCCGGCCGCGCACGGTCGAGTAGACCGGCAGGCGCGGCACGCCCCCGCCCACCTGCTCGGCCACCGCCGTGAAACGCTCGATGATCGGCTCCATCAGCGGGGAGTGTGCGGCGTGCGGCACCTCCAGCCGCCGAGTGCGCACGCCTCGGCTGGCCAGCTCGGCGGCGATGCGGTCCAGCGCGTCGCGGCGTCCGCTCAGCACGGTCTCCGCGGGTCCGTTCACCGCCCCCACCACGACCGCGGGCTCGCCGTCCAGCAGCGCGGTCAGATCCGCTTCAGCGGCGCGCACCGCGAGCATCCCGCCGACCGCCGGCAGCTCGTCCATCAGCACGCCGCGGGCCGCCACCAGGCGCGCCGCGCCCTCCAGCGGGAAGACCCCGGCCAGGCAGGCGGCGGCATACTCGCCGAGGCTGTGGCCCAGCAGGTGGGCCGGCTCGACGCCAAGCTCGGTGAACACGGCGGCTTGGGCGTATCCGACCACGAACAGGGCCGGCTGGGCGAAGCGGGCCTGCGCGATCCGCGGGTCCGCGGTGGCGATCAGGTCGAGCACGGACCGGCCGACGAAGGGCCGCAGCGCCTCGTCCACCTGCCGCAGATGCCTGCGATACAGCGGGGCGTCCCGCAGCAGCCCGGCGGTCATGCCCGGGAACTGCGTGCCCTGACCGCCGAACAGGAAGCCGACGCACGGGCGGTTCTTCGGCCGCGCGGTGCCTGAGGCGAGCAGCGACGGGTCCTCGGCGGCCGCCCGCAGCGCCGCGGCCAGCTCCTGCGCGTCCCGCGCGGGCACCGCGTACCGGTACCGGTGGCCGGTCTTGACCTCGTTGCTGGCCCAGCACAGGCCGCCGATCGGCCCGCGGTGCCGGTCCGCGGCGGCCGCCTGGGCGAGCAGGTTGGTGCGCAGCCCGCTCGGCGAGGGCGCGGTCAGGGTGAAGACCCCGGTGCCGACGCCCTCCTCCGTCTCGGCCGCGCCCGCCGGGGTGGCGGCGGGCCGGGTCGGGACCGGGGCGGAGGCCAGGATCGCGTGGGCGTTCGTGCCGCCGAGGCCGAAGCTGCTGACCCCCGCCACGGATCCGCCGGCCGGCAGCCGCAGCGGCGCCTTGATCAGCCGCAGGCCCCGCTCGGGCAGGCGCAGCTGCGGGTCCTCGCGCACCGCGAAGCGGCTGGTCGGCACGAACCGGTGGTGCAGCGCGAGCGCGACCTTGATCAGCGCGGCGATCCCGGAGGCGCCCTCGGCGTGCCCGATGTTGCCCTTGACCGAGCCCATCGGCAGCGGCTTGCCGGCGCGGCCGCCGTGCAGGTCGCCGAGCGCGTTCGCCTCGATCCGGTCGCCGAGCCGGGTGCCGGTGCCGTGCGCCTCGAGGAAGTCCACGTCGTGCGGGTGCACCCCGGCCCGCCGGCAGGCCGCCGCGATGACGTCCCGCTGCGACCATCGGTTCGGCGCGGTGATCCCGTTGCTGCGCCCGTCCTGGTTGACCGCCGTGCCGCGGATGACCGCGTACACCCGCTGGCCGTCCGCCAGCGCGTTCTCCAGCCGGCGCAGCACGAGCACGCCGACGCCCTCGGCCCGGCCGATCCCGTCCGCCTCGGCGCTGAACGGCTTGCAGCGGCCGTCCGGCGCGGACAGCCCGGCCTGGGTGTAGAAGATGCTCAGCGCCGGGGTCGCGGCGATGTTGACGCCCGCCGCCAGCGCGTAGTCGCACTCCTCGGACAGCAGCGCGTTGCAGGCCAGGTGCACCGCGACGAGCGAGGACGAGCACGCGGTGTCCACCGCCATGCTCGGCCCCTTCAGATCGAGGTGGTACGAGATCCGGTTGGCCGTCATGCAGTAGCCGTTGCCGGAGACGGCCTGCGTCGTCATCCGGGCGTAGTCGAAGGTGGACAGCTGCGCCCACTCGTTGCCCATGATCCCGATGAACACCCCGGCCCCGGTGCCGGCCAGCCGCTGCGGCGCGATGCCGGCGTCCTCGACCGCCCGCCACGCGGTCTGCAGCAGCAGCCGCTGCTGCGGGTCCATCGCGGCGGCCTCGCGCGGGGAGATGGTGAAGAACTCGTTGTCGAACGCGTCCGCGTCGGCGATGAACCCGCCGCGCGTGGTGTTGCTGAAACCCCGTTCCCCGTCCGCCCGGTAGAAGTCCCGGGCGTTCCAGCGGTACTCGGGTACCTCGTCGATCGCGTCCCCGCCGCGCACCAGCAGATCCCAGAAGCCCGATGGATCCGCGGCGCCGGGGAAGCGGCAGTCCATCCCGACGATGGCGATCGGCCCCATCAGTGCCGCCCGGCCACTGCGCCCAACCGGTCGAGCACGTGCTCGGCGAACGCCGCCGCGGTCGGGTAGTCCCAGGCCGCGGTCGGGTCGAGGACCAGGTCGAAGTCCTCCTCGACGTCGCCGCAGAGGCTCAGCGCGGCGACCGAGTCCAGGCCGTAGGAGGCCAGCGGCTCGGCCGGGTCGATCCCCCGCGGGTCGCGCCGCAGGTACACCGCGACCCGCGCGATGAGCCAGTCGGTGAGCGATTCGAGGGTGGGCGCTGGCGCATCGGCCGAAGCCGCGGGCGCGCCGGTCGCCGGGGCGGGCGGCTGGAGCTTCATGGTCGGGACTCCTCGCTTCTCGAACCGGAGCGGAGCTCCGGCGGCTGCCGGCGTCCACCGGTGAGGTGTATCAAGCTGTTGAATTCTGGGCCGTGCCGGGCTCGACCTGTGCCGGTCTCAAACTGTGTCGATCTCAAAGCTGTGCCTATCTCAAACCGTGAGGCGGGCGTCGTAGAGGTCGTAGCTGCGCTGCTCGCGGAACCGGCGCAGCACCTCTTCCTGCACCCGCTCGGCGCAGGAGGGCGGCACCTCGGGCAGCTTCTGGCCCAGCCGCCGGGCCAGCCGGTAGAGCGCCTCGACGGTCCACGACGGGTCCGCCAGGAACGCGTCGGCCCCGTTCCTCGCCTCGTACCAGACCCCGAGGACGGCCGCCGCGGCCAGCAGCACCGTGTACCGGTCCGCCAGCGCGAAGCTCGCCGGGCTCGCCAGCGCGGTGCGGTCCTTGGGGGACAGCTCCAGCGCCTCCTCCTGAAGCTGCCGCAGCTCGTCCATCATCCGCAGCGCGAAGCCCTGCACCACCCGCTCCGTCGGCGTGGAGCTGGGCAGGTCCTCCACCATCGCGACCAGGGACGCGCTGAGCGAGTCCCGGCCACTGGCGAGGCTGAGCCGGTCGACCGGCGCGAGCGGGAGGTCGGCGCGCGGCCGGAACAGCTCGGCCGGGGCCGGGCCGTCGATGAACCAGGAGCGGCGGGCCAGCCGGGACAGCTGCGGGATGATCGTGGCCTGACAGGCCGCCGAGCCGGCGTGGCCGAGCGAGAGCACCGGCAGGTCGCGCACGTGCTTCTGGAAGATCCCGAACTCGCCCTCGCGCACGTAGAACCGGGCCCCCAGGACGATGGACAGCTCGTACATCGCCTCGTTGAGGATCTTCGGCACCAGGTACTTGACCGCCGCGGAGTACACGCTGGTCTCCTCCGGCAGCAGGTGCACCGCCCGGGTCCCGGCCAGCGACAGGCAGTCGCAGATCAGCAGGTCGAGGAACGCCGCGGCCAGGGTGATGCGGGCCTGCGGCAGCTGCATCACCGCGCCGCGGTACAGTTCCCGCCCCACGGCGAACCGCACCGCGGTGCGCAGCCCGGAGTCGGCCGCGCCGATCGCCATGCCCGGCACCGCGCTGCGGGTCACCTGGAACGAGCGCAGCGCCAGCTCCACCCCCTGCCCGGGCTCGCCGACCAGCGCCGACTCGGGCACCGGGTGGTCGTCGAACTCCAGGCCGGCCAGGTGGCAGCCGCGCACGCCCACCGCCGTGTACCGGGGCAGCGTGCGCCACCGCGCCGGGTCCAGCTCGGAGCGGCGCACCATCAGCACCGAGTGGCTGCGGCTGCCGGGCACCGGGGAGGTGCGGCAGAACAGGCTCAGCACCTCGGCCCGGTCGGCGTTGTTGATCACTTCCTTCGCCCCGCGCAGCCGGAAGCCGCCCGGCGCGCGCTCGGCGGCGAACTCGTTGCGCACGAAGTCGTTGCCGTGCGCCAGCTCGTGGTACGCGACCGCCGCCTTCTCGCCGCGCAGCAGCGCGGCCGCCAGCTCCCGCTGCTGCCGCGGCGAACCCGAAGTCCACACGCCGATCGCGGCCATGAAGGACGTGGCGCCGTAGCCGAGGCCCAGGGTGACGTCGCGCCGGAACACCGACCGCATCACCCGCGCCAGCGTGTCGAGCCGGTCGAGCCGGCCGCCGAGCTGCACCGGCACGAAGTCCGCGTTCAGCCCGACCTCGTCCAGCAGCGCCTCGCCGGCCTCGCTGATCTCGGCGGCCTCGTCGGCCTCCAGCAGCGCGTGCACACCGGTCGGGTTGTCCGGGTCGTAGGGATCGCCGAAGCCCCGCTCGAGCTGTTCGACCCGGGCCTGCGCCGCCGCCTCCTGCGCGGTCTCGGCCTCCGGCTCCACAACGGTCGTCGTCTGGGTCGTGGTCTCGCTCAACATGGTGTGCCCCCGGCTCTCGCTCGACGGTCGGTGGTCGGTCCGGCGAGTGCGAGCGGCAGCAGCGAGAACAGCTCGCCGCGGTCGCGCGCCGCGCACAGGTGGTTCAGAAGTCGCTCGTAGGCCGCCGCGGCCCCGGTGTCCGGAACCCGCCGCGGCCCGCGGAGCTTGGTGAGCACCCGGTCCAGCGCCGCGTGCAGCCAGGTGCCGTCGTGCCACAGGTGGCGCGCCGTTCCGGCCCCGGCCTGCGCCTCCGCGTCGCGGTTGCGCGCCCACAACCCGAGGCACGCCGCCCCCGCGAAGCAGAGGGCGTACTTGCGGGCCAGCTCGAAGGCCCGCGGCTCGGCCGCGGGCACCGGGTCGCGCCGCCCGGCGATCTCGGCGTGGACCCGCTCGGCGGATTCGCACAGCAGTTCCGCCGCCGCGAGCGCACCACGCAATGACCCCGGCAGCGACCCCGGCTCCCCGCCGCCGGTCTCACTGCGGGCCGCGGCCTCGCGCAGCACGCCGACGGAGTCGGGCAGCGAGGCCAGCACGCCGCTTCCGGTCCGCGCGATCAGCGACAGCCGCTCGGGTGCGAACGCGGGCAGCGCGTCGCCCAAGCTGAACGCCGCCGCCGCGCCCCCGGCGTCCCCGCCGCCGCGGGCGTAGGCCCGGCCCAGCACGCCGAACTGGCTGATCAGGGAGCTGAGATTGACCTGGGTGTTCCCGTCGAAGATCCCGACCACGCGGTGGTCCCGGTCGATCTTCTGGATCATGCCGCGGGCGTAGACCTCCTTGAGGAACGCCCGGGCGCCGACCTGCCGCGACAGCCGCGCGATCAGCGCGTCGGTCTCGGTCGGGACCAGGTACTTGACCACCGCCGAGACCACGCTCAGCTCCTCGGTCAGGGTGTGCACGGCGCGCGCGGCGGTGACCGCCAGCGCCTCGGCCATCAGCAGATCCGCGGCGCTCGCCGCCAGCGCCGCCCGGGTCTTGGGCAGCTCGATGAGCCGGTGCCCGTACAGGACGCGCTCGCGGACGAAGTCGAGGGCGAGCGTCAGCGCGTGGTCGCCGGCGCCCAGGGACAGCGCCGAGCACAGGATCCGGGTCAGTTGCAGTGCCTTGAGCACCGTCTCCAGGCCGCTGCCGGGCGCCCCCACGAGCGCCTCGCCGGACACGAGCGCCCCGTCGAAGGAGATGCCGCTGATGTCCGCGCCGCGTATGCCGTGGGTGCGCACCTTGTCCAGGCAGCGGTAGCTGTCCGCGGCCAGCTCGCGCTTGTCCACCAGCAGGACGCTGAATCCGCGCGGCCCGCCGTCGGGCTCGGTGCGCGTGAGCAGCGTCAGCAGGTCGCCCCGCGTGGCGTTGTTGATCAGCCACTTCTCGCCGGTGACGCGGTAGTGCGCGCCGTCCCGGTCTCCGGCCACCTCGCCGGCCAGCAGGTCGCTGCCGTGCCCGCGCTCGGTCAGGCCGAGGCTGACCAGCCGGCCCGCGCGGATCTGCGCGCCGAGCCGCTCGGCCTGCTCCCGCGTGCCGGCCACCCACACGCAGGCCGCGCCCAGGTACGTCTTGCCGTGGCCGATCGCGACGGTCAGGTCGCGCCGGGCCAGCGCCCGCATCAGCTGGACCATCTGCTCGTAGTCGTCCAGCCGGCCGCCGAACTGCGCCGGCACGTAGTACTCCGGCACGCCCCACGCGTCGAGCCCGCGGCAGATCTCCGCCGGGAACTCCTCGCGCTCGTCCAGGGCGATGCAGCGGGCGTAGGAGAAGACCGTGCCCGCGTCCGCCGGATCGCCGAGATACTCCTCGACCCGTTCGGCCAGTCGGTATCGCGTCCGGCCCTGCTTCTCCCCGTTCCGGCCCGCGCCGTCCAGCCCGACCATCTCAGCTCACCGGTTCCGGAGCCGAGCGGCGCCCGGGGGAGCGTGCGGGCCGCAGCAGCGCGGCCACGTCTCGGTTCAGCACCGCGTGCACCGGGGTGACGCCCCCGGCCAGGAACAGCTCGCGCATGACGGTCCGCCGGATCTTCCCGCTGGTGGTCCGGTGCACCCCGCCCGGTCGCACCAGTACCACGTTCTCGACCGGCACGGCGAACTCGCGGCCGACCATGCGCTGCACCTGGGCGGCCAGCACCATGGGATCCACGTCCGCGCCGCGCACCCGCGCCTCGTGCACGATCACCAGCTGCTCGCGGCCGGTGTCCACGCTGAACACCGCGCCGGAGCCGTCCAGCGCCGGGTCCACCTCGCGCACCGCCCGCTCGATGTCGTGCGGGTAGAGGTTGCGGCCGTTGATCAGGATCATCTCCTTGAGCCGCCCGGTGACGAACAGCTCCCCGTCGCGCACCGCCCCGAGGTCCCCGGTGCGCAGCCAGCCCTCGTCATCCGACGCTGCGTCATCTGGCACCGCGCTCTCTGACACCGCGCTCTCTGACACAGCGTCCGGCCCCTCGTCCCGGCGCAGCGCGCCCCGGAACGCGACCCGGGTCGCCTCAGAGTTCTCCCAGTAGCCGGCGCACACGCTGTCGCCCCGGACCCAGATCTCGCCGATCCGCCCCTCGGGCACCTCGGCCAGCTCGTCCGGGTCGACGATGCGCACCTGGAAGTCCTCGCTCAGCACGCCGCTGCTGACCAGCGTGCGCGACGGCACGCCGGGTCCGGCGTCGGTCAGGCCGCCGCGCTCGAGGGCGGCGGCGTTCACCGCGCGCCGCGCGGGGACGCGTCCCCGCGGCTTGCCGGTGATCAGCAGCGTCGTCTCGGCCATGCCGTAGCAGGGGAAGAACTGCTCCGCTCGGAACCCGGCCGGCGCGAACCGCTCGGCGAAGGCGTCGAGGGTCTCGGCCCGGATCGGCTCGGCGCCGTTGCAGGCCACCGTCCAGCGCGACAGGTCGAGGCCGGCCATCTGCTCGTCGGTGATCCGGCGGGCGCACAGGTCGTAGGCGAAGTTCGGGCCCCCACCGACTTCGATGCCGTATTCGTCGATCATGCGCAGCCAGCGGACCGGGCGCTTGAGGAAGGAGATCGGCGACATCAGCACGCCGCAGCTGCCCAGGTAGAGCGGGTGCAGCACATGCCCGATCAAGCCCATGTCGTGATAGAAGGGCAGCCAGCCGCCGACCCGCGAGTCGCTCGTGCTCCCGGTCGCGCGCTGGATCGTGGCCTGATTCGCCAGCAGGTTCCCGTGGGTGACCATCACGCCGCGGGGCCGGCTGGTCGAGCCGGAGGTGTACTGGAGGAAGGCGAGGCGGTCGCGCTCCAGCCCGGGGTCACGCCACGCGTCCGCGTCGGCGAACCCGGGAGTGTCCGCGGCCAGCACCGGGATCCGGGGCAGCCCCTCGTCGTCGAGCCAGATGCGCACCTTGGCCTCGGTGGCGGCGTTGGTGAGCACGGCGCAGACGTCTGCGTCGCGCACGATCGCGGAGACCCGGCTGAAGTGCTGGCCCTGCTCTGTGGGCAGCGGCGCGGGAACGGCGACGGCCCCGGCGTACAGGCAGCCGAGGAAGGCCTTGATGAAGTCGACGCCTGAGGGGAACAGGACGAGCACCTGGCGGCCGGACGCCTTGCGCTCCTGGAGCCAGGCGGCGACCTCCTTCGCGGCGGATTCGAGTTCTGCGTAGGACAGCCGCGTGGTCTCCGACCCGGCGATCGTGTCGCTCAGGTAGACGAAGGCGTCCCGTGCCGCGTTCTCGGCGCAACGCGCCTGGACGAGTTCCGTGTAGCTGCGGAAGCTCGCGCGCATGGCTTTCTCACCTCGTTTTTCCGCGGGCATGCGCCCAGCCGGGGAGACGGGACTTTGATGAGAATGGATCCGGTGACTTAAGGCGGTCTTGCGCCCGAGGTGCGCGGTTGTATTCGCCCTGTTGTCAATCGAACAACAGCAGCGCGGTTTAATCCCCTTGACAGCGGCGCGGTTCGGGGCTCTTCAACGACCCCCGCGGATCAGCTGGGACCACAACGTGGACTCCTCGGCGGACAGCGGCACGCCCCAGGTGATCCGCTCCGGATGGCCCGGCGGCAGCATGGGCGGGCGGCTGCTCTGGCGCAGCAGGGAGACCAGTTCCGGCGAGAGCGGCCGGCTGCGGCCGGTCAGCCCGGCCACCAGCGCCCTGGAGTATCCGCGCAGCCGGACGCGCCACGTACGGTGCCGTGCGCTGCGCAGCCGTGTGGGTTCCATCCGCCTCGCCTACCCTCCCTCTCCGCCTACTCTGGGAAATCCGCCTCGAGCCGCAGATGGCCGGGGACCGCGGGCAGCTCGGCCAGATCGTGCCGGAAGACGAGCACCTCCACGTCGTCCGCCTCACCGCAGCGGGGGCCGAGCGTCGCCGGGAAGGCCGGGACGAAGCCGAGCGACGGCCAGAAGTCGCGGACCCGGTGGTTCTTCGCGGAAGGCTCATATTCGGCCCAGACCGGGCCGAGGCCCGCCGCACGGGCGTGCGCGAGCAGCGCGGCGACCGCCGCCTGCTCGATCCCGCGGCTGAACACGCGGCAGCTCAGCAGCATGTTGTCGATCCGCAGCCCGTCGTCCGCGGCCTTGGCGAACAGCGCCCCCACGACCCCGTTGTCGCCGAACCGGTCGGCGGACCTGATGCAGAGCGCGTAGTTTCCGGGCGTGCGCGTCCACGACGCCACGTCCGCGGGACTGAGCCGCCGGGTGGTCAGGTTGAACTGGTTGGCGCGCAGCGTGATCTGGGAGACCCGGGCCACATCGCCCTCGCCGACCGGCGAGACGGCGACCCGCACGTCGAGTCGGCGCAGATACTCCTCGTACGAGCCGGCGCCGTCCTGCAGATCCCGCCGCGCGGCCTCGGTGCGGTACTGCTCGGTGCGGCCCCGGTCCTCCGCGGTGAGTTCGAGCACGTCGAACCAGCCGTCCGCGAGCAGCTTCCCGATGTGCTCGGCCGGCTCGTCGTCGAGCCGGACCACCGCCACCGCGGGCAGGCTCGCCGCCACCAGCTCGGTCTCGAACGCCGAGTCGTCGGCGAACACGAACGCGTCCGCACCCAGGCCGAGCCGGTCGGCGATCTCGCGCAGGTTCGCGTCCTTGGGGTCCCAGTTCGCGTTGATCCGCGCGAAGTCCTCCTCGCGCAGCACCATGTCAGGGTGCTCACGCAGCACCCGCAGGACCGGCTCCAGGTCGTTCTTGCTGCTGACCGCGAGCAGCACGCCCTGCGAGCCGAGCTGCTTGACCACCTGCTGGAAGCCGCCGAACGCCTCGCCGCGGAATGTGGTGGCGGCGTGGATGCCCTCGGGACCGTCGTCGCCGAGAATGCCGTCCCACAGCGTGTTGTCCAGGTCGACCGCGAGCACCTTCTTGGACATGCCGCGCAGCGCCCGCGCCAAGTGGGACACCTCGCGCGCGTACCGGGCCAAGAGCTCGTCGCCCAGGTGCGCCTTGGCGTAGACGGCGGTGCGCGGATCGCCGACCGGGCCGCCGGCCGCGATCAGCGGGTCGAGGTCGAGCACGACCACCCGCTCGTGCCGCGCGGACAGGTCGAGCAGCCCCGCGTTGAACGAGCGCCACGCCGCGCCGAGCGCGGCCCGCGACTTGAGGTCGATCAGCTGGTGGGTGTGCGTGTGCTGCAACGGCACGGTGTTGAGCACCAGCGTCGCCGAACCCTCACGCGCGTACCGCCCGGCCAGCGCGTCCAGGCGGGCCAGCGTCTCGCGCGCGGCGAGCCCGACGTCCTCGACCCGCCACGTCTCGGGCAGATCGTCGAAGACCACCTGCGCGTCGAGGATCACCAGGGCCAGGTCGAGGCCGGGCGCGTACAGGGGACTGTCGGGCGAACCGAGCTCGCGCAGATAGCCGTCGAAGTCGCCGAGCTCGGCGTCGAGCACCAGCCGGTGCCGCGCCAGCTCGGCGGTCAGCGATGGTACGACCGCGGCGACCGTGGAGTGGCCGGCCACCGCCGCCCTGATCCGGCCGAGCCCCGGGCCGTGGCGCAGCGCCTCGTCCGCGTCCACCCGGGACAGCAGCCGCCCGGCGCGGGCCAGGTCGGTCAGCGGGTCCGGTCCGGCGGCGATCTCGGCGAGCAGCGGGGCCACCGACCCGTACCGCTCGGCGAGCGACCCAGAGCGGGCCACCTCCCGCAGCCGGCTCAGCGCGTCCGCGGGCTCGTCCGTCGCGGTGTGCTCCAGGACGTACGACGCAGTGGTCACCGCTCGCTTCCCTCCTCGATCGGCTCGCTGTGTTTATTGAGGCGCTCCGAATTCGGCCGGGGCGGCTACCGGGCGGTTGCCGGCGGGCGGCGCAGGCTCGCGACCCGATCCGCGATCGGGTATAGCGCCGCCCGCATCAATTCAGCTTGATAGCTGGCCATCAAGCCACCAGCGAAGCGATCGCGACCGGCGCCTGCTCGGCGGACCCGGGCGGCAGGGCCTTGAGCCTGCGCGCGAGCGGCTTGCGGTTGCGCAGCAGCAGCCGCCACTGCTCGGGGGAGAAGCCGGCCGGCTCGGTCTCCGCGATGAAGTCCAGCACCAGCCGCAGGAACCGCTGCGGGTCGCTGTGGAACGGGAAGTGCCCCGCGTGCGGGAAGATCTCCAGCCGGCTGCCGGGCATGGCCACGTGCGCCAGGCCGGCGTGCCGGGCCGGCAGGATCGGGTCCTGATCGCCCCACACCAAGAGCGTCGGCATGCCCTGGGCGAGGTAGGTGCGGTCCATCAGGGTGCCCATCTGGCCGCGCCAGTCCACCGCGCAGCGCAGGGTCCTGATGAACGCGGCGCGGGCGTCGCCGGCCGGCAGCGCCTCGTCGATCACCCGAAGCACCTCGGGCGCCTCCGTGCCCAGCCGGGTGTTGAGCGACTGGAATCCCCGGGTCAGCATCCCGATCGCGCCCCGCATGCCCGGCAGGTTCAGACCGGAGAGCAGGAACTCGGCGCCCGGCAGCGAAGCCGCCCGCAGCAGCGGGGTGACCTGGCGTCCGACGCCGCCGGTGGCGACCAGGATCAGGCGTTCGGTGCGCTCAGGGTATTGGTAGGCGAATTGCATGGCGACGGCGCCGCCGAGGGAGTGGCCGATGACGGTGGCCCGGTCGATGCCGAGTACGGACAACAAATCCCGTACTCCGTTGGCGTAGCCGCCGACGGAGTAGTCGTGCCGGGGCTTGTCCGAGGCGCCGTGGCCGAGTAGGTCCGGGGCGATGACCCGGTGATGCCGGGCCAGGCCGGGCAGGATCGACGCCCAGGTCTTGGAGGAGTCCCCGATCCCGTGGATCAGCACCACCGGATCGCCCTTGCCGACCATCCGGAACGCGTTCTTGTACCCGTGGATGGACCGGTACCGCAGCCGGGCCGCGGGCGGGTCGGACGGGACCGCCCGCAGCCGCGACGAGCTCGCGCGCGCACGGGCGCCGGAACCGTTCGAGACCCCGTTACTCCGGGAGACCTCGGTACTCCTGGAAACCACGCTGCATCTCCTTCTGCCCGGCTGTGCCTTAAGACCGGCCGGGCTTGGACGGGTCGGCTGGGCCGCGAGGCGCCCGGCCCGCCGCGGTCACATGGGGGGATTGCCGTGCTTCCGGCTGGGCAGGTCGCCGTGCTTGTCGCGGAGCATCGCGAGTGAGCGGATGAGTACCGAGCGGGTGTCGGCGGGGTCGATGACGTCGTCGACCAGGCCGCGCTCGGCGGCGTAGTAGGGGTGCATCAGTTCGCTGCGGTACTCTTCGATCTTCTTCGCGCGGTGCGCGTCGGGATCGTCGGCGGCGGCGATCTCCCTGCGGAAGATGACGTTGGCCGCGCCCTCGGCGCCCATGACCGCGATTTCATTGCCGGGCCAGGCGAAGGACAGGTCGGCGCCGATCGAGCGGGAGTCCATGACGATGTAGGCGCCGCCGTAAGCCTTGCGCACCACGACCGAGATCCGCGGCACGGTGGCGTTGCAATACGCGTACAGCAGCTTCGCGCCGTGCCGGATGATCCCCTCGTGCTCCTGATCGACCCCCGGCAGGAATCCGGGCACGTCCACCAGCGTCACGATCGGGATGTTGAACGCGTCGCAGAACGCGACGAACCGAGCGCCCTTCTCGCTGGCGTGGATGTCGAGCGCGCCCGCCATCACGCAGGGCTGGTTCGCCACGACGCCGACCAGATGCCCGCCGAGGTGCGCGAAGGCGCACACGATGTTCTGCGCCCAGCCCTCGTGCACCTCGAAGAATTCGCCGTCGTCCACGATCTCCCGGATCACCCCGCGCGCGTCGTACGACCGCGCCGGGTCGACCGGGACCAGGTCGTAGAGCGCCTCGCAGCGCCGGTCGGCCGGGTCGTGCGCCTCGTGCACCGGGGGCAGTTCCCGGTTGTTCGACGGCAGCATCGAGATCAGGTACTTGACGTCGTGGAGGCAGTCCGTCTCGTGCTCGTAGACGAAGGCCGCGACGCCGGAGACGCGACCGTGCGCGTCGGCGCCGCCGAGTTCGTCCATCGACACCTTCTCGCCGGTCACCGCCTGCACCACGTCGGGGCCGGTGATGAACATCTGCGAGGTGCCGCGCACCATGAACACGAAGTCGGTCAACGCCGGGGAATACGCCGCCCCGCCCGCGCAGGGCCCGAGGATCACGCTGATCTGCGGGATCACCCCCGAGGCGCGGGTGTTGCGCTGGAAGATCCCGCCGTAGCCGGCCAGGGCCGTGACACCCTCCTGGATCCGCGCCCCCGCCCCGTCGCACAGACTGACCAGCGGCGCCCCCACCGACTCGGCCATGTCCATGATCTTGTGGATCTTCTCGGCGTGCGCCTCGCCCAGCGCCCCGCCGAAGATCCGGAAGTCGTGGGCGAACGCGAACACCACGCGCCCTTCCACCCGCCCCCAGCCCGTCACGACCCCGTCGCCGTCCGGCTTGCGCCGCTCGAGGCCGAACCCGCTGGCCCGGTGCCGGCGCAGGGTCTCGACCTCCGTGAACGACCCCTCGTCGAACAGCAGTTCCAGCCGGTCGCGCACGGTCAGCTTGCCCTTGCGCCGCTGCGCCTCGTCCGCCTCCGGACCTGGCCCAGCCACCGCCGCGCGATGCCGCTCCCCCAGCGCGCCCGCCGTTTCCCGCAGGCCGGGCCGCGAGGGTACCGGGCGCCCCGGCTCTTCCCCGGCCAGAGCCGGGCCGGTGGGCACGTCGACAACCGCCGCATCCATCTCGCGCTCCCAACTTTGCTGCGACGCGCCCCGGGTGGGCGGCGGTCGCCGCCGTTAAAGGCGCAGGTTGCGGGGACAGTAGGCAGCTGAGGTGGAGATGGGCTCGAGGCCCGCGAACGACAGCCGGCGCGCCGAACCGGTCAGGCGACGACGCGGTCGAACGACGAGGCGTCGGGACCGACGTCGAGTCCGGGGTCGCCGCGCAGGATCGCCTGCTGCAGGCGCTGGACCCGCATCGACGGTTCGAGCCCGAGGTCGCGGTTCAGCGTCCGGCGCAGGGCGTGGAAGGCCTCCAGCGCCCGCCACGCGTTGCCGGAGCGGTACAGCGCCAGCATCTGCTGCATGCAGAGGTTCTCGTCCAGCGGGAAGCGGGTCGTCAGGACCCTGAGCTCGCCGAGCAGCTCCCGGTGCCGTCCGAGGCGCAGGTCGGCCTCGATCCGGCGCTCCAGCACGCCGCGGCGGGTCTCTTCGAGCCCGAGTACCTCGAGCTCGGCCACCCGGCCGACCGGAACGTCGACCAGCGCCGGGCCGCGCCACAGGTCGAGGCCCCGCCCCAGCAGCTCCGAGGCGCGCCGGTCCTGGCCCGCGTCGAACGCGTGCCGGCCCGCCGCGGCCAGCCGGTGGAACTCCTCGGCGTCGTTGCGGCCGGGGCGCACCTCCAGCAGGTACCCGCCGTGCTGAGTGACGAGGACATCCTTCGCCTGCCGCCCGGGGTCACCGGCGAGCGCGGCGGAGATCAGCCGGCGCAGCTGGAGGATGTACGTCTGGAGCGTCGTCGCCGCGCTGCGCGGCACGTCGTCGCCCCAGACCTCCTCCATCAGCATCGGCACGGTGACCACTTTGTCGGCGTGAAGGGCGAGGAGCGCGAGCACCTGGCGGGGCTTGCGCGCACTCGGAACGATCGACGCTCCCTGTTCCTCGACCGCCAAAGGGCCGAGCACGTTCACTTCCATCCCACGTGCCTCCTTCGGGTCAGTGCCGAGCCGTCCGGGTTACCAGCGGCAAGCACGCCTCGAGCGTGGCACGGCGGGCGACTCCAGGCCCAGTGAGCGCGTCACGAAGGCGCAAGTGAAAAACTCACATCCGTGCGGTGACCGAGGCACTGTCTGCCCCGCGCGCCCTTGGCCCAGAATCCGGAAGTGTCGGACGCATTCGCGCCGACGTCCGCCGGACCTGGGGGAGACAACCATGCCGAACCACAGCGAGAACAGCACGACGTCGGTCGAACTGGACTGGCGGTTCGCCGAACTGGTCGCCCGCACCTGGCTGGAGCCGGATCTGGCCGAGCGCTACGGCGCCGACCCGTGCGCCGTCCTGGCCGAGTTCGGGCTCTTGATCGCCGACCCCGGCGACGCGCCGCGGCTCGAGCCCGTGGCGGAGTTCGAATTGATCATCGACGAGCTGGACTGGTCCGCGGCCGCGGGCGCGCTCGGCTGCGGGCTGCCGAACTGCGGCACCGACGCCGAGTTCGTGTCCGTGCCGGTGCGTCGCGCCGGCCTCGCGGAGTAGTCGGTGGACACCGCTACACGCCCGGTGGCGGAGCGGTATCCGGCGTTCAAACGTCACCTGCGCGCGGCCGTCATCCCGGGCGAGGCAGCGTACCTGCTGTCGCCGTCCGGGGTGACGGCACTGCACGGCCGGCACATCCAGGTGCTCGCACCGCTGCTGGACGGTCGGCGCACCCTCGCGGCGGTGGTCCGCGAGGCGGCGCCGGCCGTTCCGGCTCCGGACGTCGGCCGGATCCTCGGCTGCCTGGCGGAGGCCAACCTGATCGCCCTGCGCGAGTCGGCCGTCTCCGAGCACGCCGATGCCGACGAGGCCTTCTGGGACCTGGCCGGGCTCGACGGCCCGCTGGCGGCCAGCAGCCTCTCGCGCACACCGGTTCTGCTGCTCGCGGTCGGCGGTGTGGGTACGGGGCAGGCCCGGGACGCGTGTCAGGCCTCAGGGCTGAGAGTGCTCGCCGGACCCGACGACGCCGGCTCGGCCGCGTTCGCCCTCGTGCTCTGCGACGACTACCTCGCCCCGGAGCTCGCGGCCGTGGACGCGGCGCTCCGGGCGGCCGGCCGCTCCTGGCTGCTGGCCAAGCCGTGCGGCCCGGAGCCCTGGATAGGGCCGATCTTCCAGCCCGGCAGGGGGCCGTGCTGGTCGTGTCTGGCCGAGCGGTTGTCCGGGCACCGGCGGGCCGAGCTGTTCCTGCGGGACGCGCTCGGGCCGGACCATCCGGCGCGCCTTCCCGAAGCGTCGATCGCCGCGGCCAGGTCGGTCGCGACGCAGCTGGCGGTGCTCGAGACGGCGAAGTGGATGGCCGGGGTGCGCGGCGCGGAGCAGCAGACCGTGTACACCCTCGACACGCTGACCCTGCAGGGCCGGCGGCACGTCGTCACGCGCAGGCCGCAGTGCCCGCGGTGCGGGGATCCGAAGCTGATGGCCGACCAGGTGCTGCGGCCGGTCGTGGTGCGGTCGCGGGGCAAGGCGGCCGGCGGCGGCAACAACGACCGCGCGGTGCCCGCGGCGCGGATGCTGGAGAATCACCGTGCTCTGATCAGCCCGATCACCGGGATCGTGGCCGAAGTGCGCCGCGACCAGTACGCGCCCGACTTCGTGCACTGCTACGTGTCGGGGCCGAACCTGGCGATGCACGCGCAGTCGATGGAGCATCTGCGGGCGGGACTGCGCAACCAGAGCGGGGGAAAGGGCGTGACCCAGGTCGACGCCGAGGTCTCGGCCCTGTGCGAGGCGGTGGAGCGTTACAGCGCCACCCGCCAAGGCGACGAACCGGTCGTCGAAGGCAGCTACGAGGAACTGGGCGACAGCGCGATACACCCGGACAGCTGCCGCCTGTATCACGAGCGTCAGCTACAAGGCCGACGCCTCTGGAACGCCACGCACTCCCGCTTCCACTATGTTGCAGAGCGTTTCAACCCGAAGGCACGGCACGAGTGGACACCTGTGTGGTCGCTGACCTCGCAGACGCAGCGAGTGCTGCCCACCGCGATGCTGTACTACAACCGGAGCCGGGCTGGCGCCACGACGGCGTTCACGGCCGACTCGAACGGGAACGCCGCCGGAAGCAGCCTGGAGGACGCCATCGTGCAGGGCTTCCTGGAGCTGGTCGAGCGGGATGCGGTCGCCCTGTGGTGGTACAACCGCACCCGCCAGCCGGCGATGGACCTCGACGCCTTCGACGAGCCCTGGCTCACCGAGCTGCGCGACGGGTACGAGCGGGTCGGGCGCCAGATGTGGGCCCTCGACCTGACCTCGGATCTGGGCGTGCCGGTGGTCGCCGCGGTCTCCCGGCAGTCCGGCGCCGCCGGCGAGCAGATCATCTTCGGGTTCGGCGCGCATTTCGACCCGCGGATCGCCCTGCGCCGCGCGGTCACCGAGATGGGCCAGCTGCTCTCGACCGCGATAGGCTGCGCGGCGACCGAGCAGTCCCCGTTCGACCCGGATCTGCGCTCGTGGTGGCAGTCCGCGACGATCGAGCACGAGCCCTATCTCAGGCCGGATCCGGCCGAGCGGCCGCGCACCCCGGCGGACGCGCCGTACACCCCGAGCGCGAACCTGCGCGACGACGTGTACGCCTGCACCTCACTGGCGCGGCGGCACGAAATGGACCTGCTGGTGCTCGACCAGACCAGGCCCGACATCGGCATCCCGGTGGTCCGGGTCGTCGTTCCCGGCCTTCGGCACTTCTGGGCCCGGTTCGCGCCGGGCCGCCTGTACGACGTCCCGGTGGCACTCGGCCGGCTGGCAAAGGCCACCCGGTACGAGAACCTCAATCCGATTCCGCTGTTCGTCTGAAGCGGGACAACGCGCATGAACCAGACAGAGACCAGCTCCCGATATCTCCCGCAGGGCTCGACCGAACTGTGGTCCCTGCGGGAGGACGTGTTGATGGAGTCCGACGCGGCCGACGACTCGGTCGTGCTGTGCGGCCGCTGGGGAAGCCTGGTCGTGCGCAATCCGGGCGAGCCGGTCCGCAAGCTGCTGTACCGGATGCAGCTCGGACCGGTTTCGCTGGACAACGTGCTCGCCGGGGCGGACGG
This sequence comes from Actinocrinis sp., assembly GCF_035938995.1. Taxonomy (GTDB): domain Bacteria; phylum Actinomycetota; class Actinomycetes; order Streptomycetales; family Catenulisporaceae; genus DASZGI01. Next base: position 28,076 of record NZ_DASZGI010000147.1, read on the forward strand.
CACCGAGCGGGCGGGAATCGCCGCCCGGCGCGCCCGCCTGCTGGTCGCGCTCGAGCGGCTCCAACCGCTCATCGTGCGGTCCGTGGCGGCCCGCGGGACCGAGCACCCGCTGATGTCGATGGTCCCGATCGCCCGGTGGGCCAGGTTCCAGACCCAGGCCGTCGCGCTCGACCTGCCGGTGCGGCTGTCCGCCTATGCCGCACTGCGCAGCGACGGCGCCGACACGGTTGTCGAGTCGCCGCTGTCGCTGCACCGCGTGGTGCTGCACCGCGTCGAGGCGGCGTGGATCGTCGCCACACTCGCCCGGCCGTGCACCCCCCGGGAAGCGGCACGCATCCTGCCACTGCCCGGCGGTCTGGTGCAGGACGTGATCGCGTATCTCGTCGCCGCCGGCATCGTGGTGCAGGGCGACGTGGAACCCGAGGCGGGCCGAACGGTGTTCGCCGAGGACGAAGACCCCGCGCTGCGCGGCTGGACGGCGGTCGACCTCGCCTTCCACGCGCACAGCACGCAAGGGCGGCACGACGGCGACTTCGGCGCCACGTATCCGTTCGGCGCCGGGTCCGGCCCGGAGCCGGTGGTGAAGCAGTGGCCGCCGAACGCGGTGCGCCATCGGCTGCACCAGCCCCGGCTGGCCGAAGTGATCGCGGCCGACCCCCCGTTCACGGCCGTCCTGGAGTCGCGCCGGTCCGCCCGCACCTTCGGCTCGGACGGATTCACCGCGCGGGAGCTGGGCGAGCTGCTCTTCCGGACCGCCCGGACCAGGGCGACGCGGGAGAGGTCGGACGGGGACGCGCACCACGCACCCCTGGCCGACCGGCCCTACCCGGGCGGCGGAGCGCTGCACGAGCTCGAGTTCTACCTTGCCGTGCACGACTGCCCCGGCATCGAGCGCGGCGTATACGCGTACGACTCCGCCGCGCACGAACTGGTCGAGGTATGTATGAGCCCTGATGCCGTGGACTCGCTCGCCGCCCAGGCGCGGTACGCCGCGGGGCTCGACGGGCCGCCGCCGGTGCTGATCCTGATGACCGCGCGGTTCCGGCGGATCTCGTGGAAGTACACAGGACTGAGTTACGCGCTCATCCTCAAGGACGTGGGCGTGGCGATGCAGACGCTGTACCTGGTCGGCACCGCGATGGGACTGGCGACCTGCGCGATCGGCGGCAGCGAGATCGACGAGTCCTCGCGCATCCTCGGCCTCGACTGGCTGGTCGAGTCGAGCGTCGGCCTCTTCATGGTCGGAGCACCCGCGGCCGACCGCCTGACCGGCGGCGAAAGCCGCCCGCGCGACCGGCTCGACGTTCCGGACGGGCCCACGCCCGAAATCCAGACGTATACCCGCCGCTACGAAAAGTAAGCGCTCCCCTTGCTCGCGAGCGCAAATCCAACCATAGTTCGAGTGCGAGCTCATTGCCCGGGGAGGAGCGGCATGAGAGCCGAGGCGATCGTCGATACGGGGGGTCTGCCCGCCGGCGCGAAGTCAGCGGGGACCTCCCCGGTGAGCGTCGTGCGCGCGAAACCGGCGCGGACCAGAGAGCCGGATGAGACTGTGCGGCCGGTCGAGCAGGAGCGGGACGTACCGCCCCCTCGCATGGCGCGGCGCATCCTTCTGGTGATTTTGGCCTCGTATCTGTTCATCGGGTTCCTGGACATCCCGGTGGACAATCCGGGGCGCGGTTCGCAGGCCGGCGCGCTGCTGTGCATGCTGGCCGCCGCCGGGCTCCAAGTGCTCCACGTCAGTCAGGGCGCGCGGTTGTGGTCGGCCCGCCGCAGGACGCTGAGCCTGAGCGCGCAGACCGTGCTGACGTACCTGCCCTATTTCGTGTTCCACTTCCAGTGGGGCGGCATGGCGGGTTTCCTGGCCGGCTCGTTCCTGCTGCTGGTCCCGCGGCCGCGGGCCTGGCTGCTGTTCGGCGCCGCGCTCTCGACCATGCTGGTCTTCGGGGTGGTGCACCACGTGGGTGTGATGTGGACCGCTTACTACGTGGTCTCCACGATGCTGCTCGGCCTGGTCATGTTCGGCATGACCCGGCTGGTCGGGCTGGTCGACGAGGTGCACAGGGCACGCAGCGAGCTGGCCCGGATGGCGGTCACCCAGGAGCGGCTGCGGTTCGCCCGGGACCTGCACGACCTGCTCGGTTACAGCCTCTCCTCGATCACGCTGAAGACCGAGCTGGCCTACCGGCTGGTCGAGACGAATCCGGCGCGCGCCCGCGAGGAGCTGGCCTCGGTCCTCGAGGTCTCCCGGCAGGCGCTGGCCGACGTTCGCGTGGTGGCCAGCAGCTACCGCTCCGGGCTGCGGCTGGCCGACGAGGCGGAAATGGTCCGCTCGATGCTGGTCGCGGCCGACGTCGACGTGCGGGTCGAGATCTCCTGCGGCAACCTCTCCCACCAGCTGGACATGGTCCTGGCCACGGTGCTGCGCGAGGGCGTCACCAACGTGCTGCGCCACAGCAAGGCGCAGACCTGCCTGATCAACTGCCGCCAGGCGAACGGCGCGGTCGTGCTCGAACTGGTCAACGACGGGGTGCCCGAGCAGCCCGACGAGCCGACCGAGTACTCGGGCAGCGGCCTGGGAAACCTCGCGATCCGGCTGGCCGCCGTCGGCGGCACGCTGACCGCCGAAGCGGAGCCGGAGGGCTGGTTCCGCCTCATCGCGCACGCGCCGCTGGGCCGCGGCGCGGCGGCCTGATCCGCCGCGCCGTGCGGACCGATCCGTTACGCGCGATCGAATTCCCGGGCTCTCCGGGTTGGCCGGGTTCTGCCGCGTCACCGCGTACAAGTCATCAAACGACTACTCTTGGGTCACACGAGTCCCGGATCGCAATGGGGCAGGCAAGCGGGAAAGGCGAGGCCGCCGTGATCCAGCTCAAGATCCTGCTCGCCGAAGACGTGAACATGGTCCGCGGCGCTCTCAAAGCGCTGCTCGACCTGGAACTCGACCTGGAAGTGGTCGCGGACGTCGACTCCGGCGACGAGATCGTGCCCGCCGCGCTGCGCTGCCTGCCCGACGTCGCGGTCATCGACATCGATCTTCCCGGCATCGACGGGCTGACGGCGGCCGCGCGGCTGCACGAGAAGCTTCCGGCGTGCAAGACGCTGATCCTGACCAGCCTCGGCCGCCCCGGCACGCTGCGCCGTGCGCTGAGTGCGCACGTGGCGGGCTTCATCCTCAAGGACGCCCCGCCCGACAAGCTCGCCGAGGCGGTGCGCAACGTGGCCGCCGGCCGCCGGGTGATCGACCCGCAGCTGGCGCTCGCGGCGTGGGACGTGCGGGAGAACCCGCTGACCGAGCGCGAGTGCGAGGTACTGCGGCTGGCCGCGCACGGCGCCGATCCGGAGGAGATCGCCGGCCAGCTCTACCTCTCGCTGGGCACCGTGCGCAACTACCTGACCGCGGCGGTGACCAAGCTCAACGCTCGCAATCGGGTCGACGCCATCCGGATCGCCCAGGACGCCGGCTGGATCCCCTAAACCTTCTTGGCTTCCCGCCACGGCGGCGGCGAAAGATCGCGCGGCGGGGCGCCTTTCCCCGTCGTGCGATCTACAGCCGCCATGAAGACGCAGCGAGGTGCGAAGAGAACACAGACACGAGAACAGACACCGCTACACGGCGTCGGCCAGGCCTATGAGGGCGGAGAGCAGGCCGTCGTCGAGCATCGTACGCGCGGCGACGTCCGACGTCTCACCGAACCCTGAGTCGCACAGCGCCACGCTGACCGTGTAGCGCCGCTCGACGACGCAGGTGCCGAAGCTCCACTCCTCGCCGGTCCCGGGCGAGCCGTCCGGGCGCAGCACTTGCGCCCGGGGGTCGCTGAGCCGGAAGCCGAACTCGGTGAACCGGAACCGCAGCCCCTGCCCGATCGCCTTGCTGTACGCCTCTTTGAGCGTCCACAGCCGCACGAGCGCGCCGTTGCGCCGGTGCTCCGCCATCGCCTCCAGCATGGCCAGCTCGTAGGGGGTGCAGGCCTGCGATTCGGTGCCAAGGCCGACCATCTGGCGGTCCGCCAGCTCCACGTCCACGCCGATCCGCCCCCGCCGGGAGACCCCGACCGTCATGATCTCGTCGGTGTGGCTGAGGCTGATGTCGATCTGGTCGCAGCCGCGCAGGTACGGCCGGCCGCCGGGGCGGTAGGCGAGCTCGATGAGTTCGGGCTTGCTTTCGAGCACGGCCGCCGCGGTGTGCTTGAGCATCAGCCGCGAGGCGACGAACCGGGTTCTGACCTTGGCGTGCGCCATCCGCTGATAGCGGCCCCAGTCGTGCCCGATCAGCGGTTGAAGCCGCGGGTCGTCGGGGTCGTCGGGCAGCCAGTCGCCGAGCCTGCCGTAGACCACCGCGGCGCCGGCCCGGGCCAGCGCCGCGCGCACGTCGTCCCAGGGGCCGTCGGGGCCGGGGACCAGGATGGGCCGTCCGAGCGAGGGGGTGCCGGGGACCATCGTCGAGGTCGGGCCGGCCATCAGACGGCAGACATGGTGTCAAGCTGCGTACGCAGATAGTCGACGAGGGTGCCGGGGGTGCGCAGGCTGCCGAGCATGTCGGGCATCGAGAGCGGCCCGAGCTCCGGCAGCCGCTGCTCGAGCTGGAACTTGAGCCGCAGGAACATCACCGAGTCGAAGCCGAGGTCTCCGTGCAGCGCCTGGTCGAGGCCCGCCTCGACCGACGGGTCGTCGACGATCTCGGTGACCGCGTCGAGCACGGCGCGGGTGATCCGGTCCTCGGCCGCGCGCTCGGGCGCGAGCTTGCACACCAGCTCGTTGAACGCGGCGTCGCCGGTGTCCTCGGTGCGGCACACGGCCATGCAGTCGGGACCGTCCGGGCCGACGATCTTCTTGAGCAGGCCGGTCAGCGTCTGCTTGGGCCCGACCTCGAGCAGCACGTCGGGGCGCTGCCGGGAGAGCAGGTTCTCGATCGCCGGGGCGAACCGCACGGGCGCGGTGACCTGCTCCACCCAGTACGCGGCGCCGAGGGCCTCGCCGCTCAGCTTCCGGCCGCGCACGGTCGAGTAGTACGGCAGGCGGGGCACCGCGGAGGGCACGCGCTCCAGGACGCGCGCGAAACGCCTCAACATCGGCCGCATCAGCGGCGAGTGGAACGCATGGGAGACCTGGAGCGACCGGGCCGCGACCTTTCGCGCGGCCAAGGCCTGCCGAACGCGGTCGAGACCGAGCAAGTCGCCGGCGAGCGTGATGGACTGCGGGCCGTTGTAGGCCGCGACGACGACGGCTTCCTCGGCCGCCAGCAGCTCGGCGACGTCCTCCGCGTCGGCCCGCACCGCCATCATGCCGCCGCCGGCCGGCAGGTACTGCATGAACGCCCCGCGCACGGCGACCAGCAGCGCGGCGTCCTCCAGGCTCAGCGCTCCGGCGGTGACGGCGGCGGCGAACTCCCCGATGCTGTGGCCCACCACCGCGGCCGGGCGCACGCCGTGCTCGATGAGGGTGGTGGCCAGCGCGTATTCGACGGCGAACACTCCCGGCTGGGTGAAGCCGGTCTGGTGGATCCGCTCGTCCCCGCCGACGATCAGGTCGATGATCGACGTTCCCGTGTACGGGCGCAGCGCGTCGGCCGCGGCCTCCAGGTGCGTCCGGTACCTGGCGTGGTCGAGGTAGAGGCGCGCGGTCATCCCCGGGTACTGCGACCCCTGGCCGCTGAACGCGAAGACGACCCCTGCCACGGGTGGGCTCTGGGTCATTTCCCGCTCCGTTCGCGTGCGGTCCGCGCCGGGCTCGCGTCGAATCGGCCGGCCAGGTGCTTGGCCAGGGAGTCGAGGGTCGGATACTCGAGCACCACGGTCGGGTCGACCAGCAGCTCGAATTCGTCCTCGATGTCGCCGTACAGATTGAGTGCCGCCAGCGAGTCCAGCCCGTATTCGGCCAGCGACGCGGACGGGTCGATGGCGGTGCGGCCCAGATAGCGGCCGAGCCGGGGTTCCAGCCACTCGAGCAGCGCCGCCTCGCGCTGCTCAGCCGGCAAGGCGGCATAAGGATGCGGATTCACGCAGCCCTCCTCACGGCGGCGGCGGCGGCCGGCCGCTGCGGCCGGCCCGGGGTCCGGACCAGTCGGCGCACCTCGGGTTCGACCAGCTCGTGCAGCGGGTCGAGGCGGCCGGTCAGGAAGAGCCGGCGCACCGTCCAGCGCTCGAGCTTGCCGCTGGTGGTCCGGCGCACGGTGCCCGGGCGGACCAGCAGCACCCCCTCGGCGCGCACCTCGAACTCCTCGGCCACCCGCTCGCGGACCGACGCGGCGAGGGAGGCCAGGTCGGCGCCGGCGCGAGCCAGGGCCTGGCGCACTTCCTGCACGACCACCACGTGGTCGCGCTCGGACTCCACGGAGAAGGCCACGCCGGCGCCGAACAGCACGCTGACCCGCTTGACCGCCTGCTCGAGGTCGTCCGGGTGCAGGTTGCGGCCGGCGATGTTGATCAGGTCGCTGAGCCGGCTCGCGATGTAGAGCTCTCCCCCGTCGATCAGGCCGAGGTCGTGAGTGCGCATGAAACCGGACTCGCCGTCGGAGGTCGTGGCGTTGAAGGCGTCGGCGGATTCGAGCGGGCGGGCCCAGTAGCTGCGCGCGACGCTGGGCCCGCGCAGCCAGATCTCGCCGAGGCTGCGCTCCGGGAGCACCTCGAAGTCCTCGGGGTCGACGATGCGCACCTCCGCGCCGTACACCGGTCCGCAGCCGACGAGGGTGCGGCTCGGGTTGCCCGGGACCGCGCGGCGCAGCTTGCGCAGCTCGAGCCCGGCGCGGTCCACGTCGACGTGGGCGGGCAGGCGCCCGTCGGTGCAGGCGACCAGCAGGGTGGACTCGGCCAGGCCGTAAGCGGGGCGCAGCGCGTTCGGCCGCAGGCCGAACGGCTCGAAGCGGTTGGCGAAGGCGCCCAGCGTGCCCGGCCGCACCGGCTCGCCGCCGTTGACGGCGACCTCCCAGCAGCCGAGGTCGACGTCCGCGAGCTGGTGGTCCTCGATCCGCTGGACGCAGTGCTCGTAGCCGAAGTTGGGGGCCGCGGAGACGGTGATCCGGTGCTCGGAGATCATCCGCAGCCACCGGGCCGGGCGGCGCACGAAGGCCCCCGGCGACATCAGGACGCTGGTCGCGCCCAGGAAGAGCGGGTGCAGCAGCTGGCCGACCAGCCCCATGTCGTGGTGCAGCGGGAGCCAGCCGCCGATCACCGACTCCTCGCCGGTGCCCAGCGCCCGCTGGATCGCGGCCTGGTTGGCCAGCAGATTGCCGTGCCGGATGGCGACGCCGCGCGGATCGCCGGTGGAGCCCGAGGTGTACTGGAGCAGCGCGATGGTGTCCGCGTCCAGGTCGGGCATGTTCCACTCGTCCGGATCCGGCGCCTGCGCGAGGCCGAGCACGGTGTCGATCGCCACGCACGCGACGTCGGGATAACCCGCGACGGCCAGGACCCGGCTGACCGTTCCGGCGTTGTCCGAGTCGGTCAGCGCGAAGCTCACCGCGGCGTCGCGCACGATGCCGACCGCGCGCCGCTCCGCGTTGCGCGGGCCGCCCGGGTCGGGCCCGGGGATCGCGATGGCGCCGGCGTAGAGGCAGGCGAGGAAGGACACCGCGAAGCGCAGCGGATTGGGCTGCTGGATCAGGATCCGCTCGCCGGCCGCCCCGTGGTCGTGAAGCCACACCGCCAGCGCGCGGGCGTCGAGGTCGAGTCCCGCGTAGTCGACCCGGACCGGCGCAGCCTCCCACGGACCGTGCTCGAGGACGACGAGAGCGTCCCGCCCGCCGTGGTAGACGGCGTGCTCCGCGAGCAGTTCGGTGAAGCTGCGGTGGTCGGACATCCCGCTTCCCCCTCTGTGCGACAAGAATGAGCCGCGGCGTACCGGGCTTGATCGGTGTCGGTGCTCCTGAGGATCGGACGGGCGGCTCAAGAGAATCTCGAACATAAGTTGCGCGCTTGCGTATCACTCCGCACCGGGCGTCCCGGGGCGCCGTCCCGGCGCACTCGGCGCCGTTCCAACCCCTTTAAAGCAGCGATACGTCGCAGACCACGGCGATACGGGCGCGGATTCGCCCCCGCCGCCGGCCGCTCGAGCCATAACGCAGGCTGCCAAGCCGGTCAGGAGCTGCGGTTGAGCTGGCTTCAAGGGCGGCGGCTCACGCGTGGCAGACCGGGAGCCCGCCGTGGAACTGGACCATCTCGCCGAAGACCAGCGCCATGTCCAGCCGGTCGCCGGGGGCCGCCCCGTCCAGCTCGGCGTAGGCGCGGCGCAGGTTCGGCACCAGCCGCTCGGGGTCGCGCCAGTCCGCGTATGCGCCGAGGTCCGCGGTGCGGGCCAGATCGAGCGGGCCGACCCCGGCGGCGTGGCCCTCGGCGGCGAGCCGCTGCACCCAGCGCAGGTAGCCTTCGACGGCGTCGAGCAGCTCCGGCCCGCCCACCGGGCCGTGGCCGGGGACGACCACGGCCGGTCCGAGCTCGCGCAGCCTGCTGATGGTCTCGAGCGAGCCGGATACCGAGCCCATGGGCACGAACGGGGTCGCCCCCGCCATGATCAGGTCGCCGGCGAAGAGCACGCGCCGGTCCGGGATCCACACCACCGCGTCGTTGGTGGTGTGCGCCGGGCCGGAGTGCAGCAGCTGCGCCTCGATGTCGCCGACGTGCAGGGTGAGCCGGTCGCGGAAGGTCAGCGTGGGCAGGGCGAGCGAGATCGCGCCCCACTGCACCGCAGGCCACAGGCCGGTCAGCTGGAGCCCCGCCTCGGCCATCTCGGTGCGGCACAGTTCGTGCGCCACGACGACGGCTTCGGGGGCGAAGAGGTAGTTACCGAAGCAGTGGTCGCCGTGGAAGTGGGTGTTGACCACGATCCGCGGCGGCGCCGGGCACAAGCGTGCGGCGGCCTGCTTCAGGCCCAGCGCGCGGGTCTCGGTGGCGGCGGTGTCGACGAGCGCGCATTCGCCGCCTGAGACGATGATGCCGGCATTGTTGAGGCACCAGCCGCCGTCCGGTTGCACGTAAGCGAAGACCGCGTCGGCGACCTCTTCGACGCGCCCCAGCGCCTGGACGGCGGGGGCCAGTTCCTCGATCGTCACGTGCTGTGCTCCTCACCGGTGGCGACGGGTTCGGCCGAGTCTGGCCGGGTCCGCTCGAGCCGTGCTCGACGATGTGGATCAGCGCTGGATGATCGCGCCTTCGAGTCGTGTGCGCTCCCCTGAGATTCCAGGAGTTCTCCGCAGCCTAATGCGACGGTCGGGATGGGATCGGCAGCCCGTACGGCGCGAGGAGAGCCCTTATGACCATTACCGCCCTTCGGAGGTCGTATTCACCTTCACCGGTCGCGATCACCGAGTCACCGGTCGCGGCGCGGGCCTCGCGCGGGGCGATCGTCGTCGTGGGCGGTGGGCACGCCGGGCTGCAGACGGCTGCGTCGCTGCGGGCCTCGGGGTTCCACGGGCCGCTGGTGCTGGTCGCCGGTGAGGGCGTCGCCCCTTATGCCCGACCGCCGTTGTCCCGCCATTTCCTGTCCGGTGTGGTCGAGCCCGCCGATCTCGCCCTGCGCGGCGACAACTTCTACACCGCCAGCGGCATCTACCTGGTCCTCGGTGACCCGGCGATCCGGATCGACCGGAAGAACCGGTATGTCGAGCTGGCGTCCAGCCGGCGCCTGCCCTATCACCAGCTCGTGCTCGCTCTGGGCGCACGGCCCCGGCCGCTGCGCGTTTCCGGGGCGCACCTGTCGGGGGTGCTGACGCTGCGGACGCTGGCCGAGGCCCGGGCGCTGCGCAGCTGGCTCGCGCGCAGCTCGCGGGTGGTGGTCGCGGGGGCGGGTTTCATCGGGCTCGAAGTCGCCGCGGCGGCGCGCGGCCTCGGCTGCGAGGTGACGGTCGTCGAGTCGCGCCGGAACGTGATGGCGCGGGCGCTCACCGGTCAGACGTCCGAGCACGTGGCGGAGGTCCACCGGCGCAACGGAGTCAGGCTGCTGCTCGGACACACCGTCACCGCCATCCACGGGGACAGCTCGGGGCGGGTGCGGGAGGTCGTGTCGAGCGACGGGGGCCGCCACGCCGCGGATCTGGTCGTCGCCGGCATCGGCGTCCTGCCGGAAACCGGTCTGGCCTCCGCGGCGGGGCTGCCGTTGGACGACGGGATCGTGGTCGACGAGTACATGCGGACCGCCGACCCGTCGATCTATGCGGTCGGCGACTGCGCCCGGTACCCCAGCATCCACACCGGCGCGCCCGCGAGACTCGAGTCGGTGCAGAACGCGGTGGAGACGGGAAAGGTGGCCGCCGCGAACCTGCTCGGCCACCACCGCCCGATGACCGCGGTGTCCCGCCGGTCCGTCGAGCAGTACACGCAGCGGATCCAGATCGCAGGGGTAAGCGACGGTCACGACGCGGTGGCCACCATCGGAGATCCGGACGGCGACTCCTTCTCGGTGTTCTGCTTCCGGCGGGGGCGGCTGGCCGCGGTCGAGTCGGTCAACCGGCCGGACGACCACGCGCTGGCGTACCGGCTGCTGGCGGCGGGGCAGCCGATACGCCTAGAGGATGTGCGTAGCCCCGGATTCGAGCCGCGCCGCCTCCTCGAGCGGGCGCTCCAGGCGGCCGCCTAGGGGGTGGGGCGTGAGCGGCGGGGACCGCCTTCCCCGCCGCTCGATTCGCACCCGTCGCCGTGCCAAACACCGACATCGGCGCTGTAGTGGATTCGCCCCACAGGCCGGTGTCCCGCGATCGTCCGACATGACCGCGGCGGCCGGGTACGCGACGATGCAACGTATGAAGGCTTTTCGAGATCAGTGTATGAGGGGATTGCGACGTTTCACCGCCCGCGCCGCCGGACTGACCGCGGCGCTCGGTCTCGCGCTCGGCGGCACCGTCCTGTTCGGCGCCTCCCCCGCGCAGGCGCTCGGACCCGGGGAGGTCTGCGCCTTCATGGAGCCGGACGGCGGCACCGTGCTGGGCAACAACTTCGGCCACATCGGCTGGGGCTTCCTGGTGGCCGGCAGCAGCTCGTGGATCTACGGCGCGACCGAGAACCCGAACGGCGCCTACCAGATCAACGCGCCGGGCTTCAACGGTGCCTGGAAGGCGCAGGGCAGCTGGACCGACATGATCGACGACTTCACGTTCCAGTACGACTACCCGTCGCACGACATGAACTCACAGAGCAACTCGCCGTATCCAGCGCATCCGTACACCGAGTACAAGTGCGAACTCACCTCGGGGAGCGCCGTAGGCGCCGCGATCACCGCCGCCACCAACAACATCAGCGCGGGCTACACGGGTCTGGGCAACAATTGCCTCGACGCCACGTACAGGGTGCTGAACACCTATGGCGCGCCGAACCTGCCGTGGCCGTCGACCCATCCCCGGCCTTATCAGGACTGGTACCAGTCGCTCGACTCCAGCGCCTGGGACATCAGCGGGAAGCTCGGCGAGACCTGGATCAACGGCGGATCGGGCCAGATGCTCGACGTGAGCGGGCCGAGCACCGCGGACGGCGCGCTCGTGCATCAGTGGACGTACACCGGCGCGGACAACCAGTGGTGGTTCCGGCCCTGGCAGGCGGACGGCTACACGCGCCTGTTCAGCCGCTACAGCGGAAAGTGCCTCGGGATTTCCGGCGGCAGCACGGCAGCCGGCGCCAAGGCGGTGCAGTGGAGCTGCAACGGCAATCCGGACCAGACCTGGTACTTCCAGTGGACCGGCGCGAGCACGGCGGACGGCTGGCCGATCTACAACATCGTGAACTACAACTCCGGCCAGTGCCTGGGCATCTGGCAGGGCAGCACAGCCGTCGGCGCGCAGGCCATCCAATGGCCCTGCAACGGCAACCCGGACCAGGAGTGGCACTGACGATTCGGCGCAGGGACCGCGGCAGGGGCGGCGACGCAGGTGAGGAGTGCGTCGCCGCCCCTGCGGCCCCCCGCTCTAACCGCCGACCGTGCTGACGGTCTCGGCGGTGAGCGCCCCCGCGGTTCGGTCCACCCGGCTGCGGCGAGCCGGATCCTGCACGGTGTCCAGGAACACGGTGTCCAGGAAGCCGTGCTTGGCGCCGTAAGCGCGCACACGAGCAGAAGCCGGCCCAGGCAGCGTCAGCGCGCGGGCGACCGCGGTGGGCGACGGGAACGCCGCGGCCGTGGGGACCGCAGCGGCCGTCGCAGGGAGCGCCGCGGCCGCGAGCAGCCCGGTGTGGCGGCCCGGGCGATCAGTCGGCCGACGACGCCATTGCAGAAGGAGCATGGCAAAGCCTCGTGCGATCGGAGTCGAACTGAAAACGGTGCGAAATCTCACCGCTGCGCTGCCCCCAGCACGAAGCGGCGTTCATACATGTGAAATGCCATTACGTGAATGAACGTGCGCCCACGATAAGCCGCTCCACGGGTTGCGTCAATGCCGCGGGCGTCAGTCCCGCGGGACAAGGTGAGCGGCGGGCCGGGGATTCCGGCCCGCCGCGTCAGGAAACGAATTCGCTTGTCAGGCTTCTACGGCAGGGTCCATTTCTGATTCGATCCGCCGTTGCAGGTCCAGATTTCGAGCTGGGTGCCGTCGGTCGTGGAGAAGGCGGGGTCGTCAAGGCACTTGCCGCTTTGGGCGCTGACCAGGGCGCCGTTGGACGCCGTCCACTGCTGGTTGGCGCCGCCGTTGCAGGTCCATAGCTCGACCAGGGTGCCGTTCGCGGTGCCTTGGCCGGTCACGTCCATGCACTTTCCGTTGATCTGAAGCGTTCCGTTGTTCAGCGTCCAGGTTTGCCCGGCGCTGCTGTTACAGGTCCACAGATCCACTTTGCCACCGTTCGTGCTCGAATTCTGATAGTCGTCGACGCACTTGCCGGTGATTCCGGAGGTGATGGGACCGCTGGTCGTGCCGCCACCGGAGCCGGGGACGATCGAGAGGTTGTCGAACTGGTCGGTCTGGTAGCCCACGACGCCGATGCCGACCTGGCCGCTCTGATACGAGGCATCGGTGACGGAGCCGACCGGCCTGCCGTCGATCTCGCCGCTGATCGTCGAGCCCTGCAGGCTGAACGCGAGGGTGTGCCAGCTGTTCGTGCCCAGCGCGGTCGTCGTGCCGCTGGCGAGGGTGGTCAGGGTGCCGGAGGTGGTGCTCTTGACGATCGACCAGGCGCCGGTGTTCGAGACGCGGAACAGATACGCGTTCTGATGCGACTGCGGGCGCGACTGGGAGTTGGCCCGCCCGTACAGCTCCACCGTGCCGGCCTGCTCGAGGTTCACATCGGAGCTGACCGTGTAGTTGGACCAGCTTGTGTCGCCGAGCAGCGCGAACGCGTCGGAGTCGCCCTGCCACTCGACCGGCTTGACCGGGGCCAGTTGCTGGACGCATTGTCCTGCTCGGCCGGCGCAGGGTTCGACCTCGTACGCACCCTGCATGTCGGACAGGTAGGCGGCCTCTGTGCCGGTGGCGTCCTGATCGAAGCCGTCGGTGTAAGGCAGCGCGAGTGTCCTGCTGGCCGGGGAGGTCGCAGTGCCCTTGCCCTGGCCGGTGGTGGTTGTGACGGTGTACACGTAGCCGGGTTGCAGGGTCAGCGTGTAGGTGCCGCCGCTTGGGGTGACGTCCTGCGCGTGGACGAAGTCCGTGGCCGCGTTCGGCGAGTTCACGTTCGTAGACCAGATGTGGACCGCGCCGGTGGACAGGCCGCCGCGCACACTGAAGGTCACCGTCTGCGCGGCGGTGGCGGTGGTCGTCTCAAGGATCGTCGAGTAATCCGTGCCGTTCGGCGACTTGAGGCTGACGTAGCTTCCGTTGGTGCGGTTGCCGCCAAGGTATCCGGAAGCGGAGTTGATGAATGTCCAGCCGGGTGCGGTGAACTGGGTGACCTGCGCGGTCGCCCACAGGCTGGTGCCCGCGCTGTACCAGCCGGACCACGGCTGGCTCGCGGTCATCAGGCCGACCGTGTTGTATGGCAGGTTCGGGTAGATCGCGGCGATCAACGGCCAGTTGATATACGCGGTCATCTGCGCGTCGAGGTAGCCGCGGGTGATCGAGCGGATCAGCGCCGGAGCGCCGGAATCCTGGTCCTGCGACCCGTTCTCGCTCGCCCACAGCGGCTTTCCGAGCCCTTCGGCGGTCGAAGAGCCGGTGCAGCTGGTCGCGCTGCCGCCGTCGCCGCCGCACGGGTAGTGCACGCCGAAGATGGAGACTGCCGAGTTGAACGACGGGTCGGTCGCCGCGTCGTCGGCGGCGACCCAGGGGGTGCTGTCGTCCGCGACGATCTGCACGCTCGAGTTGCCGTTGGAGTTGAGGGCGGAGCGCAGTTGCTCGTACCAGGGCTTGTTGTAGCCACGCTCGTTCCAGCCGCCGAGGTAGCTGACCGGTACGCCGTCGGCCTTCGCGCAACCGAGCCAGGAGTTCAGGTAGTTGATGGTGCTGGTCGTCCAGAAGGTGCTGCCGACCCAGCCGGGCGCGGCCCACGCCAGACCGTAGAACTTGATGTTCGGGTTGCGCGCCTTGGCCTGCTGCATGAGCCAGAACTCGTAGCCGACCGAGCAGTCGACGGTGCCCTGGGTGTGCTCGATGGAGGGTTCGGCGCCGTCGGTGGAGTTCGCGTCGCCGCCGATCTCCACCTTCAGGATCTGCAGATCCGCGCCGTATCCGGGCTTGAACAGATAATCAAGGATCTGTGACTGTTGGGCCGCGGGGTAGTCGCGCAGCAGCCGCGAGTTCCCTCCGCCGCCGCTGATCGCGCCGATGCCGTCGAAGGTGCGCCCGCCCTGGGTTCCGTCGATGGTGATGGCGGTACTCACGGCGGGGGCGGGCTGCGCGCCCCACGATGCGGTCGCCGCGCCCGCCGTCGCCAGTGCCGAGGCGAGCACGATCACCGCCGTTCTGCTCCGAATATGCACGGATAAGTCTCCTTGTAGGTGAGGAGGGGGTCTCCTCTAGGCGAGGAGGGGAACGGCCGGGCCCCTTGGCGGGCATGGGCTCCGGCCGGGTCAGGGCCGAGATCGGTGGCTAGGGCACGGTCCGCCCCGGGTTCGCGCCACCGTTCCCGGTCCGGATCTCCAGCTGGTTGCCAGAAGCAGTGGAGAAGGGTCGTCGAGACAGAGCCCTGATTGAGCGCTGACCGGCTCGCCGTTCGCGGACCGCATCCAGCGCTGGTTTTCGCCGGCATTGCACGACCACGACTCGATCTTCATGCCGGGGGCGGTGTTCTGACCGGTCACGTCGAGGCACGCGCCGCCGACGTGCCCGGCGGCGAGGCGTCGGCGACGGCCGATCATGCGGTTCCAGCCGCGGTGAGCGCGGCGAGGGCCGCGTCGATGACGAGCGCTTTTCTCACGGTTCCTCCACGAGGGCCTCGAAGGCCACGAGTGCGCGGGGAGATCGCTGCGCTGTGCCGGTCTCAAGTGTTCGGAAATTGCAAGTTTCTGAGAGTGTTTGTTGAATCATGGGCGTGATAACGTTGTCGCATCGCTCAAGAAAGCACGCGGGGTGCGCCGCGTCAACCAGGCGGCGGCGCGGAAATCCCGACCTCTCCCTTGGGCCGGCATCGATACTGGCACCCGTGACCGATCCGTTACCCGACGGGCGCTTGACGGCAGCGGTGGTCTAGTCCATTTTGAATCTCGGTGCCGAACACTGTGGTCAGAGGCTGGCGCACACCCACGTCACAGCGTCGATCTCCCACCCCACCGTTCGGCACGGTTACCCAATAGGCGAAGAGGCGTCGGCGCACGCCCCATCCCGGCCCTGGCGTTCAGGGGGCGGGGAGCGTGTCAGGCCGAGCCGCATCAGCGGTCACGGGTCGCGCCGGTGTGGCGTGATTTCGTGCCGCGACGTTCCGCCTGATCTGCCCTCTGCAAGCACGTTCCCCCCTTCAGCGCCCTCGGGCCGGGGCAGGCGAGGTCACGCCGTGCCCGGAACCCCGCGGGGCGGCATCGTCCTGACCTGTCGGCGCCTCAACGCAAACGCGGACAACTGACGGAGCAAGAGGGGCGAAAGGACCTGCGAATGCTCAGGCAGAGATCCCGCAGCGCCGCGTTCGGCGCGCTGACCGGTGTTGCAGCGGGCGCGGTGGTCGCGGCGACCGTGCTGGTGTCGGGGGCGGCGCAGGCGTCGCCCGCGGCGAAGGCGGCGGTGTCGTCCGGCGGCATTTCGGTGGCCTACTACGACCAGTGGTCGATCTACCAGAACGCCTTCTACCTCAAGGACCTGGTCTCCTCCGGGGAGATCAACCACATCAGCTACCTCGTCTACGACTTCGAGAACATCAACCCGACCAGCTTCCAGTGCTTCGAGGCGGAGCACGGGGTCGACCAGGACCCGGCCGGCGAGACCGACCCCAACGCCGGGGACGGCGCCGGGGACGTGGACGCCGACTACGGCACGCCGTTCTCCGCGGCCAACGCGGTCAACGGCACGGCGGACGTCTCCGGCCAGCTGGCCGGCAACTTCCACCAGCTGCAAGAGCTCAAGGCGGCCTATCCGAACCTGAAGATCCTGCTGTCGCTCGGCGGATGGACCTACTCGAAGTACTTCTCCGACGCGGCCGCCTCGGCGACTTCGAGGACGAACTTCGTCTCCTCGTGCGTCAACATGTTCCTCAAGGGCAACCTGCCGCCAGACGCCGACTACGGGGTCACCCCGGCGGCCGGCGCGATCGCGGGCCTGTTCGACGGCTTCGACATCGACTGGGAGTACCCCGGCTCGTCCGGCGGGCACGTCGGCAACCACACCTCCCCCGCCGACACCGCGAACTACACGGCGCTGCTGGCCGAGTTCCGCAGCGAACTCAACACGCTGCAGCAGAGCACCGGGCACACCTACTACCTGAGCGCGGCGCTGCCGTCCGGCGAGGACAAGATCGGCCTGGTGCAGACCAACCAGATCGCCCAGTACCTCACCTTCGGCGACCTGATGAGCTACGACATGCACGTGGCCTGGAACCCGACCGGCCCGTCCAACGGACCGACCAACTTCCAGAACCCGATCTTCACCGACCCCGGCGACCCGTCGTCCGCGGTCGCGCCCGGCAGCGAGAAATACTCGATCTCGAACGCGGTCGACGACTGGGTCAACGGCTCCCCCGCCTACAACATCCCGGGCGGGTTCCCCGCGAGCAAGCTGACGATGGGAATCCCGTTCTACTACCGGGGCTGGACGGGCGTGGCGAACGCCGGTGTCAACGGCCTGTTCCAACCGGCGTCCGGGGCGGCGACCGGGGCGGCGGATTCCGGCAACGTCCCCGGCATCCACATGTACAAGGAACTCGCCGGGGTGGTCGACAATCCGGCCGACACCTTCTACGACCCGGTCGCCGAAGCAGCCTACTTCTATGACGGCAGCAACTGGTGGACCGGAGAGTCCGCGCAGTCCATCCAGGCCGACATCGACTACATGCACTGCCAAGGCATGGGCGGGGTCATGATGTTCAGCCTGTACGACCTCGATCCGTCGAACCCGGTGCTGTTCAACGACGTCGCCAACAGCCTCGGTACCGCGCCGAGCTCGTGCACGACGCCCAGCCCGAGCGCGAGCCCGACGACGAGCCCCACCTCTTCGCCGTCGACCTCGCCGAGCCCGAGCACGTCGCCTTCGCAGAGCCCGTCGACCAGCCCCAGTCCCAGCCCCAGCTCGACCGGCGGCGGGACCTGCTCCCCGGCGTGGAACGCGAACACGTCCTACGTCCCGGGCGACCTCGTCTCGTACAACGGCGTGAACTACACCTCCGAATGGTGGTCGACCGGCGTGACTCCGGGGTCGGCGATCGCCTGGAACATCTGGAAGTCGGACGGTGCATGCACCTGACGACCAGCTGACTCCCGCGCGCCGCAGACGCCTCAACCTCGGGCGTCCGCGGCGCGCGGTCACCATCGTCAGCCGCCGCTGAACCCCGCTAGCGGACGGACCGTGTCCACCCCCACCACTCGTCGCCGGCATAGCCGACCGACGAACCATTGAGAGAAGAAAAACCGATGAAAGTACTGTCTATGCGCGGCAGAGCGCGCTGGATAGCCGCCGGATCCGCAGCGCTCGTCGCCACCGGCGGCATGGTGCTCACCACGGTCGTCGCGGCAGCGCCCGCGAACGCCGCCGTGATACAGGTCGCGCCGTACGTGGACATGTCCAACAACCAGGAGCCGATGCTCAACTCCGCGGCGACGCAGGCCGGCCTGCACAACTACACGGCCGCGTTCGTCATCGGCTCGGGCTGCACCCCGATCTGGGGCGACACGCTGCCGGTGACCAACGACCCGACGATGGACCAGGAGATCGCCACCGCCCGCTCGGACGGCGCGACCCCGATCGTGTCCTTCGGCGGCTCCGGCGGCAGCGAGCTGGCGCTGACCTGTACCACGGCCTCCAGCCTCCAGGCCGCGTACCAGTCGGTGATCAGCCACTTCGGGGTCAACCACATCGACTTCGACATCGAAGGCGCGACGCTCGACTACACGAGCAACAACAACGTGCGCTTCCAGGCGATCAACGGCCTCGAGGCAGCCAACCCCGGCCTGGTGGTGTCGGCGACGCTGC
Organism: Actinocrinis sp.; assembly: GCF_035938995.1. Classification (GTDB taxonomy): domain Bacteria; phylum Actinomycetota; class Actinomycetes; order Streptomycetales; family Catenulisporaceae; genus DASZGI01. The sequence goes on from NZ_DASZGI010000147.1 coordinate 46,527, forward strand.
CGGTGCTGCCGACCGGTCTGGCCTCGGACGGCGTGGCGTTCCTGAACCTGGCCAAGCAGGACGGCACCCGCATCGACCTGATCAACGTCATGGCGATGGACTACGGGTCCTCCTTCACCGGCGACATGGGCCAGGAAGCGATCCAGGCCGCGCAGAGCACGCTGAGCCAGGCGCGCGCGGACTGGCCGGGTGACAGCTACGCCAACATCGGGGTCACCCCGATGATCGGGCAGAACGACAACTCCGCCGAGGTGTTCAGCGAAGCCAACGCCCAAACCCTGGTCAGCTGGGCCAGCAGCAACGGCATCGGCCGGCTGGCCTTCTGGTCGGTCGACCGCGACCAGCCCTGCGGCGGGTCGGCCAACGGCCTGCCCTCCTGCTCCGAGATCGGCCAGTCGCCGCTGGACTTCACCAAGATCTTCCTCGGCGGAGGCGGCAACGGCCCGGGCCCGTCGCCGAGCACCAGCCCGTCGCACTCCCCCTCCCCGTCGCCGTCGCCGACCGGTGGCACCGGCGGAAGCTGCTACCCGGCGTGGAGCGTGAACACGTCCTACGTCCCGGGTAACAACGTCTCGTACAACGGCGAGAACTACACCTCGCTCTACTGGTCCACCGGCGTGACTCCGGGCTCTGCGATCGCCTGGAACATCTGGAAGCCGGTCGGCTCCTGCTGACGACCGACTCGGATGAGTACCGCCGCATAAGCACTGCCGGATAAGCAGTGCGGGGTGGGTCGCCGTCCTCCTCCACGGCGGCCCACCCCTTCTCGCCTCTCAAAAGGGTCCGTATCTCAGAAGGCGCCCCACCGGTATGGCGGCTAGCCTGAAGCAGCTACCCGACGAGCGGTGTCCTGGCGGAAGGGTGCGGGTGAGCATGGTTGAGGCGGCGCCGAGGTACCGGCGGGTTCGGTCCCGGCTGCCGGCGGCCCAGCGCCGACGGCAGATCATGGCGGCGACCTGCGAGCTGATCGCCGAACGCGGCTTCTGGGGCCTGTCCATGCAGGACGTCGCAGACCAGTGCGGGCTGACCGTCCCCGGTCTGCTGCACTACGTCGGCTCCAAGGCCGGGCTGCTCGTCGCCGTGCTCGAGCACCGCGACGTCGAGGACGCCCAGTCGCTGCGCGCAGAGCTCGGCGTCGGCGAGGACGAGGTGCCGGACGAGTGGTCGGCCGGCGGCCCGAAGGACGTCGACCTGCGACAGCTGTGCGCCGCGACGATGCGCCGCAACGCTCAGCAGCCTGAGATCGTGCGGCTGTTCGCCGTGTTGGAGGCCGAGTCGCTGAGCCCCAGCCATCCGGCGCACGACTACTTCGCGGCGCGCCAGGCGCGAGTGGTCTCGTCGTTCTCCGCGCTCGCCACGGAGCTGACCGACCGTCCGGAGGTCCTCGCCCGGCAGATCGTGGCGATGATGGACGGCCTGCAGGTGCAATGGCTGCGCGCTCCGGAGACCATGGATCTCGTCGAGGCGTGGGAGGCGGCCGCCGAAATGCTCTTCGGCCCGCGGCAGACAGCGTGACGGGCTCGTTCTCGACGCGCCGTCAGGGCTCCGGGAACTCGGACTGATCAGACCTCTTGTCGGCTGATCCGACGTCGGGTACTTTGCGAACTCAGGCACTACCTAGTACCTAGTAGGTAGTGACAAGCAGATGCCCGGCCCCGACATCGGCGACTCGGCTGGCCGTGGGAGAAAGCTCATTCCCTCTCCTCACGCAGAGACGAGACCGACGATGCACCGCAACGCCCCGGGACAGACCCCTCATCAGCATCCTGACCGCCACCGTCGCCGCAGCTGGCGCGCGGCGACCGCGGTCGCGGCAGCCGCGGCCCTGACCATAGCCACGGCGTGGGCGGTCGTCGGCACGGCGTCGGCGGCGACGAACGTCCCCGGCACGATCGTCGGCCAGCAGAGCGGCCGATGTGTCGACGCGCAGAGCGCCGGCACCGCGAACGGCACGGTCGTCCAGATCTACGACTGCAACGGCACCGTCGCGCAGCAGTGGCAGGTGCGTTCGGACGGGTCCATCCTCAACCCCAACTCCGGCCGGTGCGTCGACGTGCAAGGCGCCGGCACGGCGAACGGCACCCGCGTGCAGCTCTATGACTGCAACGGCACCGGCGCGCAGCGGTGGACGATCAATCCCAACGGCGACATCACCAATCCCAACTCGGGCAAGTGCCTCGACGCGAACGGCAGCGCGAACAGCTCCTACCTGCAGATCTGGGACTGCGACGAGACCGCCAACCAGCACTGGACGGTCAACGGCGGCACCGGCCCGACCGGCAGCCCCAGCGGCCCCGGCGGCGGCTTCTGGTCGCAGGTCCACGCCGGCTGGAACCTGGGCAACTCCTTCGACGCGACCTGCGGCGAGACCTGCTGGGGCAACCCGGCGACGACGAAGCCGATGATCGACCTGATCGCGACCAAGTTCAATTACCTGCGCATCCCGGTGACCTGGTACGACCACATGACCAGCGGGGCGCCGAACTACACGGTCGACCCCGCCTTCTTCGCCCGGCTCAAGCAGGTCGTGGACTGGGCCATCAGCGACAACATGTTCGTGGACATCAACGTCCACCACGACGGCGGCGGCGACAGCTGGCTGATTCCGAGCTACGAGGCCATGGGCACGACCGAGCCGGAGTTCATCGCGCTGTGGACGCAGATCGCGAACTACTTCAACGGCGAAGGGAACCACCTGCTGTTCGAGGCGATGAACGAGCCCCAGGACGCCAACGGCGGCAACCGCTACGGCGGCGGCACCTCGGACAACTGGGGACCGATCAACACCCTGAATCAGGACTTCGTCAACGTCGTACGCGGGGCCGGCGGCAACGACGCCACCCGCTGGCTGATCGTGACGCCGTACGGCGCGAACGCGCAGACCGGCGCGGACAACCTCACGGTGCCCGCAGGCGCGAACATCGCGGTGTCGCTGCACACGTACAACCCGTGGGCCTTCTGCTCCACCACTGCCCCGGACTACCTGACCTGGGACGGCTCGATGAACTACCTGCCCGACGGCGACATCGACAACGCCAACCGGCTGTTCACCAGCCGCGGCATCCAGGTGATCTGGACGGAGTACGGCGCCACCGTCAAGCCGTACAACGGCGGCGACAACTCGGGCGAGGTCGCCAACTTCGAGTCGCACATCACCTCGTACGCCGCGCAGTACGGACAGAAGACCGTGGTGTGGGACAACGGCTACACCGGCGTCGGCGACGACCAGTTCGGCCTGATGAACCGCAACGCGGTGCAGTGGCAGCGGCCGAACATCGTCGACGCGATCCAGGCCGCGGCCGGCTGACACGCCGGCCACTCGCAACCAGGGCGCGCGAACTCGGCGCGCCCTGGGTCGGCCTCGAGCCGATGCCGGTCATTCGGCCCAGAACTCGATCAGCATCGCCTGCTGAGGATTGAGCGTGGGCATGGGCAGGCCGCTGCCGACCAGGATGGCGCCGGGGACGGCGATCCAGCCGACGAGGGCTTGGGTGACCCACGTCGGCGGAGCGTGGTGATGCCAGCTCGGGGCGCCGATTTCGGTGCGGATGCGCAGCCGGTAGTCCTTCTCCGGCGACAGGCCGGGGATGGGTACGCGGCCTGACTCGCCCTCCGGCGAGGTGCCGATTCGCGCCCAGCAGAACAGCGCGTGCTTTTTGTCGTCGGCGACGACGCCGTGCAGGAACGTGGGATCGGTCTCCTGGCCCTGATACCCGGGCGCGGCGAGGTCGGCGCGCACGACCGTTCCGGTGTGCAGCAGGGGCCGTAGTTCGCGGTAGAGCTCCGCCCACTTCGCAAGGCGGTCCAGCTCGTCGTCAGTGCACTTGGTCAGGTCCTGCTCGATGCCCGCGTGGCCGAACAACGCGGTGGCCAGGCGGAACGACTGGTCGGTGATCCGGTGCGTGGTGTGCGCACGCGGCCCGCCGACGTGGGCGCCGACCAGTCCGGGCGGCAGGAGCTGGCCGGTCCAGCGCTGGATCGACTGGCGCTCCACGGGGTCGTTGCAGTCGGAGGCCCAGGCGCGGTCCGTGTGTTCCAGCACGCCGAGGTCGATCCGTCCGCCGCCGCCCGCGCAGCTTTCGATCTCGAGCTTCGGGTGGCGCTGCTTGAGCGCGCCGAGCAGACGGTAGAACGCGAGGGTCTGCGCGTGGACGCCGGGACGGTCGCCTCCGACGCTCGCGCCTTCCCCGGCATCCGGGCCGCGGAGCACGGCCTCGGGCAGGTCGCGGTTGTGGTCCCATTTCAGGAAGTCGACGCCGTACCGGTCGACCAGCGAGTCGATGCTCTCCAACAGGTGCTTCCACGCGCCGGGGTCGGCCAGGTTGAGCCCGTACTGGTGGCGTGAGCTCGGGCCGAGGCCCGCCGACGGGCCGAGGATCCACTCGGGATGCTCGGCGGCCAGCCGGGAGTTCAAGCTGATCATCTCCGGCTCGACCCAGAGGCCGAACTGGAGGCCGAGGCCGTGCACGTGATCGGCCAGCGGGCCGAGGCCCTGCGGCCAGATCTTGTCGTCGACGGTCCAGTCGCCGAGGGCTGACGTGTCGTCGCGGCGGCCGGTGAACCAGCCGTCGTCGAGGACCAGGCGCTCGACGCCGATGCGCGCGGCGCGGTCGGCCAGGGCCTTGAGCCGGTCCAGGTCGTGGTCGAAGTAGACGGCTTCCCAGGTGTTGAGCAGCAGCGGACGAGGCGTGCTCGGGTGGCTCTCGCGACCGCGCAGCATCCGGTGGAAGCGTTCGGATATGCCGTCAAGGCCCTCATCCGACCAGGCGAAGTAGCAGGTCGGCGTCTGGTAACTCTCGCCGGGCGCGAGGCTGATCTCGCCGGGCTTGAGCAGTTCGCCGCCGCCGAGCGCCGCGGCGTGCTCGCCCGCGCCCTCGGGCAGCTGGTCGACGATGTATCGCTGGTTGCCGCTCCAGCCGACGTGCACAGCCCACACCTCGCCGGCGCGGAAGCCGAAGCCGGGCGTGCCGGCTGCGAGCAGAAAGGGCGAGTCGAAGCCCGGCTTGCCGCGCCGGGACTGGCGCAGGTGGCCGCCGAAGCTGAGCGGGCGGCGCTGGGGTGCGCGTTCGCGGCACCACTTGCCGGTGAAGTCGAGCACTTCGGCGGCGCGCCGGGGAAGCGGAAGGAGGGTGGTGACCTCGGCGAGCTGGTAGTCAGCGGCGAAGCCGTCGGTGTGCCGGGTCAGCGTGGAGCCGACCTTGAGGACGCCCGCCGCGTCGAGCACGTAGCTCAGGGTGATGTCGAGTCCTGACACGTCGTCGGTCAGTGTGACGACGAGTTCCGCGTCGCTCGGCAGCTCGGCGTCGGTGAGGCGGGGGCGCGGGGTGGTGCCGGTCCCGTTGGTATGGCCCTGATGCGCCGGAGTGCCCAGCCAGCCGTCCGCCTCGGTCGGCCAGACGGTGAACCGGCGGGGTGTATCGATGTTGCCGTTGAGCACGGCGGAGTCCGCGGTCAGCCGCAGTGCCGCCAGGCCGGCGTCCGTGAGCGGGCCGAGGTCCCGCCCCCAGTGCAGGATTCTAGGCACCGGCTCCGCGAGCTCGACGATCAGGGCGACGCCGGACGAGCGGAGCTGCACGGTGTTTGACTGCCCGGTGTTGGACTGCACTGTGTTTGACTGCACAGCGTTCCCGTGCGGGCCGCCCGGCGCGGGCTGGTCTGGGTGCTGAGTCGGACTCGCGGAGAGCATGCGGGACCACCTTCCCGTTGTTCGTTTCCTGTGTCGGCGGCCGGCGGCGGACCGGGGGCGCGGTCCGCCGCCGGTCACCGGTCAGTCCCCGGCGAGGATCGACTTGCTCTTCGTCTGCATCTCGGCGAACACGTCGTCGCCGCGCGAGCCGTCGAAGTAGGCGTCCAGCAGCGGCTGCTCGGCCTGCTGCATCGCCGCGCCGGCGCCGTAGACGACGGCCGGGTACAGCGAGCCGTCCTTCTGGTACTGGGTGAACACCGACCAGTCCACGCCCTGCGCCTTCATCGCCTGGGCGCTGGCTTCCATCGCGGACGGGATCGACGGGAAGAACGTGCCGCTCGCGCCGGCCAGGGTCTGGCATGGGGCTGAGCCCATGTACGAGACCCACTTCCAGGTCAGGTCGGGGTTCTTCGTTCCAGCCCAGATGTTGTCGCCGTTGGAGTTGCTCAGCACCTTGCGGGTCTTGCCGTCGGGGCCGAGTACGGTCGGGGCGATGCCCACGTGCACGCCCGGCAGCTTCGTGAAGGTCGCCGCCTCCCAGGACCCTGCGGTCTCCAGCGCAACCTTGCCCGAGCCGAGCTGGGTCACGTCGCTGACCGAGTTCTGGCCGTTGGCGCCGGTGAACTGCCCGAAGCCGGGCATGAAGCCGCGCGCCGCCAGGGACTTGATGTAGTCCATGGTCTTGACCAGCCGCGGGTCGTTGTAGTTGAACACGGTCGGCCAGCTGGCCTTGTCGCCCATCTGCCAGCCGAGGGTGGAGACGAACGAGCTCCAGGTGGTCTGGCCGATGAAGTCGTCGGAGTTGAGCACGCCGACGCCGTAGGTGGCGATGTGGTTCTTGTCGAAGCCGGGCTGGTCGCCGCGCTTGCCGTTCTTGTCGATGGTCAGGTGCGCGACCATCTTGTCGAAGGTGCCGCCGTCGTCCGGGTTCCAGGTCAGGTTGTCCACGTCCTGCTGGGTGTAGCCGGCCTGGGTCAGCATGTCCTGGTTGTAGTAGACGGCGGTGGCCGCCCAGTCCAGCGGCAGTCCGTACTGCTTGCCGTCGGTGTACTTCCAGGCGTTCACGCCGACAGAGAACTGCGACAGGTTGTAGCCGGTCTTCTTGATCAGGTCGTCCAGCGGCAGCAGTTGGTTCTGGCTGGCGTACGCCTGGAAGTACTGCACGCTGTTCTGGAACGCGTCGGGCGCGTCGCCGGCCACGAAGCCCGCGGTCAGCTTGGTGAAGTAGTCCGACACGTCGTACTGCGAGATCTGCACCGTGTCGCCCGGGTTCGCCTTCTCGAAGGCCGTGGCGCACTTCTGGTAGGCGGCGGCCTGCTTGTCGTCCCAGGTCCACCACTTGACCGTGCCGGTGCTCGCGGACGAGCTGCCGGAGCTGCTACTGCCGCAGCCGGTGACGACCGAGGCCGCCGCGGCCGCGGTCGCTATGACAGCGACGACGCGGTTTCTCATGATTCCTCCAGCAACAGGGAGCGGAATGCGTTGACGACCAGCTGCAGATCCTCAGAACCGCCGGCGTCGTGGCCGTTGTGCTCCCAGGCGCTGATCTGTCGAGGGCCGGCGTAGGCGTGGAACGCCCCGAAGGCCGTCGAGGGCGGGCAGACCTCGTCCGTCAGCCCGGTGGAGAACCAGGCCGGCGCCGCGGCGCGGCGCGCGAACCCGATTCCGTCGAAGTAGCCGAGCGTGTGGAACACGTGGTCGGCGAGCGTGCGGTGAGCCTTGAGGAAGCCGGCGACCTCCTGATACGGCCCGCCGCTCGCGGTGTGCACGGCGTGTCTGATGTCGCACATCAGCGGCGCCTGCGCGTACAGGGCGGCCAGATCTGGTACGAGCCCTGCGACGGCGAGCGCGATGCCGCCGCCCTGGCTCGGTCCGATGGCTGCGATCCGGGCCGGGTCGACGAAGTCCAGCCCGCGCAGGGTGTGCACGGCGCGGACCGCGTCCACATAGACCCGGCGGTAGAAGTAGGACTCGCGGCTCTCGATGCCCTTGGTCATGAAGCCCGGGAAGGACGGTCCGGTGGTGCCGACCGGGTCGCCGGTATCGCCGCCTGCGTAGTCGCCGCCCTGGCCGCGCACGTCCATCAGCAGTTGCGCGTATCCGGCGGCGGCCCACAGCAGGTCGTCGAGCGCGTGGCCGCGCCCGCTGGCGTAGCCGTGGAACTGGACGATCCCAGGCAGCGGTCCGCTCGCTCCGCGCGGGCGGCGCAGCCAGGCCCGGATCGGGTGGCCGCCGAAGCCGGCGAAGGTGACGTCGAAGACCTCGATGATGTGCAGGCCGGTCTCGACCGGCGTCACGTGCACGTCCAGCGGGATCTGGTCGGCCGCGTCGAGGGTGGCTCGCCAGAACTGGTCGAAGTCGTCGGGTTCCTTGTAGTCGCTGCGGTATTCGTGCAGCGCTCCCTCGTCCCGGTACGCCATCACAGCTCCCTGAGATCCGGGCCGAGGCGGACGGGCGCGCCGACGGGTACGGTCAGGTCGCGGCGCAGGTCGCCGTAGCGGATCGAGACCGGCTGGTCGGACGGACCGGCGAGCCTGCGGACGGTGAGCGCGGTCAGCGCGCCGCGGCTCCAGTTCAGGTCCACGGCCAGGCCACCGCGGCAGCGCACGCCACGGCACGAGCCGTCCGGCCACTGCTCGGGCACGGCCGGCAGTGCCCTGATGGCGCCGCCGTGGCTCTGCACGACTATTTCGAGCACCGCCGCCATCAGGCCGTAGTTGCCGTCGATCTGGAACGGCGGGTGGGTGCTGAACAGGTTCGGCAGCAGGCCACCCCACCGCTCCGCGCCGCTCGGGTCGGCGTGTCGGGCCGGATCCCCGTCGAACGGCCGGACGGCTTCGAGCAGCAGACCACGCGCGGTCGCGGCGTCACGAAGCCGGGCGCGCAGCGCGATCTTCCACGACCAGGACCAGCCCATCGCGCCCGGCCCACGGGCGTCGAGCAGCCCGGCGGCGGCCTCGGCGAGGTCCGGGGTGGTGTCCGGGTCGATCTGGCCCAGCGGGAAGACCGCGATCATCGGCGACATGTGCCGGTGGTGCGGGTCGTCCTCGGTATGGTCCTCACTCCATTCGCGCAGTCGGCCGTCCGCGGTCAGCGCGGTCGGGCGCAGGCGGGGCAGCGCGGCGCGGATCTCGGCGCACACAGGATCCTCATCGGCAGAACCGAGGAGGTGAGCGGTCGTGAGGGTGCGCACGAGCAGGGCCCTGATGAGCGCGACGTCCATCGCCGTCGAGACGGACAGCGACTCGCGGGTACCGCCCCGGGAGACGAACAGGTTCTCCGGCGAGGTGGACGGAATCGTGTCGAGCATCCCGTCCGGGGCGGGCACCAGCCAGTCGAGGCAGAACTCTGCGCAGCCGCGTAGGAGCGGCCAGGCGCGCTCGCGTAAGAAGTCTGTGTCGCCGGTGAAGTCGGCGTGGTCCCACAAGTGCTGGGCGAGCCAGACCCCGCCCATCATCCAGATCGCCCAGGACGGGTTGCCGTGGCCCATGCCGACCGGCAGCGCCCAGCCCCACGGGTCGGAGTTGTGGTGCGCCAGCCAGCCGCGCGCGCCGTAGAGCTGCGCCGCGACCTCGCCGCCGGTGTCGGCCAGCTTCTCGATCAGCCGGAACAGCGGCTCGTGGCACTCGGACAGCCCGGCCGCCTCGGCGCCCCAGTAGTTCATCTGGGTGTTGATGTTGATGGTGTAGTTGCTTGACCAAGCCGGGCGCAGCTCCTGGTTCCACAGGCCCTGTAGGTTCGCGGGCGGACCGCCGCCGGGCCGCGAGGCGGCGGCCAGCAGGTAGCGGCCGAGCTGGACCATGACGGTCGCGGTGAGCTGTTCGTCCTTGCCGGACAGCACCTCGTCGGCGACGTCGAACGTGCCGGCTCGGCGGGTGCCGATCGTCAGCCGCGTACCGGAGAGCAGGGTTCGAAGATCGGCCTCGTGCTCGGCGAGCAACCGCTCGGTGCCGAGAGCGAGCGCGGCGCGGGCCCATGCGGTCGCGCGGCGCTGGTGCTTGGCGCGGTCGGCCGGGTCGGCGCCATCCCAGACATCTTCCGCGGCGGTCGAGGAGGCGAGGGTGATCAGCACGCGCGAGGCGCCGTTGATGGTAAGTGCGCCTTCTGACGCGCTCATCCGGCCGTCGGTGTCTACGGCCAGCGCGACCGCGGCGTACGGGTCGTATCCGCTCGCAGATACGAATCCTTCCGGCGCGTATCGGAGCGGTTCCGGCACGTCGGGCTCGTGCAGCGGGGCGCCGTCGACCGGCAGTTCGATGCCGAGGCTGAGCCCGCGTTCCGACGCCGCGTGCTCGACGACACGGAGCGGAGAGCCGAGGGCGAGTGTCAAGTCAACCGTGCCGGTCTCGACAGTGAGCGCGATGCACAGCGCATCGGCAGGGCTGCTGGACCACGTCAGCCTGCGGATCGTGCGGTCATCGAGCTCGATCAGCTCGCTGACGATGCCGTTGTCCAGGTTCAACGTCCGGCCCCGATAAGCCAGAGCGCTGCCGTCGAGCGTCATCCAGAGATCGACGAAAGGCAGGAACTCCTGGCTGTACGGGCCTTCGAAGGACATCAGCAGCTCGCGGGCGCGCTCGTAGTCCTCGGCGCGGATCGCCTCGCGGACCTCCGCGAGCCGCTGCGGACCGGCGCCGTCGGCCAGCACGTTCGACAGCGCCTCGCGCGGACCGTCGGGCGTGCCGGACCACACCGTGGCGTCGTTGACCTGCCAGCGGGCGCGCGCCGCACCGCCGAAGACCATCGCGCCGAGCCGACCGTTGCCCACCGGCGCGGCCTCACTCCAGTCCGTAGCCGGCTGCGGCCAGGACAGCAGCAGGTCGTCAGGGTTCTGAATCACTATTTCAACCCCGCGAAGCCGATGGAGTCGACGATCTTCCGGCCGAAGGCGACGAACAGCAGCAGCATCGGCAGCGCGGCGACCAGCGTGGCCGCCATCAGGCCGGCCCAGTCCGGGGCTTCCTGCGGCGAGGACTGCTTGAACACCGCGAGGGCGAGCGTCAGCGGCCTGACGCTCTCGTCGTTGGTGACCAGCAGCGGCCAGAAGTAGTCGTTCCAGGTGTTGATGAAGGTCAGCAGCGCCAGCGTGGTGATCGGCACAGCCGTCATCGGCAGCGTGACCTGGAAGAAGACCCGCAGCTTCCCGGCGCCGTCGATGACCGCGGCCTCCTCGATCTCCGAGCTGAGGCCGAGCATGAACTGGCGCAGGAAGAAGATGTCGAAGGCGGAGAACAGCGCGCCGGGCAGGATCATCCCGCCGAAGGAGTTGGTCAGGCCGAGGTCCTTGATGAGCACGAAGTTGGGCAGCAGGGTGAGGATGCCCGGCACCATCAGGGCGGTCAGGAAGATCGAGAACACCGGGTTGCGCCCGCGCCATTGCAGCCGGGAGAACGCGTACGCCGCCATCGCCGAGCACAGCACGATGCAGGAGGTGAGGATGGAGGCGTAGATGACCGAGTTGCGCAGGTAGAGCAGGATGTTCAGCGACGCGCCGGAGCCGCCCTGCGCCACTGCCTCTGCCGGACTGGACAGCCCCAGCGCCCGCTTGAACGCGCCGAGGGTGAAGCCGACCGGCAGCGGCGAGGACGGGTGGGTGGCCAGCGCATAGTTGTTGGACAGCGCGGTACGCAGGATCCAGTAGAACGGGAAGACCGTGACGAACAGCACCCCGAGGATGTAGATCCAGGCCACGACCCGGCCGACGGACCACCGGCGGCGGGCGGCGTGCGGCTGTGATTGCGGACGGCCGAGCCGTCCGGGGGCGAGCGCGATCGACATGTCAGACCCCTCCCTTAGTTCGTGTCGGCTTCGTTGGCGCGGGCGAGCCGCATCTGCAGGAAGGTGATCGCGATGAGCATGGCGAACAGGGCCAGCGACATCGCCGAGGCGTATCCGAAGTCGAACTGGGTGAAGGCCTTGTCGTAGATGTACATCTGCAGCACGTTCGAGGCGTTGGCCGGGCCGCCCTGCGTGGTGACCTGGACGATGTCGAAGACCTGGAACGAGCCGATCACGGTCAGGATCACCACCATGACCAGTACCGGCCGAAGCAGCGGAACGGTGATCCGGCGGAAGATCTGGATCTCCCCGGCGCCGTCCAACCGGGCCGCCTCGTAGACGTCGCCCGGGATCATCTGCAGCCCCGCGAACAGCAGGATCGCGTTGTACCCCATGGACTTCCATACACTGATCAGGGCGACCGAGGGGATGGCCCAGGTCGGCGAGCCGAGGAACATCACGGTGTGCCCGGTCAGCTTCTCCAGCACGTTGTTGACGATGCCGAGCTGCGTGTCGAGCATCCACGACCACACCAGCGCCGCGACCACGCCGGAGATCAGGAACGGCAGGATGATCATGCCCCTGATCACGGCCGACCGGGTCAGCCGGTGCAACACCACGGCCGTGACCAGCGAAAGCAGGATGCCGATAACGACCGCCAGGCCGACGAAGTAGACCGTGACCCGCAGCGAGCTCCAGAAGACGTCGTCGTGCAGGAGCTTGCGGAAGTTGTCGAGACCGGTCCACTTCGCCGGGCTGAGCACATGGAACGAGCTGAAGCTCAGATACACCCCGCGGATCACCGGGTACGCCGCGAACAGCACGAACCCGACGAGCGCGGGAGCGATCAGCAGCCAGGCCAGCCGCCAGTCCTGCCGGTGGATCGGCGCGGGATGCGACTTCGGCTTCTTACTCTGTTTCCCGCCGCGCCCGCGGGCGCCGTACTGCGCGTCGTTCTGGGCGCTGTGCGGCGCGGCGCGGGACGGCCGCTGCGCCGGTTCTGCCGATGCGGCGCGATACGTTGTCGCCACGGCACTCTCCTTTGAGTAACGTCCCGCGCCTTTTCAGCGCGGGGGTCGCAGAGCGGCCCCCGGCGCATCTCAAGGGCGATCTAGAGGGTGATCCGGTCGATGTCGGACACCCATCCGTTCGGGTTTCCGAACTGGATGGAGTTGGCTCCCGCGGACAGCTGGATCGGGATGGTGACCGTCTGCGGGGCGTTCCAGTTGTTGTCGTTCGTGCCGGACAGCGGCAGCTCGAACGGTGTGCCGTTCACGGTGACGACCGCGACGCGACTGGAGTCGCCGTCCACGTAGCCGACGGTCACCAGGTAGGTCCCGGCCACCGGCACGGTCACGTTGTTGAACACCAGGTAGCCGTTGTAACCGAGGAAGCCGACCTTCGCGCCGCCCGAGCAGCCAGAGCACGAATACACCTGTGCTCCGCCGGCGACCGTATTGCCCGGCGCCTCGGCTTCGATGGTGGTCGGCCCGGATTCGCTGGCCGGCATCGTGAGCGTCAATGTGTTGCTTGTCGGCGACGTGTGCCCCCAGGTCGTCTTCGCGACCACGCTGAACTGGTAGGAGGTGGCGGGTGCGAGCCCTGCGACAGTCGCCGAGGTACCGGTGACGGTGACGTTCTTGGTCCCGTTCACGTACACGTCGTACGAGGCGGCGCCGGCCGAGGGGTCCCAGGCCAGCGACATGGTGGTGCCGGTGTCCCCGGTGCCGTGCAGGTTGACCGGCATCGTCGGGGTGGCCCCGGCGTGGGACGGCGTGATCCGCAGCAGCCGCGAGCCGTGCGACGGCAGCGAGGCGCTGAAAGAGCCGGTCGCCGAGCCGAGGTCGGTGTGGCTCCACAGGTCCCGGATACGGGCGGAACCGCTGATGCCCAGGTCGTTCCAGTTCGCGGTCACCGTCGCGGTCGAGTCGCCGAGGTTGAACAGCGCGACCGTGTAGCTGCCGTCGGCGTTGCGGGCATACCAGACCTGCTGATCAGAGCTCTGACTGACCGGCTTGGCCGGGTTGCCAGCCTGGTCGACCGCGATGACCTCGTCGTTCGTCAGCAGGCTGAGACCGTAGCCGTCCAGCTTCGTCAGGTCGTCGCCGACGTACAGCGGTGCGCCCTCGATCGCCCACAGCGTCACGTAGCTCTGCCGCTCGGCGTCGGTGATGCCGTCCATCTGGCCGTTGCCGACGTCCAGCGAGTCGAGGTTGTTCCAGTGGCCGGGGCCGGCGTCCGGGATCCACTGCACCACGTCGTCCCAGCGCTGCTTCACCGAGTTGTTCCAGGTGACGAGGGTGTCGCAGTAGCACTCGACGTCGGTGTCGATCCGCCAGCCGTTGGTGTACTCCTGCCAGATCGGCGCCTGCGGGTGGGCCAGCGCCCAGGAGATCACGAACTGGATCGGCCGGCCGGTCTGCCCGAGCGCGGCGGACCAGGCGGCCACGTCCGAGGTGTTGTCGTAGTTGCCGCCGCCCTGGAACGAGCCGGGGCCGACGCCGTCGAGCTTCAGGAAGTCCACGCCCCAGCCGGCGAGTTCGTCGGCGATGGAGTTGATGTACGCCTGGGCGCAGGGGCTGGCGTAGTTGATCTTATAAGCGTTGCTCCAGCCGTTCGTCATCCGCAGATCGGAGTAGACGATGTCGCTGGTGTGGCAGTTCGTGGTGCCGTAGATCGGCGTCTTGCCGCCGTTGTACGCATCGGGTTGCAGGCCGACCGCGAGGTAGAGGCCGAGCTTGAGGCCCTTGGCGTGCACGTAGTCCCCGATGTGCTTGATGCCGTCGGGGAAGGTGGTCGGATTGGGGATCGGCCGTCCGTACGGGTCGGCGCCGAACGAGCAGCATCCCTGGCTCGAGTTGGCCCAGCCGGCGTCGATGTTGACGTACGTGTATCCGTGCTGCTTGAGCTTGGCGGCCATGACGTCGGCCTGTTGGAGCACATGCTGCTCGGTGAGGAAGCTCGCACCGCCGGTCGGGTTGACGCCCGGGTAGTTGGTCGACTCCAGGCTCCAGCTGCTCCAGCCCATGTACGGCTTGGCGGCGACGGCCTGCTGCTTCGCGTGGGTGGTCGCGTCGACCTTGGCGAGCGGGTCCGCGCTCGCGGCGTTAGTCGTCACTGTCTGGCTGCTCGTGGCGTTGGTGGACGCCATCGCCGCGCCGGCCGGAATCCCGGCGAGAGCCGCGGCGGACGCCGCGACGGTGGTAAGGATAAACGTGAAAACGATCTTGCGCCTTGAGCGCCTCGTCATGATCACTCCAATCAGTCGCGCCCTTGCTGACCAATTGGATCGGGAGCGTAGCCAGATTCTTTTCCTTCGTCAACATATTCGTCGGATGAATCCACGGCCAAGTGTCCAGGTGATCACCGTTCAGCGGGTGACCTACTGTGACTCAACGCGCCCGCAGACCCTCGAGCCTTTCTTTCCATCGGAGGTTATGATGGCGCGGTGGAGCTCCCGCGTCAGGCCCCGGCGGTCACCCTGGTCTTCCAGACCGTGCTCACCCACGGCCCGCTCACCCGGGCCGAGGTCGGTCGGCGCACCGGGCTGTCCCCCGGCGCGGTCACCAAGGCGGCCACCCCGCTGCTGGACGACGACTGGATCGTCGAGCTCGGCCGCCCGGCGGGCGGCCGGCTCGCGGGCCGGCCGGCGACCCTGGTCGCGGTGCGCGCCGAGCGGGCCGGGTTCCTCGGGGTGAAGGTGACGGCCGACGAGCTGTTCGGCGTGCGCACGGACCTGACGGCACGGCCGATCGCCACCCGCCGCGCCGCGCTGGACTCGCGGGACGTGGGCAGCGTCGTGCTCGCCATCAGCAGGCTGGTTCAGAAGCTGGTGACCGCGCCGTCCGCGCGCAAGGCGCCCGAGGTGCACAGCCTCGGCGTGACCATCTCAGGGGACGTCGACGGCCACACCGGCACCGTGCACCATTCGCCGTTCTTGAACTGGCACGGCGTCCCGCTCGCGCAACTGGTCGAGAAGGCGACGGGCATCCCGACCGTCATCGAGAACGACGTCCGGGCCCTGACGGTCGCCGAGCAGTGGTTCGGCGCGGGCGCCGGGCTGTCGTCGTTCGCGGTGATCACGGTCGGCACCGGCATCGGCGCGGGCCTGTCGATCGGCGGCCGCGTGGTCTCGGGCGCGCACGGCGTGGCCGGCGAGGTCGGGCACCTGCCGGTCGGCGGCGACGGCGCGGAGCGCATGTGCACCTGCGGCAACCGCGGATGCGTCGAGGCCGTCGCGTCGACGCAGGCCATCGTGGAACAGACCCGGCAGGCTACCGGCGACCCGACGCTGACGATGGCGGACGCGGTACGGCTGGCCAGGTCCGGCGACGCGGCGGTGCGCGAGGTGTTCAGCCGCGCGGGCCACGCGCTCGGGCTGGCGATCGCCTCGGTCGCGAACCTGATCGGCCCGGAGCGGATCATCATCTCCGGCGAAGGCGTCGCGACCTACGACCTGTTCGCCGACCAGGTCCGGACGACGTTCGCCGCGCAGGCGTTCGGCGCGGCAAAGGACTGCGACCTGATCGTGCGCCCGCTGCCCTTCGAGGAATGGGCGCGCGGCGGGGCGGCGGTCGCGGCCCAGCAGCTGGTGGCACCGGAGACGGCGCGACCACAACTATCAAGGCGCGTTGACCGCGCTGAACACCCCGAAAGAGTCGGCTGACCGCACCGATCCCCACCGTCTGTGGGTTCTGCTACGGTGCGGTGAGAAGTGGGAAACGGGGTCTGTCTCGGGGGTGACGCGTGGCGATCGACGATCTGCCGTTGCCGGTCGTGAACTTCCTCAACGTGATCGGCGTGGAGTGGCCCTACATCGACGAGGACACGGTCAATCGGTTCGCCTCGCTCGTGCGCGAGTTCGGGCAGGCGGTCGAGCAGACGCACCGGGACGCCACGGCCACGGTCCAGGGCATCGCGCAGGCGCATCAGGGCGCGTCGACCGAGGTGCTCAAGTCGGGGTGGGCGCACCTGTCCTCCGCGCACGTCACCGAGATCGTCGACGGCTGCGACGTGCTGGCGGTCGCGCTGGAGGGCTGGGCGGCCGAGATCGTCGTGCAGAAGGGGATCGCGATCGCGGAGCTGGTCACGATGGCCGCCACGTTCTTCGCGGACCAGGCCGCGGCGGTGGCGACGCTCGGCTTGGCCGAGGCCGCCGTGCCGGTGATCATCGCCGCCGCGAAGAAGCTCGCCGAGTCGCTGATCGACGACCTGGAGCAGTACATCATGGGCAAGGTCATCGAGGCGGCGGCCAAGCCGCTGTTCGCGAAGGTGGAGGCGGCGCTCTCCGGCCTGGACTGGTCGCAGTCCGGGGCCTCGTCCTCCAGCGCGCAGGGCTTCTCGCTGGATCTGCAGGCGCTTGAGGAGCAGGCCACCCACATGAAGGTGCACGCGGAGACGATGCGCGCGCACGCGGCGAAGCTCGGCTCCGGCATCGCAGGGCTGGCATTCTGATGGCCGGGGATCTCGCCGCGGCGGCCCGGGCACTCGCGTCCGACTTCGCCGAGTCCGCCGGGAAGATCGCCGACAAGGCGGGCTCCTGGTTCGAGGAGACCGCGGACAAGGCACTGCAGAACGGCCACGACCTCGCGAACGTGGATGGGGACATCGCCGGCCGGTTCGGCGGAACCACCGGAGACCTCGACGGCGCGGCGCCGCCGCAACTCGGCCCTGAGGGCGCGCCGCTGCCGGTCGAACCGGTCGGGGGCGACCCCGCCGGCAGTGTCGACCCGCCGCCGGTGAACACGCCGCCAAGCACGGTCGGCACCCAGGGCGTCGGGCCGTGCGGGAAGGTCGGCGAGCCGATCGACGTGGTCGGCGGGCAGATGGTCATGCAGGCGCTTGACGTACAGCTCGGTGGGGTGCTTCAGCTGGTCCTGCGCAGGGCCTACGCCTCCGGCTATCGCGACGGACGGCTGTTCGGTCCCGGCTGGTCATCGACGCTTGATATCCGCGTCGTCATCGGGCGCGACAGCGTGCGACTGCTGGACGACGACGGGCGCGTCCTGGAATACGCGCTTCCAACGCGGCCGGGAGAGCGGGTCATGCCTGCCGAGGGCGAGCGCCTACCCCTGGAGCGGGACTGGCAGACGGACGAGATCCGCGTGCACCACCGCCGCACCGGGCAGACGTGGCACTTCACCACACTTGGCGCCATCCGCACCCACCGTGGCGAAGAGATACGGGCCCTGACAGCGATCTCGGACCGCAACGGAAACCGAGTCACTGTGACGCGCGACGAGGACGGCCTGCCGACCGCGGTCGACCACTCGGGCGGGTACCGCATCGGCGTCGAGACCGTGGACACCCCGGCCGGGTGGCGCGTGTCGGCGCTGCGGCTGCGAGATGCGGATGCCGCGGACGGCGAAAGCCTGCTGCGGGAATTCCAGTACGACCCGCGCGGCCGGCTGATCGCCGTCGTCGATGCGACCGGCGTGCCGCTGTGCTTCGAGCACGATGAGACCGACCGGATCGTCGCGTGGACGGACCGCGTCGGGTACCACTTCACCTATACCTATGACGAGCAGGGCCGCGTCGTCGCGACGAACGGCGATGACGGCTATCTGTCCGCGACGCTCGAATACGAGCCCGAACAGTCCCGCACGCTTTACACCGACAGCCTCGGCGCGCGCACGGAGTTCCGTTACGACGAGCACGGGCACGTGACGGCGACGGTCGACCCGCTCGGTGGCACCGCGCTGACCGAGTATGACCGCTACGGCAACCTGCTCTCGCGCACCGACGAGCTCGGATACACCACCCGCTACACGCTCGACGAGTTCGGCGACCCGGTGCGCGCCGACCGCCCGGACGGCACTGTCATCGAGGCCGCCTACGATGCGCTGGGTCAGCCTGTGCGCGTCTCCGGGCCTGACGGCGCAACATGGACGTACACGAATGACGAGCGCGGCAACCTGCTGACCGTCACCGATCCGCTCGGCGCGCAGAGCTCCTTCGCCTACGACGAGCGCGGACGACTGACCGCACAGACCGACGCCCTTGGCGCCGTCACAACAATCCGCACGGATCAGGCTGGATTGCCAGTGGCGGCCACGGATCCGCTCGGTGGAACGTGGGAGGTCCGCCGTGACGCGCGTGGGCGTATCGTCGCGACCACCGATCCGCTCGGGGCGACGACCGCGACCGTTTGGGGGCCAGAGGACCGGCCGTCGTCGCACACCCGTCCGGACGGCACACCTGAGACCTGGGAGTACGACCCCGCCGGCAGCGTGGTGCGCCAGGTCGATCCGGCCGGAAATGTCACCGGGTTCGAGATCGGCGCGTTCGGCCGGGTGACCGCGCGTATCGCTCCGGACGGCGGCCGCTACGCCTTCGCGTACGACACCGAGTTGCGCCTCGCGGCGGTGACCGGCCCGCAGGGCGCGACGTGGTCATACGACTACGACCCGGCGGGGAACCTCACCAGGGAGACCGACTTCAACGGCCGCACGCTCGCCTATGCGTATGACGCGGCCGGGCGAATCATCCAACGTGTGAACGGTGCTGGCGAAGCCATCGACCTCGTACGCGATTCGCTCGGCCGGGTCGTCTCACGGCACGCCGTGAATGTCGGCGCGGCAGATGCGAACGCCGTGAATGTGGACGCCGTGAGTGTGAGCGCGGACGCAAACGTGACGAGCCTGGCTTACGACGCCGCCGGACGACTCACGTCGGCGCGCAACGCGACCGACGAGGTCTTGTTCACGCGCGACGCGCTTGGACGCATCACCGCGGAGACAGCCAACGGACTTACGCTGATCAGCACCTACGACGCCCGCGGACAGCGGCTGACGCGCACCACCCCCAGCGGGCGTGCCTCGGCCTGGACGTATGACGTGGCCGGACGTCCGCAGGCGCTGACCGTCGGCGCCGAGCAGCTCAGCTTCGGCCACGACGGCGCGGGCCGCGAGACCTATCGCTGGTTCGGCGCCGACACCGCGATCACGAGCGAGTGGGACGCGGCCGGGCGGCTGACCGCGCGCCGGGTGCTCGGCGTGGATGGGCCGGAGCAGCAGCGCACCGCCCGGGTCGTGCAGGAGAACTCCTGGACCTACCGCGCCGACGGCAACCCACTGACCGCAGCCGACAGTACGCGAGGACTGCGACAGCTGGACCTAGACCCGCTCGGCCGCGTGACCGCCGTGCGCGCGGAGAACTGGACCGAGACCTACGCATACGACCAGGCCGGTAACCTCACGAACAGCAGCGACACGCGGGCCGCCGACCACGCCACTGCAGGTCAGCGCGTCATGTCCGCGACGCTCGGACAGCGCGTCGTGTCCGGGACGCTGCTGCGCCAGGCTGGGCGCACCGACTATGAACACGACGGGCAAGGGCGGCTGGTGCGCACCACGCGGCGGACCTTGTCCGGCGGCCGCAAGGTGTGGACTTTCTCGTACGACGCGTACGACAGGCTCGTCGAGGCGACGCTCCCCGACGGCAAGCGCTGGCGCTACCAGTACGACCCGCTGGGCCGACGCACCGCGAAACTGCGGCTGGGCCACGACGGGACGACCGTCGAGCAGGTCCGATTCTCCTGGGACGGCGACCGGCTGGCCGAGCAGACCCGCACCGGCGCCGACCGGTCTGACGTCGAATCGGTCACCTGGGACTATCGGCCGGACAGCTGGGCGCCGATCGCGCAAGACCGGCGCAGGATGCTCACCCAGGCGCGTCAGAACCAGCACACCGTGCTCGCCGAGGCACCGCAGGAGATCATCGATCGCAAATTCCACGCCATCGTCACCGACCTTGTGGGCACGCCCGCCGCGCTCGTGACGTCTGGCGGCGAGATCGTGTGGCGCGCCGATACCAGTCTGTGGGGCGCGCCTTTCCCGAGGGCATCCGGCGCGGACGGGCGAGCGCCAGCATCCGCCGCGGACGGCCGAGCGCCGGACTGCCCGCTGCGCTTCCCCGGCCAGTACCACGACGAGGAAACCGGCCTCGACTACAACCTGCATCGCTACTACGACCCGGACACGGCGCGCTACATCACCCCCGACCCACTCGGCCTTGAGCCCGCGCCGAACCACTACGCGTACGTGCCGAACCCGCTGTCCTGGCTCGACCCGCTGGGCCTGGTCGGCGGCCCGCCGCCGGGCGGCTGGCCGACCGGGCCGATCTCGGTGACCGAGGCGCTCGGGCTGGCCGGGGACTTCGTCGGAGGCAACTTTCGCACCGCCACCTCCGGCAGCGGCGGTTTCCAGTTCATGAGCAGCGAGACCGACGCCGCCGGCAACAAGATCATGCGGATCGCCCGCCTCGACATCAACCCCACCACGCAGCATGTGATTGACCTCGGCCCGCACCTCAACCTTGAGACGCAGATCAACGGCACCACGGTACGCTCGGGGCCACAGGCGGACCCACACATCCCGATCGACCCCGCCACGATCCGCCCCGGAGACTGCCCGTGACCCAACTCGAGATCGGCTATGCGCCGCCCACCCACGAGGCCAAGATCGACATGGACCGCGCAGCCGGGCGCGAGCTCGCGGACATGATCGCGCGCGGCGAGGGCGAGATGGCCGGAGACCAGACTGCCGACCCGGCGCCGTACCCGCAACTGCTCGACGCGGTGCGTGTAGCCACGGCGCCCGGCAAGGTAGTCCTCGGCCTCGACGCCGACGGGCGGGTGCTGACCTTCACCGGAGCGCTCGAGCACCTAGCAGTGCTCGCGAGCAACGTGCGAAACCTGGCCAACGACCCCGACCTCAAACCGATCACACATCTGCACGTCGATTACTACGAAGATCATTACTACCTCGCCGAATCCGAGATCTCACTCGTTTTCCAGGTCATACTCTGAGCGCTCCGGGACCTTTCGGTCGCGAGATGCGCGGCGCCGAGAAGCGGGGCGTCGGCGAGGTGTTGCGCGGGTTTGACGGCGAACCGAGTCGCCTGGGCGGATCGGGCGTCGGCGAGTCCTGACTGCAACGGTTCGGCGATCAGATCCCATGACGCTGCCATGGGACCGCCTTCATACGACCGGTCGTCTTGCGCCGCCGCCGATCACGCCGTTTGCGTCTTTCCACCCTTCGACGGCGTGATCGGCAGCGGCTGCTTGTGCCCCCGCGGCAGGAAGCGGACCGGGCGGGAACCGCTTCAGGTGCTATTCGAGGTCTGAGGGCAACAGCGAGCCGACCCACATGTCCACCCGCTCACCGCGCAGAATCCGGCGCGAGCGCAGCCTTCCCTCGATGGTGAATCCGATCTGTTGCGCGCCGTGGATACTGGCCCGGTTGCCCACGCAGATCAGCATCTCGAGCCGCTCGACACCCATTTCCCCGAAGGCCCAGCGGGCGGCGGCGAGTACCGCCTCGCTCGTGAGGTGCCTGCGCCGGGCCCAGGGCGCCGACCAGCAGCCGATCTCGGCCGTCACCCCGTCGCGCGTTCCAGACGACGTGATGTTGGTGATGCTCACCATGCCGAGCAGCGGGCCGCCATCCTGCAGGCGGAACGCGAAAACGGCGTCCGTCCCGGCTGCCAGGCCGCGCGGGATCGTTTCGCGCACGAAGCGCTCGGCGTCGGCCCGCGTGAACGGCAGCGGGACGAACAGCCAGGACTGAATCTCCTGATCCTGGCACGCCTCGACGATCACGTCGATGTCGGCCCCGATCGGCGCGGCGAGCAGCAGCCGGGGCGTGGTGATGCGCACGCCGGTGAGATCGCGGCGGGGCGAAGCCGACGGCCGGTGCTCGCGCGGGGCTGGGGCCGGAGCCTGAAGAGTCGTCGTCCTCACGTCCATGGTGCGAACGTATCCTCGATGACTGCGACCCGGGGCCCGCCGACCCCGATCGTGTACGCGCAGGGCAATGACGCTGCCCTCGCGGTCGCCCGCGCCGCGGCAGGCTCAGCAGGGCAGCCGACGGCCGGTGGCCGGGTCGTAGAGGTTGCAGTCGCCGGGCGACGCGCTGATCAGGATTCTGTCGCCGACCGCGGGCGGCGCTCCGGAGACCCGGTCGACCTTGAGGCTCACCGTCGTCGAATTCAGCAGCGCGACAGCGCACACCGCGTGAAACCGCCCGGCGCTGCTGACCCCCACCACCGTCGCGCGGATACCCGGACTCGACGGCACGAGCAGCAGACGGGCCGGATTGAGGCCGACCAGGACCTGATCGCCGCTCAGCGCCGCTATCTGCCGCGGGGTCAGCGCGATCGGGTAGGAGTCGAGCCACGCGCTGCCGTTGGCGACCCGGGCGCGCACCAGGTTGGCCAGTGCGGGCCCGGCGAACCGGGCCACCGCGACGGTGCCGGGGTGGTCGAATAGGGTGCGCGGCCGACCGACCTGCTGGAGGCGGCCGTCCGCGAGCACCGCGACGCGGTCGGCCAGGGCGAGCGCGTCGGCGGACCGGCAGGTGGCGTAGATCATGGTCACGCCGAGGGCGCGCTGGGTCTCCCGGATGACGGCGGTGCCGTCGGGACCGCCGAGCGCGTCCGGGCCGATGAGCGGCTCGTCCAGGCACACCACCGACGGCTGGCGCACGACCGCGCGGGCCAGGATCGTGCGCAGCCGGGTTTCGAACGGGACCTCTTCAGGGTGCAGCGACAGAGGGGCGTTCAGACTGCAGGCGTCCACCGCCCGCGCCACCGCCGCGTGCACGACGCGCTGCGGTGTCCGGCGCAGCAGCAGCGGCAGGGCGATGTTCTCGAACAGCGACAGGTTCGGCAGCAGTTCGAAGCCTTCGAAGACGAACGAGACCCACTGCCGGTCCGGGGGCAGGTCGTTCGGGTGCTTCCCGCCGATCGTGACCTGTCCGGCGTCGAGCGGTTCGAGCCCGCAGAGCATCCGCAGCAGCGTGGACTTGCCGCTGCCCGGCGCCCCGGCCAGCACCAGCAGTTCGCCGGCGCGCACATGCAGGTCCACGCCGTCCACGGTCGGCCGGGCCACGCCGGGCAGCATCCGGGTCGCGCCGGAGAAACGTACGTCGGCCATGGCCGGCGCCCCTTTCGGGCCGGTGCGCCGCGGCGACGGCGCGGCGGGGCCGGCTCGCTCACCCCGCACTGTGCTCGGGTGCCGCTGTCTCGGAGGGCTGGACCCCCAGCCGGCCTGCGCCGACAGTCGGCTGGAGGAGCTTGGAGATCGATCCGCACGCGGGGGGTGAATCGAGTTCACGGGGGATGTGGATGTTCATCGGCTCAGTCGTTCGCCCGGAGCCATGAGGGTCTTGAAATCCTCCGGCGCACAGCCCCTTCGCCTCGCGAACGGTCGGCGGTGCCGGCGGTTCACAGCTCGCCCCATTCCGGCCGCGGGGCGCCCCACGCGCCGGCCTCCTGGACGAGCAGTTCGGCCGCGGATTTGCTCCCCAGCTGCTGCTCCTCCTCTTCCTCGGCGGCGGCCGCTTGCGCGGCTTCGGCCTCCTGGGCCGAAGCCTCTGCCGCCGCGGTCTCCGGGTCGTACCCCTCGGGAAGCCGGCCGAGGCGATATTTAGGCGCAGCGGCGGCCGCCGCCGCGGCTTCGCGGGACGGCCGCCACCTCGCCACACCCGCCAGTTCCTCGGGCATCGGCTCGCCTCCTGCCTCGTCGTCGCCCCAGGAACCCTGCTCGGTGCTGACGATCCGGGCAGAGGTCTCCTGCTCGTCGTCACCGCGCGTCCGCCGTCGGGAGGCCCAAAGGCCGAGCGTGAACAACCCGGCGTCGGCAGTGGTGCCGCCGACTTCCCATCCGGACGGGTCTTGCGGCGCGGCCGATGGATCCACCACCGGCACTCGGTACTCCTGCTCAGCGGCGGAGGTCTCCTGCTCGCCGCCCTCGGCGGTCTCCGCGTTGGCGGCCTCCACCGCGGCTGCCTCGGCTGCCGCCGCAGCGGCAGTAGCTGCCATCGCCGCTGCCGCCTCCTGAGCCTGCGGTGCCTGCTGCTCCTCTTCCTGCTCCGGCTGCGCGGCCGCACCGCTGTCGGGCGTCGTGCCTTCGGCCCAGGAGAGTTCGGCCCCACCGGCCTCGGCGCCGTGCAGCGATCCGGCCTCGGCTTCGGCCTCGTGTTCTCCCTCGGCCCACGGCTCCTCGCTCCCGGTAAGCAGGCCCGAAGCGTCGGAACGCTCGGCGTGGCCCGCCGCTCCGGCCATCCCAGCACCCATGCCCGGCATCATCGGCATCTCGCCCATGCCCTCGGCGGCGGCAGCGGCCGCGGGCTCCGCGAGTGCTCCGGTCGACGCCGCGCCTTCCGCGGCGGTCGCCGGGAGCCCTTCGCCGACGAGGCCCGCACCGCCCGCGGCAGCGCCCGCCGAAGAGCCGACTTCGCCCACGCTCGGAGCGGTCTCGCCGCTCCACGGCTCCGAGCTGCCGGAGAGCAGGCCCGAAGCGTCGGAACGCTCGGCTCCGTGGCCCTGCATTCCGCCCATCCCGCCCATGCCCGGCATCATCGGCATCCCGGCCCCGCCCGGGACGCCGGCTTCGGCGGGCGTAGCCGCGAGCTCGCCGGCGGGCAAGCCCTCGGCGGCGGGGACGCCCTCGCCCGCGAGGCCGAGCCCGCCCGCACCGGTGCCGGTCGACGAACCCACGACGTCGCTCGGGGCGCCGGTGCCGGTCCACGGCTTGGCGTCGTTCGACAGCAGACCCGAGGCGTCCGACCGTTCGGCGGCGCCCGGCATTCCGGCCCCCCCGGCACCCATGCCCGGCATCATCGGCATCCCGGCCCCGCCCGGGACGCCGGACTCCAGCGGCGTGCCCGCGGCCAGTTCAGCCGGCGTAAGGGCGGACGCGGACTCGAGGGCGGGCAATCCGGCCGCGGCCGCGCTTTCCGAGGGCAACGCGGCTGCCGCCGGGTTGAGCGCAGCGTCCATCGCCGGATTCAGCGAGCCGACCGGGGACTGCCCGGACGGGGCACCGGCGGAACCGGCCGCGCTGAATGGCGCTGCGGCGAACGGGAGCCCGGCGAGCGGAGCGAGGCCGTTCGCACCGACAGCTCCGGGCGCAGGCGCGGTGCTGAAGTCGGCCGGCAACCCGGCCCCCGGAGCATTCACGCCACCGGGCGCACCCACACCACCAGGCGGAGGCGCCGTGGCAAAGTCTGCCGGCAAACCGTTGGCTCCCGGAGCATTCAGACCACCCGGCGCACCCACACCACCAGGCGGAGCCGCCGTGGCGAAATCAGCCGGCAACCCGGCTCCCGGAGCATTCGCACCACCGGGCGCACCCACACCACCAGGCGGAGGCGCCGTCGCGAAGTTCTGCGGCAACGCGTTGGCTCCCGGAGCGTTCGCACCACCCGGCGCATTCAGTCCGGGCGGCGGCGCGACGGCGGCGTTCGGCAAGTTGGCGCCCGGATCGCCCGTTCCGGGAGGATTGGTGACTCCGGGCGGGTTCGTCACGCCCGGCGGGTTGGTCGTCGCCGTCGGGGACACCGGGTTCTTCACGTTCGAGATCGTGTCGGTGTAGTTGCCCGCCACCTGGTTCAGCACGCCGACCATGTCCTGGGTCATCATGGTGACCAGCGCGGGCTTAGTGTGGATCTGAACCAGCCCGTTGACGATCGGGGCGCCCTCCGCCGCCGCGGCGTTCGCGTAGTAGTCGTCGATGCTCACGATCTGGCTCTGCGCCCAGGCCAGCGTGTTGCCGTTGTTGGTCAGCTGGTCCGGCACCGAGTACCTGCCGGTCGCGCCGCCGGACAGCGCGTCGGCGTTGGAGAGGACCTGCTTCGAGAAGCCGCTCATCATCGTGCTGAAGGCGTCGGACGCTTGCCCTTTCCAGACGTTGGTGAGCGAGGTCGTCGCCTTGGCGAGGCCGTCTCCGACCGCCTCGAAAGCCTTTTGTATGTTGTAGAACGTGGTAGCCGCGGTCCACAGCGTCTGCGGGTCGGCGATGGTCTTGGCCCGGGCGGCGTCGGCCGGCGTGGTCATCATCGAACCGCCGACGATCGCGGCCTCGATCTGGTGCCAGTTCCAGCCCGCGTAGTCGGACGCCGAGCCGTTGGCCGACGGGTTGCCGAACAGGGCGCCGCCGTCACCCGAGGTGAATCCGCCGCCGCTGGTGTCGTCTGCCACGATGCGCCTCCCGCGCTCTCTTTCCGTCTAAAGGTCGACCCGCCGGGTGCCCGGACGCGTGCCCGGGCACCCTTTCGCGGTGTCGT
This sequence comes from Actinocrinis sp., assembly GCF_035938995.1. Classification (GTDB taxonomy): domain Bacteria; phylum Actinomycetota; class Actinomycetes; order Streptomycetales; family Catenulisporaceae; genus DASZGI01. The sequence continues at coordinate 73,059 of NZ_DASZGI010000147.1, forward strand.
CAGGCACCCGAGCCCGACTTCGAGCCCGGGTTCCCTGCGTCGCTCATCAGGGTGCTGAAGTCCGACTGAACCGACTGGAACTCCTTCGTCAGGTCGTCGGACGACATGTTGTTGAGATCTTCGGTGCTCTTGTACTTGCTGCTCATCTCGGTCATCGCGGTCTGGATGTCGGTCAGTGCCTGCACCAGGTCCGAGATGACCTGCTGGAACCGGGACTTGAGCCCGGCGTCGCCGTTCAGACCGTTGATGACCGTCCTGATCTGGTCGGCGTGGTAGAACGCACCAGGCTGCACGTTCACCAGGTTCAGGTCGGGTATCAGATTGTTGAGGAACGGGACCAGGTCGCCCATGTACTTGGCGAACGCGTCCAGGGTGTTGGTGTCCACCTGCGTCGGCGCCGTCGGGCCGCCGCCGTTCGGGACGCTGTGGCCCGCCGGCAGATTCGGATCGTTCGTCGGCTGCGACCACTCGGGGGGCGGCGGCGGATCGGGCGGCTGAAAGTCGAAGCCCATTTACTGCCCCCAGAGCCCGAGACCCTGGTACTCCGCGTTGGCGTAGGCGTCGTTGATCTGGGAGAGCGAGTTCTGCGCGTTGTTCGCCTGGACGACCATCTGGGCCGCCGCGGCGTCCCACTTGGCCTTCGCCGTGTTGTAGGCGTCGCGCGCGCTGCTCGTCCACTCGGACAGGCTCTGCAGCGCGCCGTTGTCCAGGTCCTCCAGCAGGCCCTGGATGTAGCGCGCGATCGCGCCCATCTCCTCGGCCACGGCCTGGACGTTGCTCATGTTGACGGTGTATGTAGCCATCGAAAGCTCCTGATTCTCGCGAGGTTGTCCGGTCGCCGTCAGATACCGTTGAGACCCGGCAGGCCGTTGGCGAACGACGCCGCCATCTGCGTCGAGCCCTCGTTGGTGTTGCTGTAGACCCCGGTGTTCGACGACAGCGTCTCGGTGATCGAGGACAGCTGCGTGCGGACCGTCTGGAGGTCCTCGAGGTACGCGGTCAGCGCCTGGCCGAAAGCGGACGCGGCCTCGCCGCTCCAGTTGGACATCAGCGTGGACTGCTGCTCGGTCATGTTGCTGTAGGCGGTGTTGGTCTGGTCCAGGGCGTTCTGGAAGTGTCCCTGGGCGGCGACCATTCCTTGTACGCTGACTGAGGTCTCTCCAGCCATGGGGGAGACCCTCCTTCCTGCGTTCGGTCGGGGCGCCCTCCACGGTGGAAAGCGCCTTCGTCTCCATGTTGACCGCGGATCAGGCTGCTGAGCCGCCCACGGAGCTTCTGTTGCCCGGCGCGACACCCACCGCTGCCCCCAGGGTCACACCCACGCGGTGGCGCGACGGCGCGATCGGCGTCCAAGTCGCCAGTTCCAGTGCATCAGGACAGCTATGTATGGCATCGATCATTCTCATTGGTGCACCAGCTCCCCGGCTCTCTCGCCGACGTGGTTCGTGCCGGCTTCGGCGGGGAGCGGATCGGGCGGCGCGGACGCCGCGACGTCGTCCGGACTGATGACCGTGGACCGCGCCGCCGCGGCCAGCCGCTCGGCCAGGCGGTGCGCGTCGCGAGCACCTGTCTGCGGCGGTGCGCCGCTGAAGAGCGCGGTCATCCGGTCGAACACGGCTTGGCCGAGTTCGAAACCGCGCGCCGTGAGGTACCGGGCGGCCAACTGCGCCAGGTGCGGCGCGCCGTACTCGGGGAAGGTCAGCGCGTCGGCGAAACAGCCGGCCACATCGGGCCGCTCGCGCAGGATCTGCGCGATCCGCGGCGACTCCCCGGTCAGCAGCAGGACTACGGCGGGATGTCGCCCTACGGTCTGGCGCAGCGCCTCGAGCACGCCCACCCGCTGTTGTAGCGTGCGTTTGAAGAACACTTCGTCCAGACGCAGGAGGAGCACGCCCCCGGCGCTGTCTTCGAACAGTCGCTGGGCGAAGGCCTGTGCCTGAGTGGGGGCCAGCACGGGGAACTCGCTGAGGCTCACGGTGCTCAGCGCTCCGGAGGCGATCAGGCCGTCCTCGGCGAGGCATTGCGCGTAGACGGCGGCGACGGCGCCGCGCCCCGCTCCGTCCCAGCCCTCGAAGACGAGATTCGCCAGACCGGCCGTGGGCTGTCCCTCCCGCCGCAGCTTGGCCAGCCCGGCGAGGCGCTGGCGCAGCGCGTCGCGCACCGGGTCGAGCCCGGTGAGCGCGGCGAGCCGGCGCGCCCCGGCCGTGTCCGCCGCGCGGCCAGGGCCACGCGCCGCCGGAGCGGCCGCCGCGGAGGAGGGCGGGTCCACGTCCTGCGGCATGAAGCGGCTCAGCTCCGCCTCTTCGGCGTCGGGCTGGGTGGCCAGGCGCGAGGCCTGCCGGTTGACCATCTCCTCGAACACCTTGCGGGCGACGCGGCCGTTGCCGAACGTCGGCCCCTTCGGCACGCGCTCGAAGTAGTCCGTCAGAGCGTTGAGGGTCTCCTCGGGCAGCTCGTAGCGGTGCGCGGAGCACATCCCGCCCACGATGGTGACCAGCTCGTCGACGCTGTAGTTCGGGAACTCGATCGTGCGGGAGAAGCGCGAGGCCATCCCGGGGTTCGAGGAGAGGAACTGCTCCATGTGCTCGGAGTAGCCCGCCGCGATCACGACCAGTTCGTTGCGGTGGTCCTCCATCAGCTTCATGAGGGTCTCGACGGCCTCCCGGCCGAAGTCGGGACCGGTGCCCTTGGACTGGTTGGTGAGCGTGTACGCCTCGTCGATGAAAAGCACGCCGCCGAGGGCCCTGGTGACCACCTCGGTGGTCTTGATCGCGGTGCCGCCGATGATCTGGGCGACCAGGTCGGCGCGAGCGACCTCGATCATGTGGCCGCGGGACAGCACGCCGAGCTCGGCCAGGACCGCGCCGTAGAGCCGGGCCACGGTGGTCTTCCCGGTCCCCGGCGGGCCGGCGAACACCAGGTGGCGGCTCATCGGCGGCATCGGCAGTCCCATCTGCTCGCGCCGCTGCGCCATCTGGTTGAGGTTGATCAGGCCGGTGACTTCGGCCTTGACGCTGGCCAGCCCGACCAAGGCGTCGAGTTCCGCCAGCGGCCCGGTGCCCGGATGCGCCGCACCGCTCCTACCACCGCCACCGCCGCCAACGTCCTCGCGTCCGCCGTCCCAGCTGTCCCTGCTCTCGCCGCTGTCACGTCTGTCCGCACTTTCCCCGCCGCCGCGGGCCCGTCGCTTGGCCGGCCGGGCACTGGGCGCACCGGGCTGCGGGCCGTCGGCCGGGTCGTCGGGCACCTCGGTGTCCCGCAGGACCAGTTCCGCGTCCAGGTCGACGACCGTCCCGCAGCCGGTCAGCGTGCAGGATTCGAGCTCGGCCCGGGTGCCGGGGCCGAGTTGCACCCCGACGCCCTGATCCGCGGTAAAGCTGACCCGGCCGAACGTGCCGCTGCCCGCCTCGCTCAACTCCACAGCGGGTCCGCGCCCGGCCGACACCTCGCCGCCGCGCACCACGATCGAGCTGGCGCCGGTCGCCACGACGCCAGCGCCCGGCCCGTCCACGGTCAGCGACTCGAACTGCGCGTCGGCACCGCCGACGATGCGCACCGCCGTGTGCGCGGAACCGTGCACCGCCATCTCGGCGAAGGCCGGCGTGCTGCCGCCGTCCACGACGATCCCGAGCGGGCTGTCGGCGACCGAGCACCGCTCGAACGTCGGCCGCGAGTTGCCCGTGACGTACAGGCCGTTCTTCGCCGCCCCCGCCATGGCGCAGCCGGACAGCACCGGGGCCGAGCCGTTGGCGATGTGGACCGACTGCGCGGCGGAATCCACGAACTCACAGTCCGTCAGCTCGACGGAGCCGCGGGAGGTCAGGTAGGCGTCGTGCGAGCCGCTCGCCGACACCCGGGTGGCCACGATCCGCGCCCCGGCCTGCTGTTCGACCGCCAGCGCCGGCTTGGCGCACTCGACCAGGACACAGTCCTCGATGTCGGCGTGGGCGGTGCCGTTGACGCAGACGCCGTTGCCGCCCGTCCGCTCGATCGTGCAGCCGCGGACGAGCAGCCGCCCGCCCTCGGCCACCACGATCGCCGACGAGGCGGAGTCGGCGATCGTGGAGGTCTCTACGGCGTTGCCGCCGGGCGAGGTGACGACGACCCCGGCGCCCACCGTGTTGCCGATCCGGCAGTCCCGCACGGCCAGCGTCCCGCCGCCGTTGGCGAAGAGCGCGGCCCAGGCGGATCCGGAGATCGTGCAGCCGTCCAGTGCCAGCTCGCCGCGGCGCACCTCGACCACGCAGGCGCGCTCGTCCGAGCCGGTGAGTACGAGGCCGGACAAGCGCACGCCGTCGGCGGCGACCGCGACCGTGCCGCCGGTGCCGCAGTGCACGTGCACGCTGCCGGGCTCCTGATCCGGCACGAGCGTCACGACCCGGTCGATGACCAGCCGTTCCTCGTAACGGCCGGCGGCGATCGTGATCACCGCACCGTCCGCGGCTTCGCGCAGCGCTTCGCTGATCGTCCGGTGCGCGCCCGAGTGCCCGGGGTCGACCTGCAGAATCTGCCGCATTTACGCCGCCTCCCCCTGGTGCGTGGCTCCCGATGACTGCGCGCCGACCGGCGCCGCGCGGCCGGCCCGCGCGGACAGCGCATGGCCGATAAGCCCCGGCGGGCTGCTGAACCTGTCCTCGAGCCCTGCGTCGAGGTCGACGGTCGGGCCGTCGAGCCGCCAGGCCTCGGCGGCGGTCTCGAGCGCGGTGAGCGCGAGCTCGTCGAGCGGCTCGCGGGAGTTCACCGTGCCGTCGGCGGCCACCTCCGTGTGGGCCAGCTCGCGCAGATAGATCTCGCGGCCGGCGCCGCCGGTGCGCAGCCTCTTGAAGTTGGTGCCGGGCAGGAACACCGCCTGCTCGGGCAGCGACGGGTCGACCAGGGTCGTGCGCCGCGCGGTCATGGACCAGATCAGGACGTCGACGTCGCCGGGCAGCTTGACCCGGCCGGAGGTGAGCACCGGGCAGAACGACCACTCGGTGACCAGCTCGCGCCCGCCGTACCAGCGCCACTGCGACTCGTCGAGCTCGGCGCGCAGCCTGGCCACACCGCGGAAGGAGGGCAGACGGCGCAACCCGGAGGCGACGCAGCGGGCGAGCGGGACATGCGGGCCGACCTTCCCGGCGCGCACCGCGTCGTCCAGTTCCCGGGTCTTGCCGTCCAGATAGAGGCTCACCGCGACGAGGTCGGTCAGCGCGTCCGAGTTGCCACCGCCCGCGCGCAGGCCCGGGTACTTGGACAGCACACGCGAGACGGAACTCGCGGTGGCGTCGTACTGCTTGCTCAGGTTGCGCCGCAGCCAGACGCGCTCCTCGCCGATCCCGGCCGCCGGGGGCATCGCAGCAGCCTGAGCGGACGGGACCGGCTGGACCCTCGGCCCGGCCGCGGCCTTGGCGGGAACGGGCGGACGGACCGGCTCGGGAGCGGGAGGCTCGGGCGCGCGCTCGGGTTCGGGCCCTGCGACGGGCTCGAATGTCGGCTCGGGTGCACGCTCCGGTGCGGGCGCGGTGGGGGCCGCGAAGGCGCGGCTCTCCGGAATGTCGAATCCCGCGGTGGGCGAGGAGACGAGCTGGAGTGCGGACAGAGAGACGGGTTCGGCCTCGGGCTCGGGCTCCGCGAGGGGTGCCGGCTCCGCTTCGGGCGAAGGCTCGGCCGGCGGTTCGGGTTCGATCAGCGGCGCGGGTTCGAGCACGGATTCCGGTTCGGGCGCGAATTCGACCGTGGGCTCGGCCACGAGCGCCGGCGCGATCTCGAGCGTGGGCTCCGCGTCGGGCACTGGCCCGACGACGGCGGCTGCCTGGACTACAGGCGCGCGCGTGTGGAGTTCGAGTTCAGGACCCGGCGCTGCTTCAGGCTCGGGCTCGCTGAACACCCCGGACGCGCCGACGAACATGAGCCGGGCCACCGCGCGGGTCCGCGGCTCCAGCGCCTGGATCAGCTCGCGGGCCATGGCCTGCATGCGCCGGCCCGCCGGCGAGCCCGGGTCTGCCAGGTCGACGAAGATCTTCGCCCGGCCCGGCTCCGGCGGCGCCGACCTGATCGCGGCACGGTCGTGCCGCTCCCCCGCGGGACGCAGCCACAGGCCGCTCTGCGTCACCTCGAGAACCGTGTCCCCGCCGTACCAGTAGGCGCCCTGCCCCTGCTCGGTCAGTCCCTCGATCGGCGCACGATGGTCGATCGGCGTCGGGTCCGTCGAGACTCCGGGCGTCCATCGGCTCGGCACGTACCCGAAGTCCCGCACATACGGAGTCCACGACATCGGCCCATCAGGCAGCAGCGTCCACACCCCGTATCCGCCCCGGCCGTCCGGGAGTACTGCGCGCACGCCCGCGCCCACGACGACCGGAGCGTCCGCGGCGTCGGCGAGGGCCTGTCCGAATCGTTCGGCCGGCACGTCGGTCGGCCCGAACCGGGCAAGCCGCATCGCCGGGAGCAGTTCCTGCGGCGCGGACCGCCAGAACCTGGCGAGCCGTGCGACGGCGACCGGCTCGGAGCCGGGGAACCCGGCCACGACCACGGGGAACCGCGGGTCCGGCGGCAGGCCGATCAGCAGACTGCGATGCCGCGTCACGGTCTCGGGATAGCCGCCCGCGTGGATCCACACCCCGGCGGGAATCGGCTCCACCACGTAGCCCTCGCCGAGCTCGGCCGACTCCGAGACCGCGGCGCACTCCCACCACGGCTTCGGGAAACGCCGCGAGTACGGTGCGGGCGTCCGGTCCGGATCCATGCGCACCCAGCCGGCCCCGGTTTCCGGCGGCAGGAACAGGCAACCGCCGGCCGCCACCCACGGGTTCCCCTCATAGGCCAGCACGGTCCGCCCGCATCGCTGCGCCAACCACGCGCCGATCTCCACGGTCGACCCCGACTCGGCTCGGGTCGGCACCAGGACGGGCGTGTCGGGAAGCGCGGCGAGCGCGTCGGCGACGCGGTCGAACTCCTTCGGCGCGGTGTCGGCCGGCACGTCGAGGCAGACGGCCGTGTGCCCCGGCCAGACGGCGAGGCGCTCGACGGACTTCAGCGCTCGGGAATCCTCGCCGCTCTCGGAGTAGACGAGCAGTGCGCTGCCGATCCGCCGCATCCGCAGCGGCGCGCGGCGAACCTGCACCCGGGTCAGCCGGCCGGTCATGTCGTGGTCCCCCCTCGCGCCGCGGTGACGTCGAGCGCGGGTCCGTTGGGAAGCAGAGCAAGCACGTCGAGCGGCATGACGTTCGCCGTCGCGCTGCCGTAGCCGAGCGCGTTGAGCGCGTCGCCGCCGGAGATCAGGTACTTCTTTCCGGTGTCGGTGATCAGGAACTCAGGGGCCGGGGCAAGCTGGGTTCCGCCGGGCTGCTGCACGAGCATCCCGCCCTCCGGCGGCACGACGACCGCCGGCTCGGATTGCGCCTGTGAGTCCGGGTTGACGACCACGCTCGTCTGCGTCACCTTGCCCGGTGAGCTCTGCACGACGCACGGTGCGCCGCCGAACACGGGCCCGTCGAGCAGGTCCGGCAGCCGGTCCAACAGCGAACGGTCCGCCGACTGAGGCGCCGCCGCGATCGTCGCCGGACTCTCCACCAGGGGCGAGGCCGCCCCGGCGACCTGGAACAGCGCGGCCTCGGTGTGGGTGATCGGAGCGAGCCCGTCCGAGAGCAGGACGTAGTACTGGGTCGCATCGCCGGCATCCGACGCGAACAGCGTGCCGACGCGGGCCGTGGCACCTCCGACCAGGCCGCCCACCTTGCCCGCGCCCGGGATCGCGGGCGCGGTCACCGGCTCACCGGTGCGCAGCGCGTCCAGCCATTCGGGCGCGGCCTGCACCGGCTGTTGGTCGCCGAGTCCCAGGGCAGTCAGGACGCCCGGCTCGGGCACCGGATACTTCACCGCGTTGAACACCACGTACTCGGCCGGCTGCACGGGGTCGGTCGAGACGACCAGGATCCGGTTGCCGTTGAGCGAGCGCCCGGTTTGCGCGCCGGGCGCCAGGTCGAGGATGGGCGTGCCGTCGAAGTGCAGGCAGATCGACCAGGTGCCGGGGGCGAGCGCCGACGGCGTCGGCAGCTCGTCCGGTGCGCCCGGGATGCCGATCGGCTTTCCGACCGGGACGCCGGCGAGATCGGCCCGGGAGACGAACTGGGGGGCGGCCTTCTGCCCGGCGACGAGCAGGGCGGACGCGAAGTTGAGCGTCGGCCGCAGCTGCCCGTTGAGCATCAGGAAGCGGGTTCCGGTCTCCTTCTCGACGATGAGGGAACCGGAGGCGCGCCAGGCCGTGCTGGCCTTGGGCGAGATCAGCCCGTAGACGAAGCTCCCGCCGCCGAGCAGGGCCGCGAGCACCACTCCGGCGATGACGCCGAGGCTCGCGCGGCGGAACGGCGACTCCGCGCTCCCGGTGTCGCCCACCGCGACGGCGCGCACGAGGCGTCCGACCGAGAACTGATATGCGTGGAGATGGTCTCGACGGCTCTGCATGACGGTCCCCCCTTAGCCGATCAGGCCGCGCAGGTGCGCGTACACGTGCAGCAACTGGAGCAGCAGCGGCACCAGGGCGATCGCGGTCCAGGTCTCGAGCAGGTCCGCGACAACGCCCCAGACCGGCAGCAGACGTCGGCGCGGCAGCCGCTGCGAGACCGCGACCAGTCCGGCGACCACCAGCAGCAGGCCGAGCAACAACAGGGCACGCGGTCCCGGGCCGGCCGCGGCGGACCGCGTCACGACGAGGAAGGCCAACCCGGTCGCCCCGGACAGTGCCAGCGCGACGCGCTGCCAGGCCCCTGTCAGCGCCCTGGCACGCAGCAGCACCACGGCGCACAGCACGCCGCCGAGCGTCCATCCGATCCAGCCTGGCTGGCGCGCGAGCAGGGCGCAGGTGACCGCGTTCAGCACGGCCGCGGTGAGAAACAGGCTGTTGAGCATGCCGACGGCGCGCTCGGTCCGCTGGGCGATGACGGCCTGCGCCTCCGGCTCGATGTCCTGCTGGAGCTCTTGGGTCGAGCGCGGCAGCTGCGGCACCCAGAGGCGGGTCGCGCGCAGGACGATGCGCAGATTCAGCTGCCCGGTGGCGAAGAAGACGACGGCGAGCAGCGTCGCGGTCCTGGTCGCGTCCCAGTGCAGGGCGCCGGCCAGTCCCGCGCCCACCGCGGCGGTCACGCCGCAGCCGACCAGTGTGCCGAAGACCGACAGCGGCAATCGCGCGACGCACAGGATGAGCGCAGGCAGGACGGCGCCCAGGCCGAGTGCCACCAGGGCTTTGTGATCGAGCGTGAACAGGCCGCCGGGGGCGTGCCGGGCGGACAGTCCGGCGATGCCGCCGACCGCGCACGCCGCGAGGCCGCTGACCACGACGGCGACCCGGTCGGCGTGCAGCCGGGGGGCCAGCGCCGCCCACACCGTCAAGCAGACGGCGGCCAGCACGAGCGAGAACGCCGCCAGCCAGTGCGCCCGGGAGTGAACGGCGACGATGCAGAAGGCGGTCACGGCGACTCCGGCCGCGCCGAGCATCAGCGGGCCGGTGAACTCGGGCCGCCACTGGTCCGACCGCGCGGCCACGGCCTGGGCGACCCCGACGGACACGTCGTCGAATTCGGCCTCTGGCAGCACGTCGGACATCGGATTGACGTACAGCACCTCGCCGTCGCGCAGGCCGAGGCTTTCCGGGGTGGCGCCGGGGTCGAGCGGCGGGCCGCCCAGGCGCTGGAGCACGTATCCGGCCTTGGACTCGTCCGGTTCCGGCTCGGGCACGATCAGCGGCAGCACCTCCCCCACGGCGGCCGAGACCGGTAGCGCGAGGTCGCAGGTGCGCTCGGCGCTGCGGACGGTCAACCGGCAGACCTCGAGGCCGACGCCGGATGCGAGCCGTGGCGTGGCGGTCCGGGCGGTCATGGCATTCCTCCTGATCCTTGTCGGGTGCGGGGCCTGCGGGCGCACTGCGCGACTGCGGGCTTTGCGTTGTCTGCTGTGCGCGTCCTAGTCATCGGCGCCGGCCAGGCCGAGTTGGACGAGTTTGATGTCGCGGCGGGTCACCAGCTGGGCCCGTCCGGGCGGCAGCGTGCGCGGCTTGGCCTCGCCGAGGAACTTGCCCTCCTCCTTCGGGTAGGAGAGCAGCAGGGCCGGGGCGCCCAGCTCCCAGAGCCGGCGGATGACCGGGTCCATCATCGAGCGCATCGCGCCCGAGGTGCTGCGCGCGACGACGAGGTGCAGGCCGATGTGCGGGCTGGCGGCCAGCAGGCGCACCAGCGGCACCATCGGCCCGCCGGCCCCGTTGCCGCTGACGAAGAGGTCGTAGTCGTCGACGAGCACGAACAGCTCGGGGCCGGTCCACCAGTCGCGCTTGGCCAGCCGCTCCGGCGTGAGGTCGGCGCCGGGCAGGCGGGCGCTCATGGACACCGCCGCGTTGCCCGCGAGGTTCCCCAGCGCGTCGGTGTCCACCGCGTAGCCGACGCGGTACTCCGGCGGGACGTCCTCGACCAGCGCGCGGCTCGGGTCGCCGAGCACGATGCGGGCCTGGGCGGGCTGATAGCGGGACACGATGTCCTGGGCGATCAGCCGCAGCGCGTTGGTCTTGCCGGTCTCGCTGTCGCCGAACACCATCAGGTGCGGCAGGTGCGCGAAGTCGTGCCAGACCGGGGCCAGCCGCTTCTCGTCGAGGCCCAGGCAGATCCGGGCGCCCTCGCCGCGCGGCAGCCGTCCGGCGGGCAGCCGGGTCGGCAGCATCCGCACTTCGGGCGCGCGCGGGCCGGTCCAGAAGATGTCGATCTCCGCGGCCGCGGCCTTCGTCGCGGCGGTCAGGTCGTCGACGGTGGTGCCGCCGTCCAGCCTGGGCAGCGCGGTCAGGAAGTGGTGGGCCCCCTTGGTGAGCCCGCGGCCCGGCACCGCCGGCACGGTCTTCGCCGCGTTCGGCTTGACCTCAGACTCCATCGGGTCGCCGAGCCGCAGCTCGAACTTCGTGCCGAACAGGTCCCGGTGGCGCGGGCGGAACTCCGACCAGCGGACCGCGGCGGCCACCAGGTGCACCCCGAAGGACAGGCCGCGGGCGGCGATCTCGCCGATCCGGTTCTCCAGCTCCTCGAAGTCCTGGCGCAGCGTGGCCCATCCGTCGATGACGAGGAACACGTCGCCGTAGGGGTCCTGGATCTCGCCGCGGGCGCGGGCGGCCCGGTAGGCGGCCATCGACTCCAGCCCCAGCTCGGCGAAGCGCGCCTCGCGCTGCTCGACCAGCTGGGAGATCTCCTCGACGGTGCGCAGCACCCGGTCCCGGTCCAGCCGGGTCGCGGTCGAGCCGACGTGCGGCATGCCGGCCACCGACGCCAGGGCGCCGCCGAAGTCCAGGATGTAGAACTGGACGTCGCGCGGGGAGTGGGTCAGCGCGAGGGAGATCATCAGGGTGCGCAGCATCGTCGACTTGCCGGACTGCGGCGCCCCGGCGAGGCCCATGTGCCCGCCCGCTCCGCGCAGGTCGGCCAGCAGGAGCTCGCGGGACTGCTCGAAAGGCCGGTCGACGACGCCCAGCGGGACGGACAGGGTGCCCAGGCCCGGGTAGTCGGCCGCGTACATGCCGCGCTGCGGGTCGGGCACGATGCCGGGCAGCAACTCGTCGAGGCTCGGCGCCTCGTTCAGCGGCGGCAGCCAGACCTGGCGCGCGGGCGGCCCGGCGTCGGCGAGCCGGTCCACCAGCACCTCGAGCAGGCTGTCGCCGTCGCCGGACTCCTCCCGGGCCGCCTCCATGGACGGCGCCGCCTGCGGCTCCAAGGCCAGCTCGGCGGCCGACGTCGGGACCTTCTGGCGCAGGCTGAAGGTGGCCGCCTCGCCCCCGCGCTCCTCGAGCTGCCCGGCGCCGGTCTCCTCCGGGGTTTTACAGGGCCCTGAGACGTAGGCGGCCTTGAAGCGCACCAGGTTGGTGGTGTCCACCTTGAGGTAACCGTTGCCCGGCGTCGAGGGCAGTTCGTAGGCGCTGGAGACCCCGATGACGCTGCGCGACTCCATCGAGGAGAAGGTGCGCAGCGCGACCCGGTAGGAGAGGTGGCCCTCGACCTTGTGGATACGGCCCTCGTCGAGGCGCTGGGAGGCCAGCAGCAGGTGTACCCCGAGGCTGCGGCCGACCCGGCCGATGGTGACGAACAGCTCGATGAACTCCGGCTTGCTGGCCAGCAGTTCGGAGAACTCGTCGACGACGACCAGCAGCGTCGGCAGCGGGCTGAGCGGGGCGCCGGCCGCGCGGGCCTTCTCGTAGTCGTACAGGGAGGAGCGGCCGCTCTCGCGCAGCAGCTCCTGGCGGCGGATCACCTCGCCGTTGATCGAGTCCTGCATCCGGTCGACCAGGGCCAGCTCGCCGGCCAGGTTGGTGATGACCGCGGAGGTGTGCGGCAGCCGGTCCATGTTCATGAACGTCGCGCCGCCCTTGAAGTCCACCAGGACGAAGTTGAGGATCTCCGAGGAGTGCGTGGCGGCCAGGCCGACGATCAGGGTGCGCAGCAGCTCGCTCTTGCCCGAGCCGGTCGCGCCGATCAGCAGGCCGTGCGGGCCCATGCCGCCCTGCGCGGACTCCTTCACGTCCAGCTCGACGATCTCGCCCTGCTCGGTGACGCCGATCGGGACGCGCAGCCGGGCGCTCTGCTCGGCCCGCGGGCGCCACTTGGCGGCCACGTCGAAGGTGCGCGGGTTGCGGATGCCGAGCAGGGTGGTCAGCTCGAAGTCGCTCTCCAGCGGCTTGTCGGCCAGGTCCGCGCCGCCGCCGGTACGCTTCGGCGAGATCAGCCGGGCCAGGTGATCGGCACCGCCGCGGCCGAGCGCGTCGATCCGGGCGCTGGCCTCCGTCTCGCCGACCGGGTACCGGACTTTCTCACGCTCGGCGTGAAGGCGCAGCACCTTCGGACCGCCGGGCATCGCGCCGGTCGCGTCCAGAAGCACGGAGTTGCGCACCCCGCCGCCGAGCATGCGCGAGGAGGTGGGGATGCGGGTGCGGTGCGCCACGACCACGACGAAGGGCTCTGCGATGCCGGGCAACGCGGCCGGGTCGTGCTCCGCGCGGTCGGCGAAGTCCGGGCCGAGCAGGTCGATGAGCTCCTCGTGGTCGGTGGCCACCAGGCGCAGCGGCCCGGCCTCGTCCTCGAGCCGGGGGTGGGCGCTGTGCGGCAGCCACTTGAACCAGTCCCACTCGGTCAGGCCGGCGTCGTCGGTGAGCAGCGCCAGGCGCAGTTCGTCCGGGGAGTGGAAGGCGGCCAGCTGGCCGACCATCGCGCGCAGCAGGGCGGTCGCGGGCTCGGCCTCGCCCGCGAACTCGACGCTGGTGAAGTTGCGCAGCCCGACCGTGACGGGCAGCCCGGAGACGGTCTGGTGGGCGTGGGCGAAGCGGCGCAGCGAGATCGCGCACAGCGGCTCGAGGTCCTCGACCGGCTTGGTCTGCGGCGGGATGAATTCGAGGGCGGCGCGCCGCCGCCCGAGGCCGATGCGCACCCGGGCGAAGTCGTCGTGTCCGCCACGCCGCTCCCACAGCCTCGGGCTGCACGCCAGCGACCACAGGGCGGCCGGGTCCGGGTTGTCCCACGCCAGCGAGAGCCGCTGGGCTTCGGCGGCCTGCTCGGCCTGTGTGCGCAGCTGGGAGAGGTAGCGCAGGTAGTCCCGCCGCTCCGCGCGCAGCCGGCGCTTGCGCTCCCCGCTGCCCCGCCCGATCTGGCTGATGCTCATGGTGGCCATCGAGGCGCCCATCATCCCGGACATCAGGTAGGTGGACGGCGAGCCGTTGGCCACCGAGAACATCATGGCCATGGTTCCCATGCCCAGGGCCATCGGCAGCATGCCCGTCATGGAGCTCAGGTCGGCGCGCGCCGGCTCGTCGAGCACCGGCGGCTCGGCCAGCTCCACCTGCCCTTCCGGCATTGGTGGCGCGGCGGTCCTCGGTGCCCGCTTGACGATCACGGTGCTCATGGTCACTCGCTCTCGGTGCGAATTCGGCCTCGGATTAGACGTTAAGGAGCGCAGGCGGGTGTTCAGCAGTTTGCGGGCTTGCCGGTGCCCGTTAGGACACCGACCCGTGCCTCCGCCACCCGATCCGGATCTGGCTGTGTCAGAGCACCCCGCTGCGCATCGCGTATGCGACCGCCTGCGTGCGGTTTTGCAGGCGCAGACGGGTCAGCACGCCGTGGATGATGTTCTTGACCGTGCGCTCCGAGTAGGCCAGCCGGACGGCGATCTCAGGGGTCCCCCATCCGTCCGCGAGAAGTCTCAGCACCGCGATCTCGCGCGGTTCAAGCCCGGTCTCGGGGCGGTCCGCGGGTTCGAGGATGTCCTGCTGCATCATCCGCAGCTGGCCGATCAGCCAGGAGGGGGAGACCTCGGACGCGGGCGCGGCGCCGTCGCCCGGCTGCGCCACGGCGCGCGCCAGGCTCTCGGCTTCGGCCTCCTGC